>CAKZKA010000039.1 GCA_937120965.1 uncultured Chloroflexota bacterium
CTCCGCGCCGCTGACCCCCAGGCCGCCAGGGATTTGATCGTGAACCGTCGTGGGCTGGGTTATGTGCTGAATCTGGAGGGGTAATACGGTTTTCGATTGCAGGTTGCGGATCGCGCTGCGAAGAGGGGCGGGGGGAAACCGGCTTTCCCCGCTGCTGATATCAGACTCATCGAATCCAACGCTCTAACGACGCATGACCATTCAGCCAGGCGTAACCCTGAACCAGCGGTACACCATTCGCCGCGCAATCAGCGAACAGGGCGGGTTCGGCGCCACCTATCTGGCCTTCGACACCGCTGAGCGGCGCGAGGTGGTGATCAAGGTCAGCAAGACGGCGGGAGATATCGAGCAGAATGCGCTGCTGAGCGAACTTCAGGTGCTGAAGAGCCTGGAACATCCCCGTTTGCCCCGGATGTACGACGGGTTCTTTCACCAGGGTCAGCTCTGCGTTGCTATGCAGTACATCCCTGGCCGCGATGTGTCGAGCTATGTGCTGCCCCGCGGCCCCGATCGGCGCGCCGAGCCGCCTGACCGGCCCACCGCCCTGCGCTGGATCAGTCAGACTCTCGAGGCCCTCGCCTACCTCCACGCCCGGGGCATCGTCCATCGCGATGTCAAGCCCGCCAACCTGCGCGTGCACATGGAGACCGGCGAGATCTTTTTGCTCGATTTCGGCCTGTCTCAACCGATTGCGCAGGCGGCCATCCGCGCCCATTCGCCACGCTTTTCGCCTCCCGAACAGTACGACCCCAACGCTATCCCCACCCCGGCTGGCGATGTCTACTCCGTCGGCGCCACCCTGTACTTGCTCCTGACCGGCTACGAGCCGCCGTTTCGCGACGACCGCCACGATCGCACCGTGCGGCTCCCCAGTGAGGAGAGCCAGTCCATCCCCATCGAACTCGAACAGGTGGTGCTGAAGGCGATGAGCTACGATGTGGCCGATCGGTACCCCGACGCGCAGGCCATGCTCGATGAGTTGCGACGCCTCGGCTACGCCTGGCAGCCTGCGGTTCGGCCCGCCACCACCCCGACGCCGACCACCCTGCCAGCGCCGGAGCAGCCGGCTGCGACGGAACCCGATGCGCAGACCGGACCGACCCGCGATACCGCAGCAATCCTGCCGATCGGCCAGACGATCAAGGAACGCTACCAGATCCGTGAATTGCTCAGCGCCCAGGGAGGCTTTGGCACCACCTACCGCGCCTTCGATATTGAGCGCGGCCAGGAGGTCGTGATCAAGGCCAGCAAGACCACCGAAGACAGCAAGCAGGACGCCCTGCTCGAAGAGCGTGAACTGCTGCGTCAGCTCAGTCACGAGCGATTGCCCAGGGTCTACGATGCGTTTTTCTTCGACGGGCAACTCTGCGTTTCCATGGAGTACATCCGCGGGCGCGACGTGGCAAGCTATCTCCGCCAGGGTCCCCCCGATCTGCCCACCGCCCTGCGCTGGATGCGCCAGCTCCTCGAGGCCCTGACCTACCTCCACAGCCGCGAGATTGTCCACTGTGACGTCAAGCCCGAGAATCTGCGCGTCCACCACCTCAGCGGCGAACTCTACCTGCTCGACTTTGGCATCTCGCAGCGCCACAACCGCATGGTCGTGCGCGGTTTCACGCGCCACTTTTCGGCCCCCGAGCAGCGCCGCCCGGGCGCGCCGATCACCCCGGCCGCCGATGTGTACGCCGCCGGGGCGGTGCTCTACAATCTGCTGGTGGGCGCGCCGCCACCCGATCGCGGCCCCGACGAGAGTAAGCCCCTTCTGCTGCCAACAGACGGGGCAACGGCGATCCCTTCCGATCTGGAGCGGATCGTGCTCAAGGCACTCATGCCCAACCCGGCCGATCGCTACCCGCACGCCCGGGCTATGCTCGATGACCTGCGACGGGTGCGCCTGTCCACACGCTCCTTCAGGCCCGCGCGCCTGCTCTGGGCCGGTCTGACCGTAGTGCTGGCCGTCAGCCTGGGGCTGGCCATCGTCAGCTTCGCCCGCCCCTTCGCGGGAGCGCCCGCGCCAGCAACGGGAGAGCCTGCGGCAGGGGTGGGAGTGTCTACGCCAACGCCATTCGCTGACCCGGTAGACGCCACGGCCACTCCGCCCCTCACCGGCAGCCCGGTTGCCGGCGCCGGCCCGACCCCGGTGGGAGCAGAGCCTGCCACTGTTGTCACTACCACCCCCGTCACAACCCCGACCATCGACGGTGGTTCTGCCACGGCGCTTCCTCTGCCGTCCCTGATGCCCACCGATACGCCCCCCGCGCCCCCCTTCGTGGTGCAGCAGTTCGAGGTTCCCGATCAGGGCCAGCGTGACTCTGTCTTCGTAGGTCGGCTGCCGCTACAATTCACCCTGATCGGCGAACGACTGGACCTCATCAACACTGTCACCCTGCAACCCGCGCCGGCCAGCGACAGTCGCCCCGCCATCGGGCTGATCGTGCAGCGCGTCGAACCGGGCCGGATCGACCTGCGCCTCAACCGGCTGCCCGACGGCTTTCGCAGCGGCCAGTATGAACTGCTGCTCAATGGTCTGCCCACCGGCATATCCCTGCGGTTGCAGGATTACCTGCGCGAGAGCCGCATTCTCGGCATCAAGTACGATTACCGTCACCTGGCTGCCATTCGACCTCTGCCCAGCTACCGCTTCCAGGGGCAGGACGTTCCCGGCCCGTTCGGGATGCTCTACCTGCGGCCCGACGAGTCATCACGTGGCGGTTACCTGCGCAACGGCGATCTGCTGGAGATCCTCGACACGACCAGCCAGCCCGGCTGGTATCTGGTACGGGTGAAGCAAAACTTCGACCCGAATCTGGTCGGCTACACGGGCTGGGTCCTGGCCTGGGTGGTGGAAGACACGCCCCCCGCGCCGCCTGAGCCAGGGGCCATCCAGGTCTCGTGGAACATCCGCGGCGAGAAGGTTGAGAACGTGATCGAGGATCTGGCGCGGCGGGGCATTCCCCGCGAGAATATTATCGTGGACCTGCAAGACCGTGAGCGCATCCCCGACGTCTTCGACCGCTACAGGCCCAACCAGGTGGTCAGCTCCGAACCGCCGGAGGGCGGCTGGGTGCTGCCCGGCGGGCGCGTGGTGCTCGGCGTGCGCGCGCCGTAGGAGCGCCGCCTGAACCTGCGGGGCCGTGAAGCGCCACGGGCTGCCTGCTCCTCACCGCCGGAGGGCGGCTGGGTGCTGCCCGGCGGGCGCGTGGCGCTCGGCGTGCGCGCGCCGTAGGAGCGCCGCCTGAACCTGCGGGGCCGTGAAGCGCCACGGGCTGCCTGCTCCTCGCTACCGTCGCCTGCGCGCCGCTTCACGCAGGGCCTGCAGATTGACCACCTCGGCCACCTCGTAGCGCGTCGGCACGCTGCCCTCCACCGGCCGAATGTGCAGGATGGTCGGAAAACTACCGACCCGCCCGTGGATCTCGGCGATCAGCGCCAGGGCCACCGGGGCAAGGGCAGGCGGATTGAGCACCAGCGGCGTGGTTTGCCATTCGGCGGGGCTCAAGCCGGCCGCATCGGCCAGATCACAGGCGACCTCGGCCAGGGGGCGGGCGCGATCAACCTGCACAGCCAGGTTGCGCACCTCCGGCGATTCGCCGGTTATCGCCCTAATCGTCGCAAGCTGCGTCTCGGTGAGCGGATGGGAGTAGTTCAGTACAAGCACAGACATAGGCTCGAAACCTCACTTATGAGACCGGGCGCATCACCACCTTCATCGCGCCGCTCTTCTCCGAGGGGAGGGGATTGCCTTGCTGATCGCGAGGCCCGACCCAGTACTGCACAGGCACATCGGCATCGAGGCAGGCCAGCAGAATACCGGCGGTCATCGCCTTGGTGCCTCCGGTGATGTCGGCAATCAGCGGCCAGGCATCGCGCACCGGGCGGGCCTGCTCGATCGCCTCACGCACATCCGCGTAGACCTGGTCGACATGGATGGCGTCGCCAAGCAGCAGCACGTGAGGAGTCACATTCCGTTCCAGTAACGACCGCTTCAGATCGCGAAGGCGCTCGCTGTCAGCAACCTCGGGCGATACCAGCAACCAGCAGTGGCGCAGAGTCGCCTGACGCAGGTGCCAGGCGATAATCTCCGCATCGGCTGCCTTGGGGTTCGGGCTCACCGGCAGAATCAGGCCGGCATGCGGCGGCGCCTGCTGATCCGGTTCAAGCCCCCCAAACTTGCTGCCCCGGCTCTGGATCGCGCGCAGCAAGCGCTGGAACCCGACCACCACAAAGGCAAAGATCAGGACCGCGCCGCCGATCAGGGCAACGAGAAACTGCGGCGTGGCCCCGAACACGCCGGTCAGCAATTCGTAGACGGCGTTGCCGAGGATCGCCAGGGCCAGCGAGCCGATCAGAAACAACACCGGCACGCGGGTTTCCAGAAACAGGCGCAACAGGTCGTTCAGTGAGGGCTGACTCATCGTAGCTTCTCATTCCACATACTGGCCCGCCATTGCCGTGGCGGAGCGCGGCTCGGGCGTCGGAGGGAAGGATATCCTCGACATCGTCACTCCAGGCAGCCCGCGTCGCGGCGATCTGCGTCGTCGCATCGGCAGGACCGCGCACTATGCGCCGGACCAGGAACAAGCGCCGGTGGAAGGCGCGCCGCGAATCGCCCTTCGTGCCGCCACAACGACGCAACGGAGAAGTCACTGGCCTCCTCCTGGTGTGACGGGGCGGTTGAGGGCCAACGTAATTATTGTTGCATGCCACGGGCAAAGCCCGCAGGCGCCAGACGATCCGGGCATCGTCACCGCATCGCGAGCCGCGGAAGGTCTACGAAGCGGCTAGCCCGCTCCCAGGCGGCCCGGTCGTGACCGAGCAACACGAGGAGGCGAACGAGCAACTCTTCCACCACCTCGGCGAACTGGCGATACTCGTCACGGGTGATCAGCCGATAGCCGTGGGCGAGGATTGAGGTATTGCGCGCGTCACTCCGCGCTTCGATCCGCCCAATGTCATACCCGCGCACGAGCGGATCGTCGAGCGCGGCCAGGAGCATATAGCCGACAAAGAGGCCAACGGCGCGGTCGGGCAGCCGATAAGGCCGGCGACGACCCTGCGCGCGTTGGACGTCCTCATAGCGATTTTCCAGATCGGGCTTGCGCTCTTGCGCAGCAGTGAAATCCGGTCGCTCACTCAACACGCCCCAGGTGGCCAGGCGATGCTGGCTGATCAATTCCAGGCAACGGTAGAGCAACAGCGCAGCGGTATCGTAGCGCCCCTGCGCCTCGCGGCGCTTCGCGCTGGCGTACAGCGAGCCAAGCAGCGCCAGCACCGCGTCGGGATTGGCGAGAGTTGCAAGCGCCTCGTCACCACGACTGGCGGCCTGGCGGGCCACCTGCTCCAGACGCTCCAGGGTTTGCGCCTGGATGGCGATGGTTGCGACAAGCTCACGCTCTTCAGGCACTAAGGAGAGGAACTCCTCCAGGCTAGCGCGCCCGGTCTTCAGGTCGAAGGCATCCCAGGCGCTATACGCAGCGGCAAGAGTCGCCAGCGCGGCATAACGTGGCCCATCAGGCGGCGGCACGCGCCGCCCCAGGTCGGCAAAGATCCGCGCCGCATTGGCATAATCGTGCGCTTCGTAGAGGCGGGTCGCCTCAGCGGCCTCCAGGTCGCCAAAGACAATATACGGGTCGGGTGGCGGCGCAAGGTACTGGGAGCCTGGACGAGGCACCTTCCGCTCTGTACCATCGCCAGTACTGACGTACTCGCTTTCGACGTAGAGCGCCGGAAGATTCAAGACATAGGCGGCCTTGGCCAGACCGATCGACATCGGCTTCGTACCGCCGGTCACATCAACCGCCAGACGCTCGCGCGGGAGATCGTTCCATGCCTCGATGATCTTGCGTAATGAGCGATAGATCTGCAAGGGATCAGTATGATCCTCATCGTAGCGCTGCCAGTTCTGCGGAGCGCTATCAAACCCAAGCTTGCGGGCCACATCATCGGGCATCTTTTGGGAGTCAGGCGTCAGCAAGAAGGCAACCCGCTGTGGTTCAAGCGCGCCGATCAACAGAGCAGCAGTGGTTGCCTGCAACGTGCCGGGAATGACCAGCCCGGCGAAGGTCGTTGAGTTACAGCGCTCCCGGAAGAGGCGCAATTCTTCGGCGAAGTCCATATTAGCCTCCTGGGATGGTACAATGGCGCAAGAGGGTGTAGGGAAACCAGGTTTCCCCAAGCCCCTATCTGTCTTGGAACCAACGGCAGCGAATTCCTTTCGTATCCTGTCGCAGAGCGGGGAAGCTGCACGGATGTTTCGTCGGATGACCCGCAGATTTGTTTCAACCCCCAGGACACGCCTATGACCACCGACATCCTTCCCGTCGCCGGGCCGGTGACCCACCTGCCCCCACCCCCCGGCGGACGCTGGACGGTCGCCGACTATGAGCGCCTCCCCGACGACGGCCAGCGCTACGAGCTAATCAACGGAGACCTGCGTATGGCGCCCGCGCCCACTCCTGGCCATCAACAAGCCAGTGGTCTGATCTTCTACTACCTGATGCAGCACGTGCAGTTCGCCGGCCACGGACGGGTCTTCACGGCGCCGATTGACGTGGAACTCGGCCCCACCACGGTGGTGCAGCCCGACCTTATCGTCATCCTCCGTGGCGGAGCGGCGACCATCACCGCGCAGCGCATCGTCGGCCCGCCCGACCTGGTGGTCGAAGTGGTCTCCCCCGGCACGGCCAGCTACGACCGGCGCGAGAAGCGCGACCTGTACGCCGCCGCGGGCGTGCGCGAGTACTGGATCGCCGACCCGGGCCACCGCGTCGTGGAACTGCTCACCCTGGCCGGCAAGCTCTACCACGCCGAACATGTCTACCGCGGGCAGGCCGCCATTCCCTCCACGATCATCCCCAACTGGAACGTGCCGACCGAGCGCTTGTTCGGGTAGCCTGATACCAGATGGAACTGGCGACACTGCTTGAAGTTGCATCAACACGCGGTCATCTTCTGTCGAATCAAATGGATCAGGGCACATGCCGTGCTCAGTTCAGTCTCGAGAACTTCGCTGTGCAGTGGTGAGCGTACACCGATGGGATAGCGCGTCTCAATGTAGTACTCTGCAATTCTCTGGCACGGAGCGAGGAACGGACCAAAATCAGCATCACGAGCGATCGCTTCCTGGATGAGGAGTTCCAGGTCGTGGAGACGCGGCGTAATGGCCAGCCCTGCGCGAGTAAGAAACCCTTGAGATACTTTTCCAGTGCCTGCTGAAGGTGAAGGGCGACAATTGAAAGAGGGCCGCCCTGCCTCAAGAGAATCTCTGCCGCTTGCAAGTCCAGATCACCGTGATCAAACCAGTCGTCTGGCAAAGAAGACTCAGTTGCGGACATAAAGGGGCTTTCCGCGCTCAAGAATTTGCTGGTAAAACGGATCGCCCAGCGCCAGCCGCCGGGTCAGTTCCTCAGGAGTCAGTACCAGCGGGGAGAAAGGGATGCGGCGCTCAGGATCGGCTATCAGCCGGCGTACCTGAACACGTCGCTCTAAGGGAGGGTCGGTAGTTTCTTTGATGATAAGCAGATCAATATCACTGTCCGAATCCGGCTCACCGGTAGCAAATGAGCCGAACAACACAATCAGCTCAGGCTGATAATGGGTGATCAGCCGTTCAACAATGGTCTGGATCACGGTATTGATCCGCCTCTGGTCGGGAGCAACCATAGAGCCTGCCTGTGATCAAGCATTCAACACCGGTATGAACCAGGAAGTTCTTGGAAGAGTGAATATTCTGTTAGATGCGACTATGCCGCGCATAGGCACATCGTACCATTGCCGAGCGGCCGTAGCAAGCTGTCGGATATGTGTTCACACTTCTCCCGGGTATACGGGCATCTTGCCCGCATCCAGGCCATGGCGGGCGGGACGCCCGCGCACCCGACGCTTTACCCCAAATGTGAACCCCTACGCCGTCGGAAAACGCTGCCTTTTCACAGCTTTCCCTCGGCGCTGAGCGGAGCGCCGGAGACCCGCGCGCAGGCAACGCGCAAACCGGCGCTGCGCCCGGCGCGCGACGCCGATGCCGACGCTGGATACCCGCGCGGACAGGCAACGTTCAAACCCGCCTGACAAGCTGGATACCCGGTTATGTGAACCCGCGGAGCAATTGTCAGGCGGAAACAGCCCGATCGGAACCATACCCTATCCCCCCCGCTTCGCCGCCCGGCGCACATCGAGAATAGTCCTGCCGCTGCGCGACTCACGGATGCCTGTAACCTCCACACGCGCCTGGTCTTTGCCTACGGCAAACTTTGGCGTGTTTGCGTCACGTTTCAGCACAGCAATGACCCTGTCCTGGCTGTACCCGGGCACTTCAATAGCGAAGTAGTTTTCATCACCCTCGATCACCTTACCGGTGAAAACGCTTCCCACCTGCAGCGCAACACCCGAAGCCGGCTTTGCCGGCGCTGCTGCGCTGCTCTGTGCAGGCGTCGCTTTCGCAGGCGTCGGAGCGGAGGGTTGTTTTGCCGCTGGTTCCGGCTGTGACGTGCCACCGCCGGCTACCGGGCGCTTTGGCGCCTTTTCCGGGAACTCGCGGTAATAGCGCATCAGGCGAATGGCCCAGCCAAGCGTCCAGATCAGTTCCTCGTACTCCATGCCGCGCAAATGGCGCAGGCAGGCGTTTTGCAGGTCACGGTAATAGTCGAAGGTCTGGTTCGAGCGGATCACTGCCCGACCGTTACTCACCACTGCCTGCAAATAGTCGAACAGCGCCTTGCTGCTGCGCTGGCTGCGCACATACGCCAGGACCTTCTGCGCCTCGTTGTGATCCACCTGCGCGCCGGACAGGTCGGCGGCCAGGAGTTCGGCGGTTTGGAACGTGTTCATATCTCTTCAATAGCTCCTATCCGGGCACCTCCGTTCTCCGCGCGGCCAGCGCAGGATGTCGGCGAGGCGGTTGAGCTGGTCGTCGAGCACGAGTCGCTCGGCGCGCGCTGCGTCAATCAGCGGCTGGAGCGGTTGCAGAGCGGCGACTGCGTCGAAGTCGCGGTAACTTGCGCGCGGATCATCAATGGTGAGTTGCGGGTCGAGCACCTCTATAGTGCCCAGACAGACCGGTTTGCCGCCGCCGAGTTTGGGCCATAGCCGTGGCTTGCCGAGACCCAGCGCAATCAGGATGAGACCCAGTTCGCCTTGTGTCAGGTTGTTGAAGTCCATGCGTAGACCGAAGCGACTCCCTGCATCGCAGGCTTCCAGCGGCAGGTCGCCTCTCGCCAGTTCGCCATGCATGTAGAACTTACGCCCCCGCGGTTGCTGTTCGTCTGAGTAGGTGTCACGCGGGCGGAAGAGTTGCGGCGTTGGTACGGTGATGATCTTCCCCTCGATCAGAACAGCGTCGGCAAAGCGCACCACACCCTGGTACCCCTGCGCGCCGAAGAGCCGCGCGGCAGGATCGAGTTGATCGACCGAGCGCGATGGAAGTGTCTCGTCCGGTAAGGGTCGCGCCTTTGTGACGTGGACTGCCGAACGGCTGATGGCCTCGACGATGCTGCGGATACAACCCTTGAGGGAGGTCCCTGGAATGGCGATCTTGCCGTTGACACGGAAGTGAGCCTTGATCAGGGGATACTTCGGATCACGGGTCTGCTCCAATAGTCCTGAGGCAACATGCACTGCCGAGCGTGCCACTATCGTCGCGCGCAGCACGCCGCTCAGGGTATCCGGCTGGTACCGGTGGTGTCCGACAGGTTTCGCCAGATCCTGCTGTCCCTCCAGCAATGGCACAAATGCATATGGTTTGGGCAGTGGGGGCTGGTTGCCGAACCGGTTACGTTCACTCATTGTTCACTCCCGCGTAGCGTAGAAACTGTACAGCGCCGTTCGGCGCGTGATAAGTCAGGTACTTCAACGGGGGGTACTGGCCGCTCTGGATCATCTTGCGCTCGTGATGTTCGCGCGCCTCCCATCCCTCGACCAGGGTCTGCGCTCCTGCGATGCTGAGCGGCTGCTCACTGAGCGCCAGCACATCGTAGGCGCCGTCATCGCGGCGCTTCCAGCGCAGTTCGGCGCGCTCCGAAAAGATGTGGCCGAAGTCGCCGCGCAGATCGAGGTCCTCCAGTCTGCCCAGGGCCTTGATCGGGCGCAGATTGGCAGTTCCTTGCCCGGGGTCGAGGTCCCACAGCGCCGCGCCGCCAAAACTCCAGCAGGACAGACCGACAATCTCAGCAGCAAGCTGTTTCAGCTGCGCAGAGTCAAGCGGGCAGATACGGTACACATAGCCACTCATAGCCCGATCTCCCTGCGCCAGGCGGGCATACATGCTCGCCACAGACTGCGCACCGCGTCATTGCCCCTCACATTCAGGCGCACGCCGAGGAATTCGTCTTCGGTGTACGTCATTCCTGCCGGCAAAGGAACCCGATCTTCTTCCGGCAGGGCATACGCGCGATAGGCGTCATCGGCGCAGAGTGCGCCCAGTCCAACCAGTTCGCTGGCTGTAGCGACACGCTTCCCGTTGAGCAGACGTATCTCTCCGTTGGTGAGGGTGCAGGTCGGGTAGGAGAGGCTCAACGCGGTGAATTCCACCTTCACCCGCCCCAAACCGCGTGACTTCCCGAAGCCAATCGCGACACGCCCCTCTGCCAGATCGCGCAGCGCCAGTCCAAGCAATGCAAATTGCGCCAGGGTTAGATTCTTGAAGTAGATGCTGGTACGAAACGTCCCGCTTACAACCGTTTCGTAGTTGAACGGACCAACTGCTACCGAGCCGTAGATGCGGTCAATTGCCACCCCGTTGCGTTGCTCGACCTCGAGTTTTCCTTCGGGGTAAGCGTCGGCGAAGCGCACCCGCCCGGCCAGGCTGGTGTGGCCGAAGATCTGGCTCACGAACGAGGAACGGCGGTAGATTACGGCTGTGCGATCCGCTCCCTTCAGATTCATGCCCTCAATCGCCCGGCCCGAGCTGTAGTTCATATCGTCAAGCCCGTTGTAGCAGGTGCCCGCGCCAAGAGGGTTATCGGCCAGCGGCACAATCGGTTCATCCTGGCTCAGCCGGCGACGATACGCCTGACGCGCCTGTTGCAATTGTTCGCTGTCGAGCGAGCGGCAGATGCGTTCGCATTGGGCGCGCACGACCCCCTTGAGCGACGGACCGGGGATGTAAATCTGCCCCCGGCTGCGCACGAATTCCATATCGGGCAGAGTCGGGTCGGCGCCGCCGGTCTCCCCCGCTTTGATCAGGATCGGTCCGTCGGGGGTAATGGAAAAATCAATCGTTCCTTCGAGAAAGGTCGCTTTGTGCATTGTCGCTTACTCCCTCGCTGTTGCAGTCGCGCGGCGCTGCAATTCATCACGGAAGGCACGCTTCCAGGAGCTCACCTGCTCTTCGGTCGGCTCGTGACTGCCGCTTCCGTCGAGAAAGGCGAGCAGACTGTCAGCATCGCCAGCGTGTAATTCGACGTAGTCACGCCGGACGCGCTCCAGGCGCACGTGCCCTAACCCACGGGTGCGAAAACCGCCGATCTGCATTTCGCCGCGTTCCCAGGGTTGCAATGCAAGCAGCACCATGCCGAGTTGCCAGTCGGCGGCATTCTCCAGCGTCAGCTCAAAATCGAAGCGTGTGCCTGCCGGAACCACTTCATAATCGTACAGCAGCCCCTGCTCGACCGACTCGGTGTCGCGGTTGAGCGCCACGCCGTTACGCACCTCAAACTGGCCAAACCAGAGTTCCGGCTTCACCAGCGCGTCCTTGAAGAAGATCCGTCCGGCGATCCAGGGCGCGCCGAAGGTCAACTCGATCATGGTCGACTCGCGCCAGATGTCTGCATCCTTCTTCTCTGCCATGCCCTGACGCATCACATTTTCGATCTCCTTCAGATCACGCGCCTGGTCGGGCGCAACACTGTGGATCAACGCCTCGACGCGGGCACGGAAGGCGCCCTTGAGCGATGCACCCGGGATAAACGGCGCACCCAGCGCGTCACGCAATACCGGCAGATCATTAGCGACAACACCGGTATCCCGACCTGCGCCAATGCGCAGACCGGTCAACGCTGTCAGTTCACCGCGCACGGTCAGGCGGTTGCGCAGCGCCTCGAAGGAGTATTCATCAGCCATTGGCGTTCCCCCGTAGCCGCTTAAAGTCACCTGTTTTTTTACCATAGTAGAATGCCCGGTTGAGATAGCCGAGGTAGAGCTGCATCAGGCGCACATAGGCGGTCTGGTGTAGCGTCTCAGCCTCAGGCGCGTCGGGCATGTTCTTCTTTACGTGTTTTTCGACAGTGCCGGCAAGCTGGTTCACCGTCTCACGCAAATCCCGAATCACGGTATGGCCGAACTCATTATCTCCGCGCCCCCATTTGTCCTTCTCGCGGGCGATCTGGTAGCGAATAAAGTTGATCACCACCTCCGGCGAGCCTGAGGTGACAGCGACGTTAAGCAGGTTGCGCAACTGGTTTTCCTCCATTGCTGTTCTTTCGAGCAGAGCAGCCGTCTGGTTCGCCTGCCGGACCAGCGCGTCGAGTTGCTTATCAATTGCCGCTTCCAGCAACAGATTACGGCGCAGGATTTTCGGATCCAGCACATCAATGCTCATAGTGGCTCCTTAGCGTAGATGAAACTCATCACAGATGCGTATCTGACCATATCCCTCGGCGCGGCGTTCGCCGATGCCGTCGATCTGGAGTTGCGCCAGACGCTGGCAGCCTTCTTCGGTGAGCGGTCGGTTGGTCTGGAACACATACAGCCCTCCCATCGCCACTGCCACGCCAGTCGGTTTGGGGCGCTGCCAGAGCGTGTGCCAGCCGCCGACGAGTTTAGTGGTGGTGAAGGCGCGCAGCAGGGTTGCTTCGATGCCGGTCAGCTCCTTGAGCTGCCCGGCGCTCAGTTCCTGCGTCGGCAGCCAGCCATGTTCGAGCAGGATGACGTCAGCCAGCAGATTGATGGTAAAGATACTCCCCTCAATCGACCACGGCGCGCCGCCAAGGCCCTCGTACAGCCTGGCCTGCTCGCGGAAGCGCCGCGTCATTGTTTCGACCCGCTGCAGCACCTGCCGCGCATCTTCGGGAGCGACAATGGTCTCGGGCGTTTCGACCCGAACCGCTCCTAACCCACTGGTCTGCCGTCCACCCAGATGGGTGATCCGGGTGAGCGCGCTGCGTACCTGCGCCTCAGCGAACGGCGGGAGCGCCACGCTGCCGCGGAAGCGGGTTGGAACGCGCTGCTTATTCGCTTCCGTCGTTTCACGGATCGCCAGCAGCGAGTAGAGGCGCTGCTCCTGAGCAGTACCACGCCGCCGGTTGATCGCCACACGGGTCAGGATGCGCTGTTGGACACTGCGATACTGAAGGTTGCCATCGCGTATCGTGTACAACTTCGATCCCACAGCCTCCCAGGGTCGTCCATCGTTGTCGGCAGGCGCATAGATCAGGGCAGGAGGTTGTTGCTGTTCCCAGCAGACGCGCGCGTAGAGCGAGTCGCGAACATCGTCCGTCCGCTCTGCACCTTTGGGCTGGATGGCGGTTGCCGGAAGCGGACGCACCCAGGCATCGCCCTGGTGTACTGGATAGGCATTGCAGCAGCGGATGGCGCGGAACAGCGCCTCATCGAAGTTCTGCGCACCCAGAATCTGCCCCAGCGCACCGAAGATCGCCCCGCCGGGCACGTAGGGCAGGCTGGCGTTGAACTGCGTGCCGGGCTTGCGCTCGGGGAAGGCGAGCGGCGCCACGGCCTCGAGATCAAAGGTGAGTAGCAACATTACCGGCCTCCGCCGCGTTCAACCAGGGCGCGCACATCCTTGCGCAACTGGTCGGCGCTTCGTTCCTGACCATCCACCCACACCTGCGCCGTAACCTCAGCCCACCCCAGACCGCGTGATTTGGCGCCGCCCCAGCGGGTGCTCAGACTGGCAGCGATCCAGAGTAGCGCCACGTGATCAAGGCTATCAACTCTGCCTCTGATGGCGCGCTCTGAATAAAAACGGGTCGTCTCCAGGGCGGTTTCCTGAAAGACCAGGAGCTTATCGGCAGCCGTGCGGCGCTGGCGGTCGAGGGCGACCGAAGGCCGGATGTGGCTGTGGCGCTGCTCTGGACTGTCGCGCAGCGATTCCATCTGCGCCGGGTCGCCGATCACCCCGGGCAGATCGGCGAAGAAGAGCGGCGAGCGGTGTTGCGTACTGCCGAACAGTTGCCGTACCAGCGTATCCATTTCCTCGCGCTGCGCTCCCTCGAACGGCGTCGGAATATCCTGCCCCAGACCACGCAGCAGTTGCTCGGCGGCCCAGCGCAGCTTCCCTTTGACCTGCGAGCCGGGGATGATCGGGCGGCCCCAGCCGTCACGGACGATGCTCTTGTCGGCCAGCGTACCGACGCTGCTTCCTGCCCCGACGCTGACCGGCGTGCGGCTGGTGATGGTCAGTGCGATCTGTAGCTCCATTATGCCTCCGCCACAGGTGGTTTCGCTCCGGGCGCTTCCGGCGCAGTCTGGATCTGGCTGTCGGTCTCTACAAACTCGTAGGCCTCCAGCACATCGGGCCAGATCGTCTCATAGCTCGCTGTACTCTTCCTGGCAGGCGGGTCCTTCGACCAGGGCAACCAGGGCGGCATGCCATTGCGTTGCCGCGCGCCGTTCGACGAACGACGCCAGGCATTTTCGATGTGGGTCAGCAGGATTTCATTGAGCGGCTTACCGATGCGGGCACGGGTGTACAGGTACTCTATGGTGCTGGCGAGCACGCTGTCACCCTGATCCTTATCAAGGACCCGGCGCAGGCGATAGAGTTGCGACAGCGGCATCCGGGCCTGCTTGAACGCGCGCACCGTCGCCAGGAAGCCGGCAAACTCGGCCCAGGCATACGGGCGGGCAGTCAGGCGGCGCGCGCTTTCCTTGTGGTCACCGAGCGCCTCTCTGCGGAACGCCGTGATGTCGTCGCTGACCATCGTGATTGATTTCATCACCATAAAGTCAACCGCGCCGCCAAAGAAGTTCTGCTTCGCTTGATGTTTGGCCAGTTTCTTCGCCCGCTTCAGCAATTCCTCCACCCGGTCGCGCAGGAAGAAGAACGGCGTGTTCTCCTGAGCGATCAGCACACCCGCCGAGAGTCCGACGGAAGGCATAAAATCGCGCAGCGCGCGCGCCGTATCGTCAGCGCCGGCGTAGCGCATCGAGATGGGCTGTGAGGCAGAGACGGACAACCCGATGGACGGCGCCAGACGTTCAAAGCGTCCGGTCAACTCCTTCTCAAAGGTCTGGGCAATCGTCAGTGCAATATCAAACGCCTTGCTACCGGGCACGACGATGAACAGATCATCGCCGCCGATGGTCAAAATCTCGAACGGGTGGACATAGCGTAGTTTCCTGGTCTCCTCGTCCTGCGCCTCGACCGGCCTGAGATGCTGCGCCAGCGCGCTGAAGACCGCATGTTGTGCAACGTCGCTTAAAGCCCGTGAAACGGCGTGATACGCCATTGGTGTGCCCAGGGTTGCCATGAGGCGACCGATGTTGTTGCCATCGGCGTAGATCAGGCCAATGTAGCGGCGCGGATCGGAGGCAGATGCAATATCGGCAAGATCCTTAGCCGATGGAACTTCTTTACCCAGCAGCGCCCTAGCGTAGTCGGTCGTCTTGCCCTCTTCGCTCCCAAGATACTCCCGCCAGCGTTGCTTCCAAGTATCTCTCTCTGGATCGACCGGCACCGTCCAGGGCGCCAGCCTGGAAGCCAGGTCGCCGACTTCAACACCCTTGACCTCTCGCCCAACCGCCAGTTTACGCGCCGAAGGTTCACTGAGCGGGCGTTTATCATCACCGACTCTCGCCACCACCACAGCGGGGCGCACATCGCTGCTCCTGCACTTCTCGGCCCACGGCATCAATTCGTAGTGCGGCAGATAACGCGGTTCGCCGTGACTGGCGCGCTCATCGCGCCGGCGGTTAAACATGGTTGCCAGTACCGTCACCAGTTCGCCGAAGGTCTTGCGGTTGAAGAAACGTTTGCGCAAGGCCTCGCTGGTCGTGTCCTCGGGGTCAATTCCCTCAGGGGGGTAGTAGTACGCCAGCAGGGCGGCGCGTTTGCGCTCGTCCTGGCAATCCCGGAGGAAGGAGTCTACCCAGTATGGCGCTCCCACCTGGCCCTGCGGGTAGAGGCGTCCGTAGCGCAGTTCCAGCAGATTGAAGCTGGCGGCCACCGCCACGCTGTTGGCGGTGAGCGTCTGGCTGATGTACTCGCGCTCGACGGCGGTTGCCAGCGCAGGCGCCAGTTCTGCCGGGGCAAACGCCAGGAACGAGCCGCCGCCAGCGTAGATGATATACGGGTGAGGTTCATCATCCGGGATCGCCACCGGCAGATGGTCGCGCCAGATTCGGTTGACGCCCTGCTCACCCACCCAGTCGAGCAGGGCGCTGGCCCCTCGGATCTCCGGCAGCTTGGGGGCTTCGAAGACGTACCCTTTGATCTTCGTCGCTCCGCCGTAGACCAGGCCGATCGGCTGGCGGGCCAGCGGGTCGGCGTCGATTCGCCGCTGCATCTCCAGGAGCTCGTCCAGCGCACATGCCGCGGGCATCCGCAGCACCTCGCTCACTAGATTGACGAGCGCTGGCGGCGCGTCGGGATGGGCCAGACACCGGGCGATCTCCAGCGCAAAGTCGCGAAGTTCAGTCATAGCAGGATAGCTTCTTTGTATGCATTACGTCAGCCGCGCGAACAGGTCGGCCTGCTCGCCTCGAGCTTTACAACATCCGACAACTGCCTGGGTTGTTCGCCCGTAATACCATTTTTGGTTTTAGATTTTGGATTGTGGATTGCCACACTGGGCAGCACAACGCCTAAAACCGCTTTAAGCAATGCGGCATCATCAACGGTAATTGGTATAACAACACCTCCACACCTCCACACCACCCCTTACCCCGTCACACATGCGCCACCTGTACACGGCCGTGGCCGAAGACGCACGCCTTGCCGACGTGGAGCACACTGGCCGCGAGGAGGGCCGCGCGCACCGCGGGCGGCACCTCGCGCAGCGTTGCGCTGCCGATGAGTCCGCCGAGCTTCATGGCGCGCTGCTGGCCGCCGCGCGTGCTGGTGCGCTCCCAGTCGGCCCAGCGCAGGTCGGCGCGCTCGATGCGCACTGCCCGCGCCGCCTCGACCAGTGGACGGTAGTCGGCGCTCCACGCGCCTGGCCCGTGAAAGATGGCCAGCGCGCCGATGCGCCAGCAGATCGCCTGCACGATCGCCGCCAGGTCCAGGTGCTCGATGAAGACGCCGCGGGCCTTGACCCGCAGGGGTGTGGGCAGCTCCAGGCGCAGGTCGGCGGCCAGATTGGCGGCGTGGACGGGCAGCTCAGCCAGGTTGAGCAGCGGTAGCTCCGCCGGCTCGCGCACCTGCCCATCCTGGTAGAGCGGCACGCCCACCGGGCGGAAGGGTTCCAGGATCTCCACGCGCTCCAGGCGCGCCCGCGCCCGGGCATGGCCCAGGCCGGCCACGCCCAGATCCGCAAAACCCACCAGAAAGTAAGGCAGAAAATCGATGCCCCGCCCGATCAGGATCAGCCCGAACTCCAGGCTGTCGCCGGCGGCGTAGTGGCGCTTGTGGTCCAGCGGCGGCTCGATCACGAAGGGGCGCGGCACGTCTTGCAGATCGTGCAACTGGGGAACACCTTCAGGATGCGGTGTCTCAAAGACCCAGCGGTAGGAGCAGAGTAGCGTCGCTGTGCAACGCTCGGCGTGGCCCCAGCAGACGCGGGGGCACGAGGCGCGCTGAAAGGCGTAGCCGAAACCGCCGCGCAGCAGCGCGCCCTTGAAGGGCCGCAGGGTCGTTGCCTCCAGCAGGCGGTAGCTGATTCGCGCCCGCAACACCGAGAGCGGCGGAAACGTCTGCGGAGTCTCAACCGTCACTGCCGTTCCTTTCTGCTTCGGTTACAGGTGTTGTGCGGCTGCGCCGCACAACGCCAGAATGAAAATCTTTGTTCCTGGGAGGGGTAGGGGCGCGGCGCCGCCGCGCCCCTACGCTCAAACCCTCCCCGCTGGCGCGTTGGTTCCTGGGAGGGCTGCGCCCTCCCAACCCCTCCCCGCTGGCGGGTTGGTTCCTGGGTTTAAGGGCGGACAGAACATCCGAGCCAACGTGGGTTGGACCGCATTGGAACGCTCCCGCGCACGGCTCTGGTCTCCCCGCTTCGACAGGCTCAGCGCAGGCTCTCCAGCTTCGCTGGAGAGGGGGAGGGGGCGGGAGCCAACCAGCGCATCCCAACGCCATAAAGCCCGTCGGCGACCATATGTTCTGTCCGCCCCTGAAGGTTCCTGGGAGGGGTAGGGGCGCGGCGCCGCCGCGCCCCTACGCTCAAACCCTTCCGCGCGCGGGCTATGTTTACGGTAAGCCGTCAAAGACTTCAATTATTTCTTGTAACGCAAGAACGGCAACAGAGTACCATGTAACACTAACAAACATGTTACAATCACCCCCGCCAGAGATATTGCCAGCAAACCCGGGAGCGCAGGCTGGCGGGCTGCCCGCGCTCTCGCCGCAAGCGTTGCCTTAAAGCGCGCCTGCGTGCGAGCGTGCCGCCCGCGCTCCTTCCCGAAACCTACTGCCGCGCCAGGCTTACAATCGCCGGGGTCTGGTCGAACATCCAGAAGGCCAGCGGCAGTCCCAGGCCGAAGGTGACGCCGATCAGGCTCCAGGCGGTGAGCAGCCAGAGGCCGCTCAGCCACCAGCCTACCAGCACAAAGTACAGCGCCCGCAGCCAGAAGGACCGCTGCTCGATCTGCGTCTGGCCGATCGTCACCACTCCGCCCTGGTTGATCACCCGCATCTGGGTGCGGATGGGCTTGAGGGTCATCACCTGGGGCAGCCGGTTGAGCATCAGCAGGCCCAGGGGCAGGCCAATGACGCTGATGAGCAGGGCCCAGGCCACGCTGGTCCAGATCGCGCCGAGCCAGAGGCCGATGAAGAGGAAATAGAGTGTGCGCACCAGGCAGCCCGGTCCGGCAACCGTGGGGGCCATGACCACGACGGGGCTGGGGGTTGCCTGCACGTTGACGTTGATCGTCTGGTGAAGCGCAGGACTGGCGGGTGGCGTCGCTGTCGCGGCGGGCGCGCCGACCGGCGGCTGCGGCGGGGCTGCTGGCGCCAGCGGGCCGAGGGGCGCCGTGGCGACGCCGGCGGTGGCGCCGAGGGCAGCGCCACAGCCAGTGCAGAAGCGGGCATCGTCAGCGTTGGGTGTGTCGCAGGTTACGCAGTGCATGGTTGTTCGCTCCTTCGGTACTAGCCTGATCGTGCGCCGTTCGTCCCCAGTGTAGCAAATCCACCTGGCGCAAATGCGCACGGATGGCGGGGAGATCGGGCTGCTCGGAGGCGCCCGGTTGCCGGGCTGTCATGGCCCCGCCTCGCGCGCGGACCACTTACCCGGAGCATAACACGGCTATCATCGTTTCTTAACATCCATCGGCTACACTGGATATCGAAGTTCATTCGTGAGGCGCGAGTCGTATATGGAATCACTTACGCGGCTCATTGGCATCGGCTACCTGAGCGTTGTCCTGATACTTCTGCTTCTCACCGCAGTGGTGGGTCCCTTTGGCGACGCGCCCCTGCAACTGCCACTCGGCCCGGCGCAAACGCCAGTGGAGGTGACAATCTGGTACGGTACGGAGAAGCGCCAGTGGCTCGAGGAGGCCGCCCAGCGTTTCGCCGCCACCAACCCGCGGGTGGGCCGGCGTCCAGTTCAGCTTGTGCTGCGGGGCATCGGCTCCCGCGAAAGCGTCGAGCGTATCGCGCGTCAGGATTTTCAGGCCGACGGTCAACCCACGGTGGTCAGCCCGGCCAGTAGTCTGTGGCTGGAGGTGCTGAGGGCCGAATGGGCTGCCCGCAACCCAACTGCGGCAACGATTATTGCCGAGGGTCCTGACGCCCCGCGCTTGCTGGTGCTCACGCCGCTTGTGGTGGTCGCGTGGGAGGAGCGGGCCAGCATCCTCTGGAAGAACGGCCCTGATGATTTCTGGCACGATGTGCACGCCGCCCTCGCCAACGAGGAAGGATGGATCGGCGTCGCGCGAGCGCGCGGCTTCGCTGAGGACTCGCCGGAGTACCGGCAGGCGCGCAACTGGGGCTTCGTCAAGTTCGGTCATACCTCGCCACTGACCTCAAACAGCGGCACGCAGGCGCTCATCTTGCAGGCCTACGGCTACCACCGCAAAGCCTCCGGTCTGACCGTTGCCGACATTCTCGACCCGGACTTTCAGCAGTGGCTACGCGATATTCAAACCGCCGTGCTCGAGTTCGGCGATAGCACCGGCACGTTTATGACCAGTATGGTGCAGTTTGGCCCCAGCAAGTACGATCTGGTCGTGGTGTATGAGAACCTGGCCCTGGAAAATATCCAGGCGGCGCAGGGCCGCTGGGGGAAGCTGCGTATCTACTACCCTCCGGCGACTATGTTCAGCGACCATCCCTATGCGATCCTCGAGGCTCCCTGGACCACACCCGAACAGCGGCAGGCGGCGGCGCAGTTCCGCGATTTTCTGCTCTCGCGCCCGCTCCAGGAGCTGGCTTTCAAATCCTACGGCTTCCGCCCGATAGACCCCGACGTGCCGGTGCTGACGAACGACCCCGACAACCCGTTCAATAAGTATCGCGATTCTGGCGCTCAGGTTGCCATCGCCCAGCAGGTGGAAACGCCCTCGGCTGAGGTCATCGCTACGCTGCTCGACTTCTGGCGGCGCCAGGTCAATCGCTAGCTACCCGAATTCATTAATCAAAAACCATACGTCAGCTCCAGGGCTACCCGTCTATTTGTTCCTGGGAGGGCTGCGCCCTCCCAAACCCTCCCCGCCGGCGGGCTGTTTCCTGAGAGGGCTGCGCCCTCCCAAACCCTCCCTGAAGGGAGGGGGTTGGGGAAACCCGGTTTCCCCATATGTTCACATCAGCCGTCCATACGGCTGCGCCGCACATCACCAGAATGAAAGCGGTACCGTACTCAACTCTGGAGAGACCAATCATGCGAGCCATTCACCTGCTGCTTATGCTCAGCCTGCTGATCGCAATGCTGGCAGCGTGTGGGAATGGGGGCGCCCCCAGCAATACGGTCGAGATCAGCATCGTGTACGGCAGCGAGAAGCGCGCCTGGCTGGAGGAAGCGGTCAGCCGCTTCAACAACACGAGACCGAAGACGGACAGCGGCGCGACCATTCGCGTCACTGCCACGCCGATGGGTTCGAGTGACGCCCTCAACCGGATCCTCAACGGTACGCTCCAACCTGTCGTCTGGAGTCCGGCCAGCCGGATTCTGCTGCCGGTGGCCAACGACGAATGGGGCAAGCGCAACCCCGGCCAGCAACTGGTCAGCGAAGACGCGCCACCGCTGGTGCTCAGCCCGGTGGTGATCGCCATGTGGGAGCCGATGGCCCGCGTCCTCGGATGGCCTGACAAGCCGATCGGGTGGACTGAAATTGCCGAGCTGCTGGCGAGCGGCAAGACCTGGGCCGACTCTGGCCGCCCGGAATGGGGAGCGGTGCAGTTCGGGCATACTCACCCGGACTACTCTAACAGCGGCATCACCACGATTATTGCGATCACCTATGCCGCGGTCGGCAAGACGCGCGGGTTGACGGTGGCTGATGTTGAGAACCCGCGAACCGCCGAGTTCATGCGCCAGATCCAGAGCGGGGTGATCCACTATGGCGAGAGCACCGGATTCTTTGCCGAGCAGATGTTCAAGCGGGGACCGGGGTACCTGTCGATGGCTGTGCTGTACGAGAATGCAGTCATCGAGTCGCGCGATCGGGAGCGTTACCCCAACCTGACGACACCGGTGGTGGCGATTTATCCCCGTGAGGGGACATTCTGGAGCGACCACCCCTATGCCATTCTGAACTCGCCGTGGGTCAGCGCGGAGCAACGCGCTGCGGCTGAGCTATTCAAGAACTTCCTGCTCGACCAACCGCAGCAAGAACTGGCGCTGAAGTACGGCTTCCGTCCCGCCGGCGTGAATGTGCCAGTGGGGGCGCCGATCATCCCCGAAAATGGTGTGGACCCGCAACAACCCGCGACCCTGCTCGAAGTGCCCCGGCCAGAGGTCCTCGCGGCCATTCGCGGCATCTGGGCAGCGAACAAAAAGCGGGTTGACGTCATGGCTGTGCTCGATGTGTCGGGCAGTATGCAAGAAGAGAACCGGCTGGAGCAGGCCAAAGCCGCCCTGCGCATCTTTGTCGAGCAACTGGGGGACGCCGACGGCTTTGGCCTGACCATCTTCAGCAACGAGGCAACCGTTCTTAGCCCGATCTCGCCAATCGGGCCGAAGCGCGCCGAGATGCTGGAGCGGATCGCCGGGTTAGTGCCAGATGGCCAGACACGCCTCCTCGACACGATTGCCGAAGCCTACAGCGTTCTCGCCGCAGAGCCGCCCGGGCAGCGCATTCGCGCGGTGGTGGTGCTCACCGATGGTCTCGACAACCAGAGCAGGCGGAGCAGCGAGGAGTTACTTGCGCTGCTGAGGCAGGACGAAGGGGGCTACAGCATCAAAGTGTTTACCATCGCTTTCGGCGGCGACGCGGATGTCAACCTGTTCAAGCAGATCGCCGAAGCTTCGGGGGCGAAGAGCTACGTTGGTAAACCCGATGAACCCGGCAACATCGAGCGGGTGTACACCGACATCGCCGTATTCTTCTGATTTTGGGGAAACCGGGTTTCCCCAAGCCCCCGCCTATCGGGGCGCCAGGGACTCAACAGCGGCGGCCCTGCCCCGCCGAGTAACGGCCCTCTGGTATACTGGCACTGTGCGGCATTATCCTCCCTGCCGGGAGGAGCGCGGCGCGACCGGTTCAGCGCTCTGCCTGAGCGAAGGGTTTGAGAGGGCTTCGTCCTCCCAGGAAGACACCTTCTTTATGCCGCCCAGCCGCTTGGGGTTTATGTTCACCTGAGCAAGGCAATGATCGAAGCCCGGCAACTCAGCAAACAATTTGGCGCCTTCCACGCCGTGCGCGGGATTGATCTGGAGGTGCGTCCGGGCGAACTGCTGGCCCTGCTTGGACCGAATGGCGCGGGGAAGACGACCACGGTGCGCATGCTGGGGGCGATCCTGCGCCCCAGCGGCGGCTATGCCCGCGTTGCCGGGCTTGATGTGGTGGAGCAGGCCCGGGCAGTGCGCGGCAAGGTCGGTCTGCTCACTGAATACCCCGGTCTGTACGGGCGCATGGCTGCGCTGGAGTACCTCGACTTCTTCGGCGCGCTGCTTGGCCTCGACGCGCCGACACGCCGCCGCCGCGCCGAGCAACTGCTGCGCCAGTTCGGGCTGTGGGAGGCGCGTGAACGCAAACTCGACAGCTACTCCAAGGGCATGCGCCAGAAGGTGGCCCTGGTTCGCGCCCTCATCCACGACCCGCCGGTGCTGTTCCTCGACGAGCCAACGACGGCGATGGACCCCCAGAGCGCCCGTGTCGTCCGTGACGCGATTGGCGCGTTACGCAACGCCGATCGGGCGATCCTGCTGACGACCCACAATCTGGCCGAGGCCGAAGCGCTCGCCGACCGCATCGCGATCATCCACGGCGGGCGGATCATCGCTCACGGCCCCTTCGCCGACTTGAGCCGCCAACTCCTTGGCGATCCGCTGTTCGAACTGCGCCTGGCATGCCCCGCCGTCGCGGCGCTTCCGTTCCTCGACGGCCTGGCGCCGGTCGAGGAATATGGCGACGACTACCTGCGCTACCGCTGCGCCGAGCCGCAAGAGGTAAACCCGCGCCTGCTGGCCCGCCTGGCCGCGCAGGGTCTGCCCGTCATCGCGCTGGCCGAGGCGCCCCGCAGCCTGGAAGAAGTCTACCTCCGCATCGTCGCCGCTGAAGGCGAGGAACTTCCCCCACAGACGCGTCCGTCTGAGGCGGAGCCTGACCCGGTGCTGCCGGGGGCGGCGCGGCCCCTACAATAGATTCCCCAGCGGACCAAGATTGAGGTTCAGCTCCTCGCCCTCCAGGCCGAAGATCACCTTGAGCTCCTCCATGCGTTGCTCCAGGCGCATAAAGGTCTCACCCAGGCGCTCGATTTCGTCGTCGCTGACGGTGCCGCGTTCGATGCGCCGCAGGGCCTGGCGCTCCATGAGCTGACGCAGTAGCTCGATCAGGGTCAGAACGAGTTTGGACAGGCCGCGTTCGACCCCTTCGGGATCGGCGTTGATCCGCTGGGGGAGCGCCGCGCAGGTTCGCTCCAGTTCGGCCATAAACTCCGTCGGGTCGCCGGTGCTGTGCAACACTTTGTGCTGCAATGCAGGCAGTCCATCCTCTTCCGAGGGCGCCGGCAACGGCTGCGTCGGGTGCGCGGGCGCCGCCGCAGGATGGCATGACACCGGTGAGGCTGACATACGCTTCTACTCCCCATCAACGAAATGGTAGGCTGGCCAGGGTCCGGTGCACAACAAACGCACATCCGGATTGGCCTGGCCCAGGGCCACAATGGCGACGCGGAAGGTGTCGAGGGCCTCGCGCGGGATCAGGTAAGCAGCACTGAGCAGGACCCGTTCGTGTGGCAGTACCTGGCGGACGTGGGCGACGGCCAGGTGGTCCAGCACCGCGTGGAGGGCGTCAGCCCGCTTATGGGCCTCGCGCAGCCGCGCCTCTCGAGCCTGCTCCTCAGCCATACGGCGCGCCAGATAGGCGCGTCCGTTTTCGTCGGCTGCCGGGCGTGGCGCCGATACGACCGGGGTTGCCGGCCAGAGCACGCGCACGCTTACCTCAACGCGCCCGGCCACACGGGCCAGTCCGGCCATGAAGCGGTCATAGCGTTCGCGCAGGAGCATGGTCAACGCTGCTTCGTCGGCGAGCAGGGCGCCGTAGCGCACCGGGAGCACGCTGTGGCGATCAAGGAGCGCTTCCACCACCGCCTCGTGACGCCAGAGTTGCGCCACTTCGATCCGCGGGGCAGCGCCGTGGTACTGGCTGTATACCGCTGCGATGTCACCCCGCTCGCCGCATTGCACCGCCTGTTCGGCGAGCCCGCGGAGCGGCGGCAGTGGTGTGACGGGGCGGTTGATGATGGCGTACAGGTAAAGCATGGCGCTGACTCAGGCATGGTGTGTTGCCGCATCAGGAAGCCCATCACGGAGCGGGTGAAACCCTTTGAAGCTGTAAGGGCGCGAAGATGAAAGCGGAAGCGTCGAACTCGTTTGAAACGGTTAGCTGCGATCACGCGCTTCAGCAGCGTCCGCGCAGGCGCGGCGATGGGGTTGCTGCGCTGCGGAAGACGGGCGCTGCGCCAGCGCAGATGATTGGTCCACCTCCGAAGGAAGGGCATGGAAGGGTTGCTCAGATGCCGCGCGCAGCGTCGGGCCACCCGCGCGCATGGCCTCCAGGTTGTCCACCGAGGTAAGCAGCAGGCGCAGACCCAGGTAGATCAGATCAACATTGGCAACGGAGATGGTGATGTCGCCACTGATGATCACGCCCTTGTCGAGAATCCGATCAAGCAGATCAAGCAAGGTTACGTCACGCTCAGCAAGCAGATGTTCACGCATGAGTCTGCTCCAGCATCAGGTTGACGAAGCTATACGCCGGCCACGGACCATTCACCGTGAATGAGAAGGCGGGTTGGGCCGCGGCAAGGTCATCCAGGAGCGCCAGAAAGGTCCTGGCGTTCCTGGTCTCCACCAGATAGGCGCTTTTGAACACGGGTTCCGTGCCGGATGCTGCGCTGCCGGACGTCGCGCCGCCCGCTACCGTGGCGACGGCTTCAGCGGCAAGGCGCGCGTGAACATTGCGCACGCAGTTTTCGATGGCCTGGTCCACTTCCTCCCGCAAGATCTGGTCGCGCTGTTTCGCCAGCATGTACGCGGCGCCAGAACGCAACGCTTGCTGGCGCGCAGCCAGTTGCTGGATGCGAGGGCTGGTCGTGGCGACCTGTTCGGCTAACCGGGCCTGATCCACGCTGATGTTCAATCCCCACTCCTGTCGCCCGGCCAGATATGCCAGAGCTTCGCGGAAGCGCGCCGCGTGTTCGCGCACCATGGCTCGCACACCTTCGGCATCGCGGAAGACGGTCCCGAAACGCAGAGGCACAACCGTCGCCCGGGGTAAGGCGCGCGCCAGAACTTCCTGATGCAGGCGAACCTGATCCGCGATCCAGGCCAGATCATCCTGGCGGGCACGGACGGCCTCCGGTGTGAAAGCCGCCAGAGGCACGGGGCTGATGATCGCCCCGAGGTCCCCAACAACGAGCACCTCCACCGGCGCGCCCGGTCCCACGCCAGGGGCCAGCCCCTCCGGCGCGCCGTCGGTGATGCCGTAGACGTAGTAACCCTGCGGGGCATTGTCGCTGTCGGCACGTGCAGATACGGGCATATTCGTTACTCCGTACACTGAGGTGAACATATGGGGAAACCAGGTTTCCCCATGCCCCTGCCTGCCGGGGCGCCGGGCGCCCCCGCCATCGCCTGGAGGAGGGGGAAACCAGATTTCCCCATTCTTCTCCCTGAGGAGGAAGGGGGGCAGGAAAAACCCAACCAGACTCTGCAATCTACAATCGCATCATACGCCGTGACGGGTCGCGGCAAGGGCGGCCAGGAAGTGGCGCTGCTCCACCTGAAGCCGGTTCGGATCGGCATCGCCAGCAGCCAGGCGCTCACGCACGGCCGCCATTGCGGCCCGCCGGCACAGGCCAGCCAGATCCGCGCCACTCGCCCCGGGACTGGCCGACGCCAGGGCTGCCAGGTCTACATCAGGAGCGAGGGGCATGGCGCGGGTGTGAACGGCCAGGATAGCAGCGCGGGCCGACTCATCGGGCAACGGCAGTTCGACAATCAGTTCGAACCGACCGGGGCGCAGAAGAGCCGGATCGATCCGGTCTATGCGGTTGGTGGCGGCCAGCACCAGCACATCGCGCAGTTCTTCGATACCATCGAGTTCGGTAAGTAACTGACCGACCAGCCGTTCGGCTACCTGGTTGCTGTCGCTGCCACGCGGCGGGGCCAGGGCGTCCAGTTCATCGAAGAAGATCAGGCACGGGGCAGCCTGGCGCGCCGTTTGAAAGAGTTTGCGCAGCGCCCGCTCGGACTCGCCAACCCACATACTTAATAGTTGCGGGCCTTTGACAGAGATGAAATTGGCCTCACTGGCGCGGGCCAGCGCCGCGGCCACCAGGGTCTTGCCGGTGCCTGGCGGACCGTGGAGCAGAATGCCGCGTGGAGGGCGGACGCCGGCGCGCTCCAGCAACTGGCCGTGGTGTAGCGGCCAGGTCACAGCTTCGGTCAGCGCCTGCCGCGCAGCCTCGAGTCCACCCACATCTTCCCAACTGACCATGGGCCGTTCGGCGAACAGCTCGCGCCCTGCCGAGGGCGAGATCTCTGTCATCGCCGTCGTGAAGTCAGCGGCGCTCACGTGCAGGCTCTGGAGATCGGGAAAGGTCGGGCCAGCGCGGTCGAGTTCGGGCATAACCCGGCGCAGAGCGCCCATCGCGGCCTCGCGGCAGAGCGCCGCCAGATCGGCGCCAACGTAGCCATGGGTGCGCGCGGCAAGGAATGCCAGATCTACATCATCGGCCAGAGGCATGCCGCGGGTGTGGATCTCGAGGATCTCCTGGCGGGCGGCAGCATCGGGGATACTGATGCTGATTTCCCGATCAAAGCGTCCAGGTCGTCGCAAGGCCGGATCGAGCGCATTGGGCAGGTTGGTGGCCCCGATAACAATGACGTTTCCCCGCGACTCCAGGCCGTCCATCAGGGTCAGCAGTTGAGCCACGACGCGGCGCTCGATCTGCCGGTCGCCGCCCATCTCCTCGCGGCGAGGAGCGATGGCATCAATTTCGTCAATGAAGATAATTGCCGGGGCGCGACGACGAGCTTCCTCGAAGGCGTTGCGTAAATTAGACTCAGAAGCGCCGTAGTATCGATCTATGATTTCCGGTCCGTTAATAGGGATGAAATGAGCGCTGGTCTCGGCAGCGACAGCGCGGGCAATCAGCGTTTTGCCACAACCGGGCGGCCCGTGGAGCAGCACTCCCTTCGGCGGATCGATGCCCAGGCGAGCGAAGATCTCGGGGTAACGCAGGGGCAACTCGATCATCTCGCGAATACGGCGGAGTTCGCGACCCAGCCCCCCGATGTCCTCGTAGGTGATCGTTCCCGGGACAGTGGGAGAGCGTTCGTCGCTCAAGACGATCTCGGTCCCTGCGCCGATCAGCGCCGGGCCGGCGGGCTGAACTTCGGCCACCGTGAAGCTCCGGGCGCGCGAGCCAAACAGGGTTACGCGCACCCGATCGCCGGCCAGCACCGGCACCCCGTCGAGCAAACGCGCCAGTTGCGTCGCCAGGCCGCCCGGCAGCGGCCCACCTTCGGCCACGAGCGTCAGGCGGCGCGCCGGCGCCACTGCGACGCGCTCGATGCGCACCCGCTCACCCAGACTGACCCCGGCATTGGCGCGCATGATCCCGTCCATCTGGGCCAGGCCCTGCCCGCGCTGCTCAGGGTAGGTAGGCATCGCCCGGCCCAGGGTGGCCCGCGCGCCGCTGATCTGTACCACGTCGCCAATCGAAGCGCCCAGGCGCGCGAGCATCTGCGGGTCCATACGGATCAGACCCCGCCCGACATCCTTTGCCGGGGCTTCGGCAACACGGAGTTCGATAGGAGAAGACTCCATCGGTGACAACCTTGTTCGACTGCGCCGACTCGCGGTACGGCACGTTTCAGCTACGTCCTGGCATCAAGGCGTTCTTCGAGACGGGCCAGGCGTTCGTGCAACAACCGGTTCTCGGCCTCCAGCTCGCGGGCGCGGGTGGAGAGCAGCGGGTCGCTCTCCCACCAGTTGATCCCCATCTCAGCGGCTTTGTCTACCGAGGCAATCAGCAGACGTACCTTGATGCTCAGCAACTCGACGCCGACCAGGGAAATCGAAATATCGCCGGCAACGACGATGCCCTTGTCAAGGACCCGTTCAAGAATATCGGCCAGGTTTGTCGTCTGGGTGGCGTGCTGGAGGGTGTAATGAGCCATAGCGTCGTGCCGTTCTACAGTATGAAGATAAAGAGCAGATGATCGAGCGGATGCGAGGTATGGCTTACTGCTTGACCTGACCCCGGTAGTAGCGATTGGTCCGCAGGAAGCTTATTAGATTGCCTTCCTCATCGAGGTGTACTTGATACGTCGCCAGGACATCGTTGCTATTGGGAATGCGCGTCATTTCGACAAGTTCCATATCGAGCGTCCAGCCATCCGTGGCGTGCAAGATGCGCGATACGGTGTCAACCGGCAAGCCAGTGAGGGCGGTAATCTGTTCACGGGCGACGTTGACGATTGTGGCGGCACTGAGAGTTCTGGGCATAGATCGCTCCCGTACGCGTTTCAATCACAGGCAATGAACGTGAAGTGTTCCTCCTCAGGGAGGGAAATGGGGAAACCGGGTTTCCCCTGTGTTCGCATCGCACCCATTTCACGTGAACACTCTGCGCGCAGCATCGCGTTATAGCGCGCCTGGACATGCTGGGCAGCAATCCGCAATCCAACATCCACAATCTACAGTGGTATCAGATCTGTGTGTGCAACTGGCGAAGCTGATCGAGGAGGGCCGTTTCGGCAGCTTCATACTCCTCTTCACTGATCTGGCCCAGATCGAGTTGCAGCTCCAGCTCGGTAAGTTGTCGGCGTATCCGCTCAGGGTCGCACAGTTCGCGCTGGGCCTGCTCGTGCAGTTGCTCGGCCAGCCAGAGAAGACCGCGAAGCGGCCCGGTGAGCGGAAAGGCGAGGAGAGAACCCAGGGCGCCCATAGCGTTCTCCGGTCGTTATTGCCACTGGATCGTAACCGATACGAAGTTATACGGCGGCACGGGGCCAACGTACTTGAACAGAAACTCCCTCTCGAAGCGATCGCCGAACCGCCGCACCGCCTCGTCGAAGTCGGCCTCGCGCTCCCGCTCAACCAGGAAGGCGGCATTGAGCACCATACGGTCGGCGCGCACCGGGTTGGTAACGGTTTCGACGGCTAGCGGTTGCAACCCGGTCAGGAACATCTCGGCGTCGCGTTCGCGGCGCGCCGTGAGCGCCTGCTCGACCATTTCGCCGAGGCGAATGCGCTCGTAGTAGGTGCTTTCGAGCGACCGCCCGCTGAGCGAATCGCGTAGCGCTCTGATCGCCGGGGTCTCGTCGGCAATACGGCGCAGCATATCGTCGGCAGCCCAGAAGACTTTCAGGCCCAGTTCGATCCGGTTGTGCAGCCTGTCAAGCTGAGCGCGCAGGTCGGAGTAATGGCGCGCCAGCAGTTGCTCACGGATGGTATCCACATCCGGGGCCACGATCCCGAAGCGGATCGGCAGCACGCTGTACTCGCGCATGAGCGCTTCCAGCACGCGGGTGTGGGCAAGCATGTGGCGGCGAGTGCCATCATAGGTCTTCTGCGGCGAGTCGCTCACCACCACGGCCAGATCACGATAGGGGATCGTATACACGTCGCGCCCCTGTTCGTGGATTCCCTGCACGCTAAAGCTGCGGACCTCGCGGCAGGGGATGATGCCGTAGAGATAACGGCCGGTTACGGCTTCGGTTACAGTCATTGCTGGCACCGTGTCGGAGTTTCAAAGGACATACCAGGTCGCGCGGGTTGCTTGCGCAGACGTCAGCCTTGCCTGGTCAGCCGCAGCTCGAGGATACCGTTGCGGTAGGTCTGCTGAAGGGCATCAGGCGCGACAGGGGCGGGCAGCAGGATCTCCCGGGCATACCGGCGTTCGCCGGTCGTTTCCAGGCTGAGCACGTCGCCATGCACCTCGACACGAACCTCGGATGCGTCTACACCCGGCAACTCGGCAATGACGATGATCGTATCGCCTTCGTCAAAGACATCCACAAGAGGTTCGCGCACCGGAGTTACGGCGGGTCCGGCGCTGGTAGAGCGCAGGTTGCCAAAACGCTCCACGCGCAGATCGCCATGGAGACCGGTGCGAATGCTGATGCCGTAGACGCCGCGAAGACGTTCGCCGCGCCATTCGCCGCTGCGCTCGATGCCTCCGCCTTCGCGCTCGGCAAGCTCGGCAAGCAAACTGATCATATCGCCGAGATTCTTGAAAATACCCCCCAGCCCGCCTGTGAACGCGCTATCGGGCCGGCGCTGGGATTGCTCGTCACGCATAGCTCAGTACTCCATCACGATGTTGCTGTATGCCCCCGTCGAAGCGCCGGGCCGCGCGCGGTCAACCGGGTCGCCGGAGGCGCGATCGGAAGCCGGCGCTGCCAGAGCAGCCAGGCGCTGCGTCACCTGACGTAGCCGCGCCTCGGCGCGGGCCTGATTGCGTCGCCACACAGCCAGTTCGCGCTCCAGGCGCGCCTGCTCGCGTTCGAGCGCCAGACGCTCGGCGGCGACGGCTGAGGGCGACGGGGCCGTTGCGCGCCCGCGCATAGCCGAACCGGGCGGAATGCTTTGACGAACCCGTGGTCGCTCCATCAGCCCCTCCCTGGACAGTGTTCACGGATCAGATTGAGCAGGAGTTCGCGATGCTGCCGGCGCTGCTCGCGTTCACGGGTATTGAAGGTGCGCTTCGATTCGAGCACATCAAGGCACAGGGCAACAAAACGCGGATCGTCAACGGTGGCGCTCAGTTCCTGCACGGCAGTGATGCGGGCAATCATCATTGCCGCGCGCATCGTCGGCGTTTGAGCATAGGCGCCGCTGGCGCGGTAGGCATGAACCAGGCAGACAATGCGCGCCGCGTCTTCTACGTCAACACCGGTCGAAGCGGTGAGAATGGCCGCCTCGGTGTGCCGGTCGTAAAAATCCAGATCAATCGTAATCAATCGATCAGCCAGGGCGTCCTGGGCTGCATGAACCCCGGCATATTCCTGCGGATTACTGGTGAAAATCGCTCGAAACTCAGGATGAACCTTGATATACGCTTCGTTGCTCCCACTGGTAGGCAGCACGAGCATGCGCTCCTCGAGCACCGTCAGCAGCACATTGTTCGCCTCTGGCCGGGAGCGGGTAAATTCGTCATAAATAAGCGTGAAGCCCTCGCGGCAGGCCGTGGTAAGACGGCTATCTACCCAGCGTTGCACGGCATCTTCTTCGTACTTGACCACCGAGTGGATGAAGCGATCAACAACGCGGCGATAGCGATAGCCGTGCTGCCCGCCCACCAGATCCGAGGCGCCGAACTCCTCATCGCCAACGAGCAACATGACCGGTCGGCCAAGTTGCGAGGCCACGTGCATAGCCAGCGTTGTTTTGCCGGTGCCGGCGGGGCCGCGAAAATGTACCGGGAACCCGGCTTGAAGATAGCCGAGCGCGCGCGTCGCCACCTCTTCAAGCGCTCCGGTGGCCACAAACCGGGCGCTGGGGCGGAGCGCCAGGGTGGCCCGTCCTGGTTCTACCACGGTGCGTGCCGCCAGGGTCATAGATTCTCTCCTCAGTTCTCCGCGGCTGTGCCGCACAACGACAAGATGAAAAAGGGTTTTTCCTGGGAGGGCTGCGCCCTCCCAAACGCTCCCATCAGGCAAGATGAAAATGGGTTTTTCCTGGGAGGGCTGCGCCCTCCCAAACCCTCCCACCAGGGAGGGGGGTGGGGAAACCGGGTTTCCCCACCTTCCTAATGCGTAGCGCGACGGCGTGCTGTCTGGACCAGCGGATCCCGCGATCCGTTCTGCGAACGTCCACGCTGGCCGGCGCGCGAGCGGGGCTGACCAGGGCGCAGGCGCGCCGCAGCGGTATCGAGATGCGCTTGCAGTGGTTTCAGCCGTTCATAAAGCCGCGCGATCGTTGCAGCGAAGGCTGGCTGCTGCTCAGGCGCCGCAGGCCAGGGTAACGCCCCCAGGTCTGAGCTGAGGGTCTCAACACTCCGGCGCACGCCCTCGACCACCTCAAGAAGCTGCTCCTGCCGTTGCGCATCGCCGGAGGAAACCACACTGAGTTCGTCGAGCAGGGGTTGCACGTTGCTCTGCAAGCTCTCGAGATGCGCTTCGAGCTGCCGCTGCAATGCCGCGTTCTCAGGCGCGCCGCGCTCGAGTTCGCGCAATATCGCCACACGGGTCATCTGAGCATATGCGACCAAGCCGGCGTATCCGAGGTCGGAAAGCGCAGGCGAAGCGGTGCTGGCAGCCGGCGCTCCCGGTGTTCTGGCTGGATTAGCGGTACGGGAAGCGGCAGGTTTGCGTGATGGCGCCTTGAGCGCCGGATCGTCGGTCACATATGGCTTCAGAGGCTCGTCAGGTCGGCGTGGGGAGCGCTGGGCGGCCAGGCGATGACGCCGCAATCCGGCATTCGACCGGAGCCGCGCCCGCTGTGTGGCTGCCGCTGTCCGCCGCCTGGCGCGCAACTCCTCCAGCAGCCGGGCCACCTCGCTCCGACGTTCCGCCAGCGTCGCCGCCCGCTGCGCGCGCTCCGCAGCCGCGTCCGCCATCCGCGTTGCGCGCAACTCCTCCAGCAGCCGGGCCACCTCGCTCCGACGTTCCGCCAGCGTCGCCGCCCGCTGCGTGTGCTCCGCAGCCGCGTCCGCCGTCCGCGTTGCGCGCTGCTCCTCCAGCAGCCGGGCCACCTCGCTCCGACGTTCCGCCAGCGTCGCCGCCCGCTGCGCGCGCTCCGCAGCCGCGTCCGCCATCCGCGTTGCGCGC
>CAKZKA010000040.1 GCA_937120965.1 uncultured Chloroflexota bacterium
CGCGCATGGGGCCTGAGGTGAACATACGGGGAAACCGGGTTTCCCCACCTGCGGTGAGCCTGTCGAACCGCACCCCTCCCTGGGGGGAAGAGCCCGGTTCCCTCCCCCAGCGGGGGAGGGCCAGGGAGGGGGCGGCCCTCCCAAAGATACCCCATGGTCATCGCGGCGTTGTGCGCCCCGCGCACGGGGCCTGAGGTGAAAATAGCCCGCGTGGAAGGGTTTGGGAGGGCACAGCCCTCCCAGGAAAAACCTTCATCTTGTCGGAATATGGGGAACCCGGGTTTCCCCATCCCCCTGCTTGCCGGGGTGGCAAGCCCTCTCCAGCGGGAGGGTCTGGGAGGGCACAGCCCTCCCACGGCGCTCTCAAAGGCGCCGTGGGGAACCCGGGTTCCCCTTCCCCTCCCGATACGGGATTACAGATCCTCAAAAATTGCCACCACCCGCGTCCACCCTGCGCTGCCGCCGGTGAGCCTGACCGGAAAGCAGGCCACCTTGAACCCCGTGGGGCGCGGTAGCGCGTCGAGATTGGCGAGTTTTTCGATGTGGCAGTACTCCAGGTCACGCCCTACCCGGTGCGCCTCCCAGATCACCGCGGGGTCGCCGGTGCGCTGAAAGCGCTCCTTCATAGCCCAGAACGGCTGATCCCAGCCCCAGGCATCTATTCCCATTACCCGGATGCCCTGGGCGATCAGCCAGCGGGTCGCTTCGGCGCTCATCCCCGCGCCGGCGTGAAAGTACTCGGCCTGGCCCCACAGTTTGTCTGCCCCGGTCTGGATGAGCACAATGTCCCCGGGCGCGAGGGTATAGTTGATCCGCGCCAGAGCAGCCTGCACGTCGGCGGCGCTGATCACCCCGCCGCGGGGGATGTGACGCATATCCAGCACCACGCCGTTGCCGAAGAACCACTCCAGGGGCATCTCGTCAATCGTGCGGGAGCGCTGGCCGCCGCAGGTCGGGTAGTAGTGCCAGGGAGCGTCAACGTGGGTGCCGGCGTGGCTGCTCATGGTCACTTTGTCGTTGGCCCAGCCGTTGCCCTCAGGCAGATCTTCTACCTGCGCCCCGAAGAAGCTGGCCATGAACGGCGCGCTCTGCTGATGGCTCTCGTGCTCGACCAGCACCGGTAGCGGCTCGCTCGGGCCGCTCTCGGTGGGCACGCTCAGATCGAAGATTTTCATGGGATCTTCCTCCGAAGAAGGGTGAGGGAAAACGGGTTTCCCCATGCGCGCAACGGCTAGAGCGCATCGAAAGCTGAAATCGTCCTACACGCTCGCTCCCTGTAGCGCTGCATTGATGATCGTCTGGGCCTCAGCCTGGATGGCAGCCAGGTGCTCCTCACCCTTGAAGCTTTCCGCGTAGACCTTGTAGATGTTCTCGGTGCCCGAAGGTCGTGCCGCGAACCAGCCGTTGGCTGTAACGATCTTCAGCCCGCCGATGGGCGCGTCGTTGGCCGGGGCGCGGGTGAGCCGGGCGAGGATCGGCTCGCCGGCCAGTTCTGTGGCCGCCACCAGTTCGGGGGAGAGGTTGCCCAGCACAGCTTTTTGGGCCGGAGTGGCCGGTACGTCGCTGCGGGCGTAGACCGAGCGGCCAAAGCGCTCCTCTAGCTCGCGGTAGTGCTCGCCCGGATCGCGGCCCGTCACGGCGGTGATTTCAGCCGCCAGCAGGTCCATAATGATCCCGTCCTTGTCGGTGGTCCACACCGTGCCGTCGCGGCGCAGGAACGATGCGCCAGCGCTCTCCTCGCCGCCGAAGCCATAGGCGCCCTCTACCAGGCCATCCACGAACCATTTGAAGCCCACCGGCACTTCGGCCAGCGGGCGCCCCAGATGCGCAGCGACGCGGTCTATCATCGAGCTGGAGACCAGGGTTTTGCCGATGGCGGCGTCGGCCCGCCAGGCCGGGCGGTGCTGGAACAGGTACCAGATCGCTACGGCCAGGTAGTGATTCGGGTTCATCAGGCCAGCGCTGCGGGTGACGATGCCGTGCCGGTCGGCGTCAGGGTCGTTGCCAAAGGCTACGTCGAAGCGGTCCTTCAGTTCGATCAGGCCGGCCATGGCCGCAGGCGAGGAGCAGTCCATACGGATCTTGCCGTCCTTGTCCACGCGCATAAAGGCGAAGGTCGGGTCAATGGTCTGGTTGACCACGGTGAGGTCAAGGCCGTAACGTTCGACGATTGGCCCCCAGTAGGGCAGCGAGGCGCCCCCCATCGGGTCCACCCCCAGCTTGAGACCGGCAGCGCGGATGGCTTCCATGTCGATCACGTTACTCAGGTCGGCCACGTACGGGCCGATGTAGTCGTGCATGTGGGTGGTGTCGGCGGCGATGGCTCGCGCAAAGGGGATGCGCTGCACCGCTGTCAGGCCTTCGCGCAGCAACTGGTTGGCCCGATCCTGCACCCACCTGGTCGTGCTGGTGTCGGCGGGGCCGCCCGTAGGCGGGTTGTACTTGAAGCCACCATCGTCGGGTGGGTTGTGTGAGGGGGTGATTACCACGCCGTCGGCCAGGCCCTCGCGGCGACCACGGTTGTAGGTGAGAATGGCGTGCGACACGGCCGGCGTAGGGGTGTAGCCCAGACCGGTTTGCACACAGAGTTCGACGCCGTTGGCGGCGAAGACCTCGATCGCGGTCGCCAGGGCCGGCTCAGAGAGGGCATGGGTGTCCATCCCCAGATAGAGCGGCCCGCTGATACGCTGGGCGCTTCGCCACTCGCAGAGGGCCTGGCAGATCGCCAGAATATGCTCCTCATTGAAGGAATGCTGCAACGACGAACCGCGGTGGCCCGAGGTGCCAAAGGCCACCTGCTGCTCTGCAACGGCGGGATCGGGGGAGAGGGTATAGTAGGCCGAAACGAGGCGCGGCACGTTCACGAGCAACTCCCGGGGGGCCGGCTGGCCGGCAAGCGGATGGGCTGCCATAGGCGGGGCTCCTTCTGCTGCTTCACGCCGATTCGATACGCGCAGGACACCCCTATTATCGCAGAGAGTGGCGGCGGGGATCAACTCCTCAACCCGTTCGCGGCTGTGCGGTTCCCCGCACTCCTCTCCGACGGGAGGGTTTTGGGAGGGCTGCGCCCTCCCACGTCTCTCTGGAGGGGGCGTGGGGAAATCGGGTTTCCCCACGCCCCTGCCGGCAGTGAACGGCAAGCCCTCCCAGGGGGAGGGGTTGGGAGGGCTACGCCCTCCCGGGAACAATTCTTTTCATTCCGGGGTTGTGCGGCGTAGCCGCATGGACGGCTGATACCATTTCAGATTGTAGATTTTGGATTGCAGATTGTCGCGCAAGGCGTCCAGGTGCGCTTTGACGCAACGCTGCTTGCGGAGTGTTCAAGTGAAATTGGTATGAGGTGACAAAGGGGGAAACGGGGCTTCCCCCTGCCCGAGAAAGAGCCATACCCCTGCGCAGGAGCGGTACAATAGGAAAAAACGCCCAGGGAGGAGGTTCCAATGAAGGCCACCCCAACCAGCAACCAGACCCTGCCCCACGAGCGCCGCGGCGCCGGTCCGCCATTGCTGTTGCTCCACGGAGCGATGGTGGATCGGGAGTACTGGCGCGAACAGATCCCGGTCTTCGCCGCGAGCCACGAGGTGATCGCCTGCGACCTGCCGGGCCATGGAGCTGCCCCGCCCCTCGCCGGGCCTACCAGTATCGCCGATCTGGCCGGGGCCGTGCTTGCCACCCTCGATGCCCTCGACCTGCCTGCCGTGCGTGTGCTCGGCCATTCCCTTGGCGGCATGGTGGCCCAGGAGCTGGCCCTGATCGCCCCCGAGCGGGTTAGCGCCCTGATCCTGGCGGACACCTGGTGCCGTCCCCGGGGCTATTTTCTCGAACCCTTTCCCTTTCGCACCACCTACTTGCACTGGTTCCTGCGGGCCTATCCCGTGGCTCAGGTAATTGATATGATGTCACGAAGCGCAGCGCTGCGCACGCCGGCCATTCGGCCCTACGCCCTCCAGACAATGAGCCGCTATCTGAGCGACCGCGAGACGCTCCTGCACATCTGGGATGCAGCGACGGCCTTCGACAGCCACGAGCGCCTGGAGCAGATCACCGCTCCGACGCTGGTTGTGGCCAGCGACAGCTACCTGTTCACCGCCGCGCAGGCCATGCGCCTCGCCGCGGGCATTCCCGGTGCGGGTCTGGCGATCATTCCCAGATCGGGCCACTGGGTCAGTTGGGATAACCCCGGAGCCTTCCAGGACGCAGTGTTGAGCTTTCTGGGGCATATTGACTGATGTGAAAATACGGGGAAACCGGGTTTCCCCACCTGCGGTGAGCCTGTCGAACCGCACCCCTGCCTGCGGGGGCGCCAGCCGCTCCCACCAACGGTTGGGACATGGGGAAACCGGGTTTCCCCGAGCCCCTCCCTGAGGGGAGGGTTTGGGAGGGCTAAGCCCTCCCAAGAATAGTTATTTTCATCCTCTCCTTGTGCGGCGCAGCCGCATGGGCGTTTAACATGGAATCACACCGCCTCGAACGCCTGGGCCAGGTCGGCAATCAGGTCTTCGGGGTGCTCGACGCCGATGGACAGGCGCACCATTGCCGGGGTGATGCCAAGTTCCTGGCGCTCTTCCGGATCCACATCGGCGTGGGTCATTGTAGCCGGATGTTCGGCCAGGGACTCGTTGCTGCCCAGGCTCACTGCCAGGTGGATGAGCTTGAGGGCGTTGAGCAGGCGAAAGGCTTCGCGTTCCCCACCAATCACATCGAAGGCAATCATGCCCCCCGGCGCGCTGCACTGGCGATGGTACACCGCATACTGCGGATCGTCTTCGGTCAGGTTGCCCAGGTAGTAGACGCGGTCCACCTTGGGGTGATCGTTGAGGAACTCGGCCACGTGGCGCGCGGTTTTCATCTGGGCGGTCATACGCAGTTTGAGCGTTTCGAGGCTACGCATCAGCAGCCAGCCGGTGTGCGGCCCGGCCATCGTGCCGAAAATGGTGCGCAGAAACTTGACCTGGTCGAGCAGTTCTCGCCTCCCCAGGCAGACCCCGGCGATCAGGTCGCTGTGGCCGCCGATGTACTTGGTGGCCGAGTACAGCACCAGGTCGGCGCCGTGGCGAAGGGGTTGCTGCCAGAGCGGCCCGAGGAAGGTGTTATCCACTGCAGTGAGCACCGACCGTTCACCACTGAGACGGGCGGCGAGACCGGCGTAGGCGGCGATGTCAACCAGGGCATTGGTGGGGTTGGCGGGGGTTTCGATGTAGATCAGCGCCAGGCGCTCGGCGAGGCCCAGGCGGCGCAGTTCGGCCTCGGCGGCTTCGGGCGGCGCGCCGGCGCGGAAACCGACCACCCGCACGCCGAAGCGCGGCAGCACGTGTTTGAGCAGGTAATCGGTTCCGCCGTACACCGGCTCGCTGTGAAGCAGCACGTCACCCGGTTGCAGGAACGTCAGCAGGGTGGTGCTGATCGCCGCCATCCCGCTGGCAAACACCGCGGCGCTCTCGGCTTCGTCCCACAGGGTCAGGCGATCTTCGAGGATCTCCAGGTCGGGGTTGTTCAGACGGCTGTAAATCAGGCCCGGTTCTTCGCCCGGACTGCGGCGACGCAGGCCGTAGGCCAGTTCAAAGAAGGCTTTACCTTCTTCGGCGGTTTTGAAGGCGAACGTTGAGGTCTGGAAGATCGGACATTTGATCGCCCCCTCGGACAGCTCAGGTTTGTAGCCATAGCTCATCATCAGGCTTTCAGGACGCAGGGGCCGCCCGTTCAAGTAGCCTTCGGGTTTGCGTCTGGCCATGGTCGCCTCCTTGCGAATATAGTAATGATGTTCGGTTGCGGAGCGCCGACTGTGGATGAGCAGCAAGCCCATTGGCGAGCGTCGAAGCAATGGCGAGCTTGCGGCGCCTGCACAGCCCGGTGGTGCACAGGGCACAGCCGCCCCATCCTGCCACCATGGTGCACCAGGGCGACCGCCAACCCGGTTAAGTCATGACAACCAGGTGATAAACTGATGGGCCAGGAGGGGAAACCGGGCTTCGCCACGCCCCTGCCGGTGGACGTGCCGGGAAGGGCTCCGCCCATCGAACCGTCTGAAACAACGCGCGTGTGTGCGGCTACTGCGCCGGGAACGGGGCGCTCATCAAAAAAAGGAGGATCAGGAAGGCCTGATCCTCCCGATCCTCCCTTCGAGCAAGGGGAAACCATCTCTCAGGTATGGAGTTTTTTGGGGGCGCAACCCCCAGGCCCATCCGCCAGAAACGCTACATCTGAAAAGGAAACCCCGGGTTTCCCTCCGATCCTGAAAGCGTGGCGCGCAGGCTGCCTAATCAGCGCCGGCGGGCGCCTTGGTCGGCTCAACCAGCGGCTGGGCCTCGCGCTTGCTCTGCCAGATGGCCCAGAACAGCGCCGCAGCGCAGATGATCATCGCAATAATCACCCCCGGGCTACCGGGATCGATCGTCACCACCATCGGCGCGATAATCAGGGCCACCAGGTTGATCACCTTGATCATCGGGTTGAGGGCCGGACCGGCGGTATCCTTGAGCGGGTCGCCAACGGTGTCGCCAACCACGGCGGCCTTGTGCGGCTCGCTGTGCTTGCCACCGAAGTTACCCTCCTCGATGTACTTCTTGGCATTATCCCAGGCGCCGCCGGCGTTGGCCTGGAACACGGCCATCAACTGACCCGAGAGGATGATACCGGCCAGGAAGCCGCCGAGCGCCTCCACTCCGAGGGTGAAGCCCACCAGAATGGGAACCATCACAGCAATGATACCCAGACTGATCAGCTCCTTCTGCGCCGCCGTGGTGCTGATCGTCACCGCGCGGGCGTAGTCAGGCTGCACCTTGCCTTCCATCAGGCCAGGGATGCGGAACTGCCGGCGCACCTCGTTGACGATCTGCGAGGCGGCGCGGGAGACGGCGCGAATGGTCAGCGAGGAGAACAGGAAGGGCACGGCGCCGCCGATGAGCAGGCCGATGAAGACGATCGGCGCCGACACGTTGATTCCGGTGAGCAACTGCACACCCTGGTTGCCCGCCTCGATCAACTGCTGCTGCACCTTATTCACGTCGGTGAGGTAGGAACCGTAGAGCGCCACAGCCGCGATCACCGCCGACCCGATGGCAATACCCTTGGTCACCGCCTTGGTCGTATTGCCTACCGCGTCCAGGTCATCCATCACATTGCGGGCATTCTTGTCCAGCCCCGCCATCTCGCCGATGCCATTGGCGTTGTCGGAGATCGGACCGAAGCTGTCCATCGAGATCGTATTGCCGGTAAGCAGGAGCATCCCGATACCGGTGAGCGAAACACCGTAGAGCATCGCGGTGAACGTCACCACCGGATCGGAGGAGTAGCCATTGAAGATAATGACCGAGGTCAGAATGGAGCCACAGATCACCAGAATGGCCCAGACGCTCGACTCCATACCCAGGGCCAGACCGGAGAGGATGTTCGTGGCCGCGCCGCTCTGGGAGGAGCGCGACACTTCCTTCACCGGATTGTAGTGGGTGCTGGTGAAATACTCGGTGAGCTTATCGAGCACAATCGCCAGGGCGACGCCGGCGATGGTCGCCCAGAGCGGACGCCAGTCAATCGCGCCCCCGGGCTCGCGCATAAACACCGCGGTCGCAGCCACACAACCGGCGATGGCCAGGCCCGCGGCGATGTAGAAGCCCCGGTTCATCGCTGCCATAGCGTTGCGGCGACGCTCATCGGTGGTCACAAACAGGTTGCCGATCACCGACGCAACCACGCCGATGGCCCGCAGCACCAGCGGGAAGATAATGAAGCGCAGGTCGTAATTCCCATCGCCGATCGTTCCGGCCACGGCATCGCCCAGCACCAGGCCCAGGATCAGCGCCGAGACCAGGGTGACCTCGAAGCTCTCGAACACGTCGGCGGCCATACCGGCGCAGTCACCCACGTTGTCGCCCACCAGGTCAGCGATCACCGCGGCGTTACGGGGGTCATCCTCGGGAATACCGGCCTCGACCTTGCCCACCAGGTCGGCGCCCACGTCGGCGGCCTTGGTGTAGATACCGCCACCCACGCGCATGAACAGCGCGATCAGCGAGCCGCCGAAGCCGAAACCGAGCAGCGCATCAGGAGCCGCAATCCCGAACACCATGAAAATTAGCGTGCCGCCCAGGAGTCCCAGGCCTACGGTAAGCATCCCCGTCACTGAGCCGGCGCGGTAGGCGATCTGCATCGCCGGGTTGTACCCCTTGCGCGAGGCTGCGGCCACGCGCACATTCCCCTCGACCGCGACGTTCATGCCCACGAAGCCCACGGTGTAAGAGAAGAGCGAACCCATCAGGAACGCCACGGCCCGCCCGATCGCCACCCACAGTGTGGCGGCCTCAGGGCTGCCGAAGTGTTCCACCGCTTCGCGCGTCGGCGGGATAATGAACACACTCGCGCCGAGCACAAACGTGAGGATCACGATCAGGATGGCAATGGTTCGAAACTGCTGGCTGAGATACGCGTTGGCGCCCGACTTGATGAACCCCCAGACCTCCTGCATCTTCGTCGTGCCCTTGTCCTGAGCGAGGATCATGCTCCTCAGGTAAAAGGCGTAGGCGATGCCGAAGATAGAGATCAAGAGCACTGTCCATACGGCGTACTGCTGTAGTGGTTCTAGATCCTGCATCGTCCAACTCCTTCACGTTGCGCCGGCCGGCAAACCAGTAACACGCTTACACAGCAAGGGCGCTCCATGTTGCTGGTCGCGCCCTCGACTTCTTGCTGTGACGGGGAGAGGTAAACGTGTGCAATTATACCGCAGTTGCGTGTCCGTAGTGGCTATTCTAACACATTCGCTTCGCGATTGTAAAGCGCGCCGCTCAGAGTTGCGGAATGGTTGTCCGGACTCAACCAGGTATTGGGCACGGCGCCCACGTGCGCCACGCCCCGGGGAAGCCCGGTTCCTGCGTCTGTGGTATGCTTACAGCAACCTGTAGCGCAGGCTGCTTCCGCATAAGCCGCGCCCCCTCAACGAGGAGGAACGTCATGGAGCGCACGATCTTTTCGAGTGAACATCACCTGTTTCGCCAGAGTTTTCGCACCTTCGTCGAGCGCGAGATCGCCCCTCACTACGAGCGCTGGGAACGTGAAGGGGTGGTCGAACGCGCCCTCTGGACCAGAGCCGGCGCCGCCGGTTTCCTCAGCCTTGGTATCGCCGAGGAGGACGGTGGATCGGGCATTGACGACTTTCGCTACAACGCGATCATCACCGAGGAGTTGTCGCGCCCGTTTTTCATGGGTGTTGGCTTCTCCGTCCATACCGATCTGGTTATCCCCTACCTCGTGAACCACGGCAGCGCCGAGCAGCGGCGCCGCTGGTTGCCCCGCATCGCCAGCGGCGAGTGCATCGGAGCCCTGGCAATGACCGAACCTGCCGCCGGGAGCGACCTGGCCGGCATTCGTACCACTGCCCGACGCGAGGGTGATCATTACATCCTTAACGGGCAAAAGACCTTCATCTCCAATGGCATCAATGCTGACCTGGTGATTGTGGCTGTGAAAACCGACCCCGCCGCCGGTCATCGAGGGGTCAGCCTGCTGGTGGTCGAGCGCGACATGCCCGGCTTCAGCCGCGGTCGCAATCTCGAGAAGATCGGCCAGCACGCCCAGGACACCGCGGAACTCTTCTTCGACGACGTGCGGGTTCCCGTTGCCAATCTGCTCGGCGAAGAGGGGCGCGGCTTCGCCTATATGATGAGCAAGCTGCCCCAGGAGCGCCTGATCATCGCCGTTAGCGCTATGGCCGGCGCCGAGGCCGCCTTTGAGATGACGGTCGCCTACTGCGCCGAGCGTACCGCCTTTGGCCGGCCCATCGGCGATTTCCAGCATACGCGCTTCCTGCTGGCCGAGCTGAAGACTGAACTGACTATCGGGCGTGTCTTCGTTGATCGCTGTATCGAGGCCCACGCGGCGGGTCGCCTGACTACCGAGGAGGCTTCGATGGCCAAGTGGTGGGCCACCGAACTGCAGAATCGCGTGGTAGACCGGGGAGTGCAGCTCCACGGCGGCTATGGCTACATGCGCGAGTACCCCATCGCCCGCGCCTTCGTTGATGCCCGCGTGCAGACGATCTACGGCGGCACTACGGAAATTATGAAGGAGATTATCGGGCGGTCGCTGTTTCCGAAACGGCAGGCTTAGGGGCACATTCTTTTCAACCGGGGCACGGATAAGTTGCCTGAGAAGGCGCAGCCCTCCTAAACCCTCCCACCAGGGAGGGGCGTGGGGAAACCCGGTTTCCCCACACCCCAACCGCCGTTGGGGGCGCCTGGCTCCCCAGCAGGTAGGGGCGTGGGGAACCCCCGGTTCCCTATTTTCACATCAGTCATCCATGCGGCTGCGCCGCACAACGCCAGAATGAAAATATTATTGTTCTTGGGAGGGCGAAGCCCTCCCAAACCCTCCCCTTGGCGGGTTGTTTCCTGGGAGGGCTTCGCCCTCCCAAACCCTCCCGCTGGCGGGCTATTTTCACATCAGGAAAACTATGCCAGACGCTTTCATTTTCGAAGCAATCCGGACCCCCAGGGGGCGCGGCAGGGCCGGAGGCGGCCTCGCCAGCGTCAGGCCGGTGCACCTCATCACCGGTCTGCTGGGCGAGTTACAGCGACGTTCCGGCCTCGATCCCGCCGCGGTTGAGGATGTTATCCTCGGCTGTGTGACACCCATCGGCGAACAGGGGGCCAACATTGCCCGCACGGCGGTGCTCGCCGCCGGGTGGGACCAGCGCGTGCCCGGGGTGCAACTCAACCGCTTCTGCGCTAGCGGCCTCGAGGCGGTCAATCTGGCTGCGGCTATGGTCCGCTCGGGCTGGGAGCACCTGGTGCTAGCCGGCGGTGTCGAGTCGATGTCGCGCGTGCCCATCGGCAGCGATGGCGGCGCCTTGATGGATGACCCGGAGATCAGCCAGGCGGTCGGGTTCGTGCCCCAGGGTATCGGCGCCGACCTGATCGCTACCCTTGATGGGTTTAACCGCGAGGAGCTGGACGCGTTCGCGGTGGAGTCGCAACGACGCGCCGCCACTGCCCGCGCCGAGGGGCGCTTCGCCCGCTCGATCGTGCCCGTGCGCGACGCCAGCGGCCAGGTGCTCCTGGCGGAAGATGAACACATCCGCCCCGGGACGACACTCGAGGCTCTGGCGAAGTTGCCCCCGGCTTTTGCCCAGCTCGGCGCGTCAGGCTTCGACGCCGTGGCCCTGCGACGTTATCCTCACCTGGAGCGGATCGAGCATCTGCACACCGCCGGCAACTCCTCGGGCATCGTGGATGGCGCAGCGCTGGTGCTGGTCGGCAGCGAGGCGCGTGGACGCGCCCTCGGCCTGACGCCGCGGGCGCGCATCGTCTCGGTGGCCGTCGTCGGTAGCGAGCCTACGATTATGCTTACCGGCCCGGCCCCCGCCGCCCGTCTGGCCCTGGAACGCGCCGGCCTCCGCTTCGACGATATTGACCTGTTCGAGATCAACGAGGCCTTTGCCGCAGTCGTACTGCACTTTCAGCGTGAGACCGGAGTGGATCTCGAGCGGATCAATGTCAACGGCGGAGCAATTGCCCTCGGACATCCCCTGGGCGCTACCGGCGCCATGATCCTCGGCGCCTTGCTCGACGAGCTGGAGCGCCGCAATGGGCGCTATGGCCTGGCAGCCCTCTGTGTTGGCGGGGGCATGGGCATCGCTACAATCATCGAACGGTAAAACTGAGCTGAACATAGCCCGTGTGCGGGAGGTTTTGGGAGGGCTGCGCCCTCCCAAAAATAAATTTTCATCTCGTTGTGCGGAGTAGCCGCATCGGCGCCTATCAGGAGTATCCTTGTATGCCTGGCGTGCGCTGGCGCAAGGTCCTGCGTGATCTCAACTCTACCCCGACCCGCACCACGCTGGTGGTGCTCTCGATTGCGGTGGGCGTCTTTGTCTTCGGCACGATCCTGGCCACGCGGACCATCTTGCAGCGGGAACTGCGCAGCAGTTTTCTCGCCACCAACCCGCCCAGCGCGATCATTACCACCGCGCCCTTCGATGACGAACTGGTCGAGGCGGCGCGCCGCATCTCCGGCGTGGCCCGGGCCCAGGGTCGCCGCGCCGTCACGGCGCGCATCGAGGTCGGCCCGGACACCTGGCAGGAGGCCGTGTTCTACGTGCTGCCCGACGACGGTATCACCGAGGTAAGCATCGTCCGGCCCTACGCGGGAGCCTGGCCCCCTCCGGATCACGCCGTGCTCATCGAACGCGCTTCGACGGTCAGGGCGCGCGCCACGGTCGGCGACACGCTCCGCGTTGAGTTGCCGGGCCAGCACGCCCGCAACCTGCCAGTGGCCGGGCTGACCCACGACCTGAGTCTGCCTCCGGCAGTGATTGCCGGTCAGGTCTTCGGGTACATCACCTTCGATACGCTGGAGTGGCTGGGCGGAACACGGGGCTACCAGCAACTCGCGATTGTGGTGGAGGGTGACCGCACCGACCGGGCGCACATTCGCAGCGTCGCCGCGGCGGTGGAGCGCCTGTTGAAGCGCAGCGGCCGCGAGGTGTACACGGTCGAGATCCCGCCGCCGCTGCAGCATCCGGTAGAGGTGCTGCTGCCAACGATGATGGCGATCATGACGACCATCGGTTCGCTGGCTCTGCTGATCAGCGCCTTTCTGATTATCAATACGATCAATGCTATCCTGACGCAGCAGACGCGCCAGATCGGAGTGATGAAGGCCATCGGCGCCAGCGCCGGGCAGATCGCCCGGCTCTACGTCGGGCTGGCTGTGGCCTTCGGGTCACTGGCTTTGCTGCTCGCCGTGCCGCTCAGCGCCCTCGGCGCGCGGGCGCTCTCCCGTTTTCTGGCTGGACAACTCAACGTTGACCTCCACGCTACCCGCCTGCCGCCCGAGGTGCTGGTGATTGAACTGTTCGCGGCCCTGTGCGTGCCGCTGGTCGCGGCTGCAGTGCCCATCCGCGCCGTGGTCAGGCAACCGGCGCACGCGGCCCTGGCCGGGCATACGACCGCACCGGTCACAGCCACACCGTTGGATGGGCTGATCGGGCGGCTCACCATTTTCGGGCGCCCCACACGCCTCGCGCTCCGCAACACCTTTCGCCGCCGGGGGCGCCTGGCGCGCACTGTGATCGCTCTGGCCCTTGGTGGGGCCGTCTTTGTCGCGGCGATGACTCTGCGCCTGTCGCTGTTTGCGACCCTCGACGCCAGTATCGCCTCGCAGCATTACGACATTGAGATCCAGTTCAGCCGTCCCTATCGCGCGGCACAGGTCGCTTCGCTTGTCCGCAGCGTGCCCGGTGTGACCGACGTTGAGAGTCTGCTGCGTAACACGGCCTTCCCCGTGCGGGCCGATGGCAGTACCGGCGAGGTGATGGCCGTGCGGGCCATGCCCGCCGACACGACGATGTACGCCCCACGTATGGCCGAGGGGCGCTGGTTGCGTCCCGGCGATACGCAGGCGGTCGTGCTGAGCACCAATATTATGCACAAGGAGCCGGGCACAGGTGTGGGCGACCTTATCCATCTGGAGATAGAGGGCAAGACATCTGCGTTTAAGGTTGTCGGCCTGATTGAGGAAATTATGCCGCCGGTCAACCCGGTCTGGGTGTACATGACCCTCGACGCCTACACGGCGGTGCAGGGCGGAGCGGGCCGCACTGATACGCTGCGCGTCGCCACAACCAGCCACGACGCCGCCGGTCACGCCGCAATGGTGAGGACCCTGGAACAACAACTGGCGGATGGCGGTTTCGAGGTGCGCCTCATCCACAGCCGCTCGGAGGATCGGGCCATTCTGGCCGAGCGTTTCAACCTGATCAGCGTGGTCCTCTCGATCCTGGCTCTGCTCATCGGCCTGGTCGGTGGGCTGGGGTTGGCCGGCACGATGAGCATCAACGTGCTGGAGCGCACCCGCGAGATCGGGATCATGCGCGCCATTGGCGCGAGTGACGGCGCGATCCAGCGCATTATCGTCAGCGAGAGCGTGGTGATCGCACTCCTGGCCTGGTGCGCGGGGACGCTGTTCTCTGTGCCGCTGAGCTACGCTATGTGCTATGGTTTCGGCAAGAGTCTGCTCAATGTGCCGTTACTCTGGGCCTATGCCCTGCCCGCTGTAGTGGCCTGGCTTGTAGCGGCGCTGGCGATCGCCGTGGTCGCCAGTCTGCTGCCCGCGCGAACGGCAACGCGCCTGACGGTTCGCGAGGTGCTGGCTTATGAGTGAACGGCGTGGGATACCGCGCCCCCCTGTGCCGCAGCGCTATGTTTCCTCGACAAGCTGCGCCGCACAACGACAAGATAAACAATGGGTTTTTCCTGGGAGGGCTGCGCCCTCCCAACCCCTCCCGGTGGGGAGGGCTTGCTGCCCCCACGGGCAGGGGCGCGGTTCGACAAGCTCACCACAGGTGGGGAAACCCGGTTTCCCCTATTTTCACCTCAGTATCCATGCGGCTGCGCCGCACAACGCCGGAATGAACATATTATTGTTCTTGGGAGGGCTTCGCCCTCCCAAACCCTCCCCGCTGGCGGGTTGTTTCCTGGGAGGGGGTAGGGGCGCGGCGCCGCCGCGCCCCTACGCCCAAACCCTCCCGCAGGCGGGCTATGTTCACATCAGTTCTTCCGCCATATCAATGGCACGCAACAGAGCCGCGGCCTTGTTGCAACTCTCCTGGTACTCGGCCTCGGGGTCGCTGTCGGCCACCACGCCGCCGCCGGCCTGCATGTAAGCGATGCGATTCTGGATGACCAGGGTACGCAGGGCGATACAGGTGTCGAGGTCGCCATTGAAGCCTACGTGGCCCACGCAGCCGGCATAGATGCCGCGGCGCGTGCCCTCCAGTTCGGCGATGATCTCCATGGCGCGGATCTTGGGCGCTCCGCTCACCGTGCCGGCGGGAAAGCAGGCCCGCAGCGCGTCCAGGGCGCTCATATCACTCCGCAGCCGCCCGGTCACGTGGCTCACCAGGTGCATCACGTGACTGTACTTCTCGACAACCATGAACGTAGGCACGCGGACGGTGCCTGGCTCACTGACCCGCCCGATATCGTTGCGCCCCAGATCCACCAGCATCAGATGCTCGGCGCGCTCCTTCTCATCGGCCAGCAGTTCTTCGGCCAGGGCGGCGTCTTCGGCCATATCGCGCCCGCGGCGGCGCGTGCCGGCGATGGGGTGGGTCTGCACCTCGCCCTCCTGCACGCGCACCAGCAATTCAGGCGAAGCGCCCACCAGGTCACCCTCGCCCGTGCGCAGGAGAAACATGTACGGCGAGGGGTTGATCGTGCGCAGCGCGCGGTAGATCGTCACCGCGTCGGCGCTGGTGGGCCGGCTGAAACGCTGCGAGGGCACGACCTGGAAGATGTCTCCAGCAGCGATGTACTCTTTTGCCCGCAGTACATTGGCGTGGTACTGCTCGCGGGTAACGTTGGAGACCGGCGCGGGCCGCGGGCCCGGCGCGTCTGTCCCGGAATGGGGCTCATAGTTCCGCGGCTCCAGTTCGCGCGCACCAGGGCGCGCGGCGGGCGCGATCGGCTCACGCAGACGGGCCACCAGGGCCTCGATCCGCGCCGTGGCGCGGCGGTACTCGGCCTCCAGGTCCTCGGCGTCCAGATGCACGTGCGAGAGCACCTTGAGCTTGTGGCGCAGGTGGTCGAAAATCAGCAGGGTGTCCACAAACATCCAGAAGCCCTCGGGCATCTGGTAGTCGCAGGGCTCGGGCACCGGCAGACGCTCGAAGTAGCTCACCGTCTCGTAGCCCAGGTAGCCCACCGCTCCGCCGACAAAACGCGGCAGGTCGGGAAGGCGCACGGGGCGGTAGGCGCTGAGGTAGCTGCCCAGCACCACCAGCGGGTCGCTGTAGTTGAGCGTCTGCTTGTAGCCGCCCTGCACGGCCTGGGCCACGCCACGGTCGAGGCGCAGGGTCAGGTATGGATCGCTGCCGATGAAGGAGTAGCGGGCAATGTGCTGCCCGCCCTCCACACTCTCCAGCAGGAAGCTGTAGGCGCCCTGCGCCACTTTCAGATAGGCCGAGACCGGCGTCTCCAGGTCGGCCAGGATTTCACGGTAGATGGGGCAGAGGTTGCCCTGACCGCGCAGGGCACGCACCTCTTCCAGACTCGGGGTATACATAGGCATTGCTTTCCAGCCATCAAGCGCCGTCAACGGAAGTAGGTCAGACCCATCGCCTCTTCGACCAGGCGGATGGTCTCGCGGGCCACGGCGCGGGTCCGCTCGTTGCCAGCGGCGATGATCTCGTCCACCAGGCGCGGGTTGGCCTCGTAGTGCGCGCGGCGCTCGCGGATGGGCGCCAGGAAGTTCTCCAGGGCGAGCAGGAGCTTGCGCTTGACCTCCACGTCTCCCACACGGCCCTGGCGGTAGCGCTCCTTCAGATCGTTGACCTCCTCGAGATTCGGGTTGAAGGCGTCGTGGTAGGCAAACACCGGGTTGCCTTCCACCCGCCCGGGGATGTCGGCGCGGATACGGTTCGGATCGGTGTACATGCCGCGCACCTTCTGCTCCACGGTCTTCGGGTCATCGGAAAGGAAGATCGCGTTGCCGGCGCTCTTGCTCATCTTGCCCTGACCATCAGTGCCGGGGAGGGTGCCGACCTCGGGCACCAGGGCTTCCGGCTCGGGGAAGACCTCGCCGTAGAGGTAGTTGAAGCGCCGGGCGATCTCGCGGGTGATCTCCACGTGGGCCTCATTGTCCTTGCCCACCGGCACCAGGTGCGCCCGCGGCATCAGAATGTCGCCGGCTTGCAACACCGGGTAGCCCAGCAGGCCGAAGGGGAGTTGTTCCTCGTCGATGTTGGCGTTACGCGCCATATCTTTGATGCTCGGCAGGCGCGCCAGGCGTGGCACGGTCACCAGCATCTCGAAAATCAGGTTGAGCTGATAGATCTCCTTCACCGCTGATTGCACGTAGAATGTAACCTTATTCGGGTCAATTCCCACCGCAAGATGATCCAGCACCAGATCACGAATATTCTGGGGGATTTCGGCAATATCTCCACGGGTGGGTTTTGTGGTTAATACGTGTAGATCAGCGATAATAAAGAAGCACTCGTAGGTATCCTGCAAAGCCACCCGGTTCTGCAATGAGCCGACATAGTGGCCCAGGTGCAGCTTGCCGGTTGGCCGATCACCGGTCAGAATGCGTTGTTTCGTGGTCATAGAACGTCCTTCCCTCTGTACTGATGTGAGCATATGGGGAAACCGGGTTTCCCCACGCCCCTCCCTGTGGGGAGGATTTAACCATATTCATTCCGGCGTTGTGCGGCGCAGCCGCGTGGACGGCTGATGTGAAAGGGGCAACCAGGTTGCCCCATACCCCTCTCGACGGGGAGGGTATGAGCGGATTCGTCCTGTACAGAATACTGCTGGCGAGCCAGGGTACGCAGGCCTCCGGCCCGCACGCGAGTATCCCGCCCGCGCACCCGGCGTGGATACAACGGGGTGTGCCACCAGTATCTTTACAGGCGCAACGCCAGAGCGATGCCGTCCTGCAACGTTGCCCGGGTCTCAATTGCTTCCAGATCGGCCCCCAGGCCCACCAGGCTCTGGGCAGCCTCGGCGCCGACGCCGGTCAGGATGACGCGCGCGCCGAGCAGGCGCACGGCGCGGGCCGCCTGGATGAGCATGTTCGCCACCGTGGTGTCAACGGCAGTAACCCCGGTAATGTCTATGATCACGATGCCGGCGTTTCGCGCGGTGACACCTTCGAGCAGGGTCTCCATGATCTGTTCTGCCCGGCGCGCATCAATCGCGCCTATCAGCGGCAGCGCCACGGCTTCATCGCTGATAGGCACCAGCGGTGTGCTCAGTTGGCGCAGGGCGCGTTCCTGGGCAGCGATGACCTCGGCCTGGATCTGGAGTCGCTCGGCTTCGAGCTGTTTGATGGTATTGATATTTTGCATCATGCCGATCATGCGCGCGGCCTTGCCATCGGGACCGGCTAGAAAGGCGCCACGGTCGAGGATCCAGACGTATGTTCCATCTTTGTGCCGGAAGCGGTACTCCACATCGTAGTGGCCTACCTGCGCTTCAGCCTCGCCGAGCAACTCCAGGGCCCTGGCGCGATCATCGGGGTGGATCGCTTCTTCCCACTGCGCGATTCCCCCGTTCAATTCGGCGATGCTCATCCCGCAGACCTGTTCGGTTTCACCGCTCCACCTGATTGCGCCACTGGCCACATCGTAGTCGTAAATCATCAACCTGAGCGCCTGCACCAGCAGGTTGTAGCGCTGGCGAAGATCGGCCAGTTCATCCGGCGGCCCCACCGAGCTATTGGCATTCGGCAGCATACCTTCTCCTCTCCGGTGCGATCGGAACCTACGGATTTTCGCCGCACGCTTCCATGGTATACTCTGGCCGCATCATCTACCACTGCTGCTGCCCGAACCTGGAAAGGAAGCCTTGTGCCACGCCCGCACCTGATCCTGCTGCCAGTGCTTCTGGTTGTGTTGGTGACTGTCGGATTCCCTCTCGCTCCTGTACGCGCCCAGCGTAGCGCCTCATTTGCCAGCGCCCGGCCTGTGGTCGAGCCTCTCGTGCCGGTAGTGGTCAACGTGAACATCCAGGACTACAGCGGCCCGGCAACGCTTCTGGTCTTTGACGGGCGGGGTCGCTTTGCCGGCAGTTTTCCTCTTGCTCTGGCCGGCGGCTTCGGGGCTGTCGAGGTACTGCCTCGCGGCGCCCTCGGCGCCCACTGGGGCGCACTGTTCCTGCCCTCGGGCGCGCAGGTGGCCGCCGGGACGCTCTACCGCCTCGATGCGACCACGACGGTCCGCACGGGTGTGCCGGCCTTTGATGGTCTCTACGACCGGGTGCGGAGCTTCATGGCCGCCAAGCGTCTGAGCTATCAGCTCGATGGCCGCAGGGTTACCGGCTATCGCTCGCCGGATAGCCCGCTGCTCTGGCTGCGCGACCACTACTATCAAAACCGCGCCTTCCGCTATTTTGAAACGGATCTGACCAGCCTGATCGAGGCCAACGCCCGCGCCCAGGCCCCCGACGGCAGCCTGCCCGACTTTCTTGCTCGCCCGGAGTGGAACATTCCCGCCCTGCGCACACCGGTAGAAGCTGACGTGGAGTACCTCTACGTCCAGTTGATCTACGAAACCTGGAAGACCACCGGTGACGCCGCCTGGATGCGCAGCGTGCTGCCCGCCGCGCAGAAGGCCATTCATTACACCCTCACCTCGCCGCTGCGCTGGGAACCAACTCTCGGCCTGGTCAAGCGTCCGTTTACTATCGATACGTGGGATTTCGAGTACGGGCCTACGACCCGCGACCCGAGCACCGGTCAGCCAGCGCCGCGCCACTGGATCGACGACCAGACCCACTGGGGCATTTTCCACGGTGACAATACCGGCCTGGCAGAGGCTCTGCGCTCGCTGGCCGCGATGGAGGAGCAGGCGGGCCAGCGCGATCTGGCGGCCCAGCGACGGGCGCTCGCCGACGATATTATGGTGCGGCTCAACCGGTTGAGCTGGAACAGCTCGTTCTACACCCATCACGTCAAACTCGCACCCTTCGATGTGCCCGGTGTGGACGAAGCGCGGCAGCTCAGTCTCTCCAATGCCATTGCCCTCAACCGCGGCGTGCTAACGGTGGAGCAGGGGCGCGCTATACTGGCCGAGTACCAGCGGCGCTTGAACCACCCCGAGCGCACTGCCTTCGCCGAGTGGTACAGCATTGACCCGCCCTTTCCCGCCGGGGCCTTTGGCCTCGCCGGGCGTCTGGGTGAGCGCCCCGGCGAGTACGTCAATGGCGGGGTGATGCCCCTCGTCGGCGGCGAGCTGGCCCGCGGCGCCTTTCGCTTCGGCTACGAGTCCTACGGCTTCGATATTCTCTACCGCTACCACGAGTTGATCACCCGCACTGGTTCGACCTACCTGTGGTACTACCCCACCGGCGGGGTCGCCCCGGCCAATGAGTTCCTGCCCACCGACGGCTGGGGTTCCAGCGCCATGCTCGGCGCGTTGCTGGAGGGCGCGGCAGGGCTGAACGACGACGGGATCGCCTACAGCGCCGCCGCTATCAGTCCGCGCTGGCTGGCGGCCCCACGCGATGCGATCAGCACGGCCTATGCCTCGGCGCGCTACGCCGCGTCCGATGGATATGCCGCCTACCGCTGGGCCTATGAGCCGGCCACCGGCGCCGCTGAGGCGCGGATCACCCTGGAGGCCACCGGCTCCGGCGAGACACTGCGGGTACGGGTGCTGCTCCCGCCCCTGGCGCGCGAGGTGCGCGCTGTGAGCCTCAACGGCCAGGCCGTGCCTCTGCGCCTGGAGAGCGTCGGCCCCAGCCGCTACGTTACCGTCGAGGCCCCCGGCCCGATAGCGCAAGTGCAGGTCATCTTTCGTTAGGCATCCATGCGGCTGCGCCGAACAATGACGAGATGAAAACGGGTTTTTCCTGGCAGGGCGTAGGCGCGGCGGCGCCGCGCCTCTACGCCCAAACCCTCCCCTCAGGGAGGGGGATGGGGAAACCCGGTTTCCCCATGTCCCAACCGCTGTTGGGAGCGACTGGCACCCCCCACAGGCAGGGCGATGGGGAAACCCGGTTTCCCCGTATTTTCACCTCAGGTATGATGCAGACCCGCTTGAGAATCTGACCTTCAGCTCCACACCTCTACAGCTCTACAAACCAGTTGGGTGAAGTGTAGAGCTGTAGAGATGCGGAGCGACGGTAAAGCTGAAACGCCCGCTAGTGGGCGGCTGAAATGGTATTACCCCACACTCGGCAACCCCGCCAGGGCCATCGCGACCTCGGCATCAGAATACTCGAAGTCGTGGAGCTTGCCGGCCTGGTAGTCCATGTACGCCTGCATATCGAAGTGGCCGTGACCACAGAGATTGAAGAGGATGGTGCGGCTGACCCCCTCTTCCTTGCAGCGCAGGGCCTCGTGGATCACCCCGGCAATGGCGTGATTGGCCTCAGGCGCCGGCAGGATGCCCTCGGTACGCGCGAATTGAATACCGGCGGCAAAGGTTTCGAGCTGTTGAACGGCAACAGGCTCGATGTGTCCCAACTGCACCAGATGGCTCACCAGCGGGGCCATGCCGTGGTAGCGCAGACCACCGGCGTGGAAGCCCGAGGGCACGAAGGTGCTGCCCAGGGTGTGCATCTTCACCAGCGGTGTCAGGTGGGCTGTATCGCCGAAATCGTAGGCGTATTTGCCCTTGGTCATAGACGGGCAGGCTGCCGGTTCGACGGCCACTGCCCGCACGGCCCGCTCGCCGCGGAGCGCGGCTCCGATGAAGGGGAAGGCGATCCCGGCGAAGTTGCTGCCACCGCCGGTACAGCCGATCACCACATCGGGGTAATCCCCGGCCATTTCGAGCTGCGCCAGGGCCTCCTGGCCGATGACCGTCTGGTGGAGCAACACGTGGTTGAGCACGCTGCCCAGGGCATACTTTGTATCCTCGCGCTGGGCCGCCACTTCCACCGCCTCGCTGATGGCGATGCCCAGGCTCCCGGTGCTGTCGGGATGTTCGGCGAGAATGGCCCGGCCTGCAGCCGTTTCCTCGCTGGGACTGGCGACCACGGTCGCGCCATAGGCCTCCATCAGCGCGCGGCGGTACGGCTTCTGGTCGTAGCTGACCCGCACCATGTAGACCTTGATCTCCAGCCCGAACAGCGCCCCGGCAAAAGCCAGCGACGAGCCCCACTGGCCCGCGCCAGTCTCGGTGACGATGCGTTTGACGCCCTCCTGCTTGTTGTAGTAAGCCTGGGCGACGGCCGTATTGGGTTTGTGGCTGCCCGCCGGGCTGACGCCCTCGTACTTGTAGTAGATCTTCGCTGGCGTATCGAGGAGCCGTTCCAGGCGCCGCGCGCGAAAGAGCGGGGTCGGGCGCCACTGCCGATAGATCGCCTGCACCTCCTCGGGGATCGCCACCGCCCGTTCGGTGCTGACTTCCTGCATAATCAGGGCCATCGGGAAGAGAGGCGCCAGGTCGGCGGGCCCAATCGGCTGTCCCGTACCGGGATGCAGCACCGGGGGAGGTGGCACGGGCAGATCCGCGGCGATGTTGTACCAGGTGGTGGGCATCTGCTCTTCATTGAGTAGGTACTTGACGGTGTCCATCGCTGGCATACTCCTTCTGTCTGAGGTGAACATAGCCCGCGCGCGGGAGGGTTTGGGAGGGCTGCGCTCTCCCAACAAAAACCCTTTTTCATCTTGTCGTTGTGCGGCGCAGCCGCATGGATGACTGATGTGAACATATGGGGAAACCGGGTTTCCCCACCTGTGGTGAGCTTGTCGAACCGCGCCCCTGCCCGTGGGGGCGGCAAGCCCGCTTGAGAGCAGGGAGACCGCGGGCTCTCCAGGCTCGTGCCCGCAGAGCGAGGTTGGATGGGCGCAGCCAGGGGGCATCACCCGTATTCCAACAAAAACGCCCCTCGGACCCACTGCGGGTCGAGAGGCGATCAAAGATCGCGGTGCCACTCTCTCATTCGCGGGCGCTCACGCGCCACGCGCTCTGCGGGTACTGTCGCCGTGGCCGGCAGGCCCCGGGCGTTCCATACCCCTCGCCCTGATAACGGTGGCGTCTCCGGCGGCTCCTACTCTGACGTTAGCTTCCATTGCGGAACCTGACGTCGTTTCGCTCCGCAGCTCCCGGGTCCATTCCACAGCGCCGTACGCTCCGGCCTCACACCACCCGCCGGCTCGCTGGGCCGCCGTGCGCCGTGTACTCTTCCCGATCATTGCTGTTGGTATCTTTTGTCGCCGGGAGTATAGCACGGTCGGGGTGCGGGTGTCAAACGCGGTGAGGCAGCGGGGCGAGACGGGTCGCTCCCGCCGCCCATCGGCCGGCACCGTACCGCGGGGCGGGGTAGAGACGGCCCGGCGGGCCGTCTCCCCACCGGGCCGTCTCCCCACCGGGCCGTCTCTTCATTGTGGATAACCCGTGGATTATGTGTATAACCGCATGTTTGTTCGGGATGGTTTGACAGGGGTGCGTGGCGCAGCGGGGCGCGTGCTTACCGAATAAACTCATTCGTAAACGCATCGCTGACTTCCACCGGAGAGGCCAGCAACCCCGCATCGCGCATAAACTGCTCCGTCGCTTTCCACAGGGCCACGTCGGTGTAGCCAAGCCCCTCGACATTGGTCTTCTCACTGTACCAGTAGGGCAGACTCTCCAGGAGCACCTGCCGCTGCAGCTCCACATCGCCCAGATTGGCCTCTGGAATGAAGCCCAGGCTAACCTCGAAGGCTTCATCGGGGTTGTCCAGGGTGGCGCGCAACCCCTTCAGCGATGCGGTGACGAAGCCCCGCACCACTTCCGGCTCTGCGGCGATGAGCCGCTCGCTCACGACGATCCCGTTCGCCGCCAGGTTGTACACGTCGGCGACGCGCAGCACATCCACCTCGACGCCCTGCTGGCGTAGGAGCACCGGCTCATTCATCGCGTAGCCAATCGCCACCGGCACTTTGTCCTCCAACACCGCCTGAGCCTGGGTAAAGCCTATCTCCTGCACGGTGAAGGCGTCCTCAGCAAGCTGGTTGGCGTAACGCATGGCCAGCAAGCCGTAGAAGCTCTCGCCGAAGTTGCCGGGAATGCCGACGGTTTTACCCTTCAGGTCCTCGGCACTCTTCAGCCCGGTGCTTGACCTGGCGAAGAATACGATCGGGAACTGCTGGTAGAGGGTCATGACCGTTTTGACCGGCAGACCTTGCTGGCGAGCCAGGAGCGTGGACGTGCCCGATGCGGTAGCAAAGGTGACGCCGCTCTCGGGCCAGGCCGCCACCCGCTGGACGACGTCGGTCTCGAAGTTGTAGTCAAAGGTGACCTCAAGCCCGGCCTCGGCGTAGTAGCCCTTCGCCGCGGCCATATAGTAGGGTGCGAACTGCACATTCGGAATGTACGACATTGCCAGGGTCACCTGGCGCAGCGCGGGGGCGGTGGTGGCTGCCGCCGGTTCGGTCGGCGTAGCCACAGGCGCCGCCGGCTGCCCACAGGCGACGAGAAGCACGGCCAGGATGGTCGTCAGGCAGAGATGTCTGAACATGTGATTTCCTCATCGTATCTAGTTCAGAAGCGCTAGACTTCAGGTTACCAACTGGCGCCGACCCGCCTGTTCCCTGACCCTTCGCACCAGCGGGGTGTTTCCTGGGAGGGCTTTGCCCTGCCAAACCCGCTCTACACACACCTCCTCACCTGCACACTCGCACCTCCCCTCACCCCAGCTCCCAGCGCACCAGCGCCCGCTCCAGGAGCGATGCGGTCAGGTAGAGGCACAGGGTAATCGCTGCAAGGGTGATCAGGGCCACGAAGATCAGTGGAGTGTCGAAGAGGCCGCGGGCGATGTTGATCAGCGCGCCCAGGCCCTCACGGCCGGCCACGAACTCACCGACGACCGCGCCGGTAGTGGCCAGGGCCAGCCCGGTGCGGATGCCGCCGAAGAGCACCGGCAGGCTCAGGGGCGCCTCGACGTGGCGTAGCATCTGCCAGCGGCTGGCCCCGCTGATCAGGGCCATTTCGCGCAACTCGCGCGGAATGGAGCGCAGGGCCACCACGGTGCTGATCAGCACCGGCAGGAAGGTGATCAGCGCGGCGATCAGCAACTTGCCGGTCAGGCCCGGGCCGAACCAGAGGATGATCAGGGGCGCGACGGCCACCACTGGAATGGCCTGGCTGGCCGCCAGCACGGGGGCCGTGGCCCGCTCCAGCCAGGGCAGGTGCGCCAGGATGTACCCCAGGCTCAGCCCGACAAGCAGGGCGAGGCCGAACCCGCCCAGGGCTACCAGCAGCGTTGCTGCCGTGTGCTTCCAGAGCAGGCCGCTCTGCGCCGCTACCACGAAGCGCTCGGCGACCAGGGCCGGGCCGGGCAGGATGAAGGGGCGGTAGCCCCCCACGCTGACCAGCGCCTGCCAGAGTACCAGCAGGCCCATGATCGCCGTGGGCAACCCGGCCCACTGCAAGGCCTCCAGGCCGATCCACGGCGCGCGCGCCACCCGCGGCGCCCTGATCTCCTGCTGCATCGGTAACGTCTGCTGCATGCCCACCCTCCCAACAAAAAGCCCCGCTGTGCATGAGCACATCGGGGCAGAACTAACCAGACAGCGCATAGCGGCATGGGATGCCGTATGCACCGGATCACAGCGCACGCGAAGGAGCACTCGCTCTATCGCGCGCCACTGCGTCGTCTGGATCTTCTTTACATCCGGACTGTAACCGTCGGCCCCGGAGTCGCACCGGATCCTGCGTGCCTCGCAACACGCTCGTGGGCTATACCACCGATCGGGAATTTCACCCTGCCCCGAAGATCGTTTGTTAGTGATACCTTACCGCAGCCACGGCGGACTGTCAAGCACATCAGGTGGTAGGGCGACAACCGATGTGAAGCCGGGTTGCAAAGGCGCGCGGATCACGATGGGCAAGGTTTCAACGAGCGCAGTCCGGGCAAGAAAGATCTTTTCCGGGCCCCCGGGTGCGGCGAGCGATCATTCGCCCCACCCGGTTCCCGCGCGCCCCGATGGATGTATCGTTTACTCCGGCCTGTCTCATACTTAAGGATGAGGCATCCACAGCCAGGTGGGCGCCAGATCGCCCCGTGCAACCCTACCAGAGACCCATGCCGTCAGCGGCGGAAGGTGCTACGCTGGTGGCAGTACACTGGCCGCACCGGAGGAGAAGACAATGTTCGGACGCTGGCTCAAACCAAACGGCGCGAACAGGTCGCGAACCGATACTGGCGGTCCCGGCCATCTGATCGATCTGCGGAACGTGGTCAAAACGTACCAGAGCGCTGCCGGGAGCTTCACCGCCCTCAAGGGCGTCAACCTCACGGTAGACGCTGGTGAGTTCGTTGCCGTCATCGGCAAGTCGGGTTCCGGGAAGTCAACGCTGATCAATATGATCACCGGCATTGACCGGCCCACCTCCGGCGAGGTCTTTGTCGGCGGCACGCCGGTACACACGCTTGGCGAGGGGCGCATGTCAGTCTGGCGCGGCAGGAACCTGGGGATCATCTTCCAGTTCTTCCAGTTGCTGCCTTCGCTCAGCGTTATTGAAAATGTCATGTTGCCGATGGACTTCTGCAACATGTACCGGCCCTCCGAACGGCACGCCCGGGCGCTGCACTTGCTGGAGCAGGTTGAGATGGCCGATCAGGCCCATAAGCTGCCCTCGGCGATCTCCGGCGGTCAGCAGCAGCGGGTTGCCATTGCCCGCGCACTGGCCAATGACCCGCCGATCCTGATCGCCGACGAGCCGACCGGCAATCTCGATAGTAAGACCTCGGCTGCGGTGTTCCAACTCTTCGAGAATCTGGTCAATGCGGGCAAAACCATCGTGATGGTCACCCACGACAACGACCTGGCCCGACGCGCCACGCGCTCGGTGATCGTCTCCGACGGCGAGATCGTCAACCAGTACCTCGCCAGGGCCCTGCCACGGCTCAGCCTCGACCAGTTGATCACCGTGACGCGGCAGATCGACCGGCTTACCTACGAGCCGGGCCAGCCGATTGTGCGTCAGGGCGCCGAGGCCGAGTACTTCTACATCATTACGAAGGGCCGGGTCGAGGTGATTATTGACCAGCCCGGGGGCGGCGAGCTGATCGCCGAGGTGCTGGGAGAAGGCCAGTACTTCGGCGAACAGGCGCTGCTCGGCGGCGGCGTGCGTAACGCGACGGTGCGCGCGGCCCACGATAACGGCGTGGTGGAGGTGGTCGCCCTGGACCGCAACGAGTTCCACGCCCTGCTGGCCGAGTCGGAAGGCACGCGCGCCGATGTCGAGCGGGTGGCTGCCGAGCGCCGCGCTGCCAACAGTGACGCGCGCGCTGCTCTAACTTGAACATATGGGGAAACCGGGTTTCCCCGTGCCTCTGCCCACCGGGGAGGCACGCCCTCCCCACCCGGAGCGTCTGGGAGGGCTGCTCCCTCCCAGGAAACACCCCGCTGTTCATCCTGGCAGTGTGCGGCTGCGCCGCACCAACGGCTGAAAGGGAGATGCCTGTGCTCGCACCACGCTGGCGTAAAGTGCTCGGCGATCTCTGGAGCAACAAGACCCGCACGCTGCTGGTTGTGCTCGCTATTGCCATTGGCGTCTTTGCCATCGGTATGGTCTCCGGCGGGCGCGCCATCCTGATGCGCGACCTTAACGGCGACTGGAATGCCACCAATCCGGCCAGTGCCTCGATTGCGGCCAACGATATTGACGACGACCTGGTGCAGACCATCCGGCGTATGCCCGGCGTCGCCGAGGCCCAGGCCACGCGCAGCGTCACCGTGCGCGCGCTGACGCCCGGCGGCGAGTGGAAGGACCTGCAACTCCAGGTTGTTGGCAAGGTCGAGGACCTGCGGATGTACGTCCCGACGCCCCTCAGTGGCCAGTGGCCGCCCCCGCGCCGCACGATCGTGCTCGAACGGGCCGCCCTGCCTTTCCTGGGCGCCGCCGAGGGCCAGATGCTGCGCATCGAACGACGCGATGGCAAGCAGTTGGACCTGCTGGTGAGCGGCGTGGTCTATAACCTCGGCAGCGGCTTCCCGACCGCGCTGGCCAATATCGGCTACGGCTATATCAGCGACCAGTCGGCCGAACTGCTCGGCGTGCCGCCCGGCTACAACTCGGTGGATATTCTGGTGGCCGACCATCGCTACGACCAGGAGTATGTGCGCGCCATCGCTGAGCAGGTGGAGGACAAGATCGAGAAAAGCGGGCGGGTCTCGGGGGGCATCTTCATCAGCAAGCCGGGCGTCTACCCCGCCGATGATTTTGTGCAGGCCTTTACGCTGCTGCTGAGCATCATCGGTCTCTTCGCCCTGTTGTTGAGCGGCTTTCTGGTGATCAACACAATCAGCGCCCTGCTTACCCAGCAGATCCGTCAGATCGGGGTGATGAAGGCAATTGGCGCGCGCAACAGCGATATTGTGCAACTCTATCTGGTGACGGTGCTGGCCTTTGGCGCGCTCTCGCTGATCATCGCCATTCCCCTCGGCGTACTGGGCGCCTGGGGCCTGGCCGCCTTCTTCGTGGGGCTGTTCAACTTCAACATCTCCAGCGTGGCCCCCACACCCGCGGTCCTCGCCCAGCAGATCGCCGCGGGTTTGCTGATCCCGGTGCTGGCGGCGCTGGTGCCGATCATCAGCGGTACGCGCGTGACCGTGCGCGAGGCCATTGGTAGCTATGGGCTGGGCAAGGGCCGATTCGGGCGCAGCCCCCTCGACCGGATGCTGGAGCGTATCCGCTTCCTCTCCCGGCCGATGCTGCTCTCACTCCGTAACACCTTCCGCCGCAAGGGCCGCCTGGCGCTTACCCTGTCTACCCTGACCCTGGCCGGCCTGATCTTTATGGCCGTGATCAGCCAGCGGGTGAGCCTCTACACCACTATTGACAGGGTCTACCAGCAGCTCAACATTGATGTCTTTATCTCGATGAACCGGCCCTACCGCACCACGGTGCTCGATCAGCTCGCCACGTTGCCCGGCGTGGTGGATGTGGAGTACTGGAATGGCTACAGCGCGCGGGTGATTGAAGCCGGCAACCGGGAGAGCAGTGACACCTACAGCGTCATTGCCGCACCCGCCGATGGCGATGCGCTGCGCGTGCAGATTGACGAGGGTCGCTGGCTTCTCCCTGACGACTACGGGGCAGTGGTGCTCACCAGCGATTATCTGGCCGACTACCCCGGCGCCCGCGTGGGCGATGTGGTGCGGATCAAGGTGGCGGGCAAAGAACTGTCCATGACCGTGGTGGGCCTCTCGCGAACACCCTTCCCGATTGCAGCCATCTACGTCAATCTGCCGACCTTCAGCCGGCAGATGGGCGACACGGGCATGGCCACCGAGGTGCGCCTGATCACCGACCAGCGTGACCCGGCCACGCAGGAGCGGGTGGCTGCGGCTGCGGGCGAGTTGCTCAAGCGTCAGGGTCTCGAAGTCGGCTTTACCCGCACCCTGGCCCAGTTCCGCGCCCAGAACAGCATCGGCATTGACATGATTATCTTCTTCCTCCTGCTGATGGCCGCGCTGCTGGCGCTGGTAGGAGGACTGGGCCTGATGGGCACGATGAGCATCAATGTCCTCGAGCGCACCCGCGAGATCGGCGTAATGCGCGCGATTGGCGCAGGCAACTGGGCCATCCAGCGCATTGTGATCGCCGAGGGCGTGCTTATCGGTCTGATCAGTTGGATCATTGGCGCTATGCTGGCCGCCCCGGTCAGCTTCGCTATGAACCAGGGACTGGCGGCCATTTTCCAGGCCAACAACTCGTTTGCCTTCGTGTTCTCGTTCATCGGCGTGGCCCAGTGGCTGGGGATTGTGGTCGTTCTGGCGACCGTTGCCAGTTTCCTGCCCGCCTGGAACGCCTCGCGGGTCACCGTGCGCGACGTGCTGGCCTACGAATAGGCGGCGCACAACCCGGAGGCGATGCGTGTCGTTTTTCTGTCGAACATTCCGTACAACCCGAGCTGCGATAGTGCACGGTAATGCCCGGGATCGTGATCCGCAACCCAGAATCGGCAATCTAAAATGGTATCACTCTGCGGTGCTGGTGGGCGCGCGTGGGAAGGCTCGGAGAGGTTGCAGGCCCCTCTGCGCAAGCGCCAGACACACCATCAACGTTTGAGCCTAGCGGCTACCTTCCGGTAGCTTGAGAAAAGGAGCCTACCGCGATGCGGAAGATCCTCATCAGTACCATAACCGGCCTGGTCCTGGCCGGCCTGGTGGCCTGTTCCGTTCCCACCTCAGAGACGCAACCGCCCCAGCCGACGGTACTACCGGCGGTGCAGGCCGGAAGCACGGTGATCGCCGAAGGCAAGGTCGTTCCGGCCAGCAGCGTCAATTTGAGCTTCGAGACCAGCGGTACCGTGGCGGAGATTTTGATCAAGGAAGGTGACACCGTACAGGCCGGCTCGCCCCTGGCTCGCCTCGATACCCGCGACCTGAGCCTGCGGGTCGAGCAGGCGCAGGTCAACCTGGAGCAGGCGCAGGCCGACTACGACCGGCTGCTGGAGGGGGCCACCCCCGAGCAGGTTGCGGCTGTCGAGGCCGAGATTGCCCGCGCGCGGGGCCAGTTGCAGGCCACCGTGGGTGGCGTCACCCCGGCGGATGTTGCTGCGGCCCGGGCCGAACTGGAGAGTGCCCGCGCCCGCCTGGCCGAGTTGCAGGCCGGTCCCAGGGCCCCCGACGTGGCTTCGGCCCAGGCTGCGGTAGACCAGGCGCGCATCGGTCTGCAACAGCAGCGCGATGCGCTGGCACAGGCGCGGATCACCGCCGAATTGAACCTGGAGCGGGCCGCCAACGCTCTGCGCAACGCCCAGGACGAGTACAGCCGCGTCTACTGGCAGAACCGCGAGCGTGAGAAACTACCCGGCGAACTGCCGCAGGAGTTCCGCGACCGTGAGGCCGCCGCGCAGCGGGCGGTGGAGGATGGCGAGACGGCCATGGCCCAGGCCCAACTGACCCTCGAGCAGGCCCGGCAGGCTGAGATCACCGGCATCCAGGCCGCCGAGGCCACCCTGCGCGACGCCGAGGCGCGCTATGCGCGCCTGGTCAGCCCGGCCGAGGCCGATGCCATCGCGGCGGCGCGGTCACAGATCGCTGCGGCAGAGGCGCGCCTGGCGCGGCTCGGTGGTGCGGAGCGCGCGGGCAACGTGGCTGCCGCCGAGGCCGGCGTGCGCAACGCCGAGGCGCGCCTGGCCGAGTTGCAGGCCGCTCCCACCGACGCCACCCTCAGCGCCGCAGCGGCCCGCGTGCGCGGCGCCGAGGTGGCCCTCAAACAGGCCCAACTCGCCCTGGAACGGGCCACTCTGGAGGCCCCCATCGCTGGCACAGTAGCCGAATTGAACCTCAAGATCGGCGAAGTTGCCAGCCCAACCACCCCTGCCGTTGTGCTGGCCGATCTGCGCAACTGGCAGATTGAGACCGAGGACCTCACCGAGTTGAGCGTGGTGCAGATCCGTGAAGGCGACCCGGTACGGATCACTTTTGACGCCCTGCCCGGCTTTGAGTTGCCCGGCGCCGTGGCGCGGATCAAACCTCTGGGTAAGAACCGCCAGGGCGACATCGTTTACACCATCGTGGTCAAGCCCACCAGTTGGGACGAGCGGCTGCGCTGGAATATGACCGCCTCGGTGGCGATTGGGGGGTGAGGACACGCAGCGCATCAGGACGCCATCCGCCAAAAACTCTACACCTGAAAGCCCCGCCTCCCCCCGTTGGGGGAGGCGCCTGGTTCCCTCTCCCGGCGGGGAAGGGTGCGGGAAGGGACGGTTCAGCACGCAACGGCGCTATACAGCATAGCCCTTCTGATACCAATTACCGTTGATGATGCCGCATTGCCTGAAGCGATTTCAGGCGTTGTGCTGCCCAGCGTGGCAATCCACAATCCAAAATCTAAAATGGTATGAAACCATGCCTGACGAGACGTTGTCCCGGCGGCAGGACCTGAACCGTGCTGGAGAAAGCCACATGCCCCTGAACGCCTACTCTGAAGCCGTTCGTCGCGCCATTGCCGAACAGTTCCCGGAACTGCTGCCCGAGCTTCGCGAACAGGCCAATGGCTCGCTGCTGATCGAGTTACAATCGCCGTCCGGACGCCAGTTCTGGCTGAGCACGGGCGGCGATGAGGTAACCGTGGGGTTTGACCTGCATCACCTGCACTTTGGCAGTCCGCTGAACCCCGATGCCGACGATGATGTGGCCCGGGCAAGCGCGTATATCCGCAATCTGATGAGCGGGCGCTACCGGATCGCCGTATGGAAGCGCGGCGGGCGCTTTGTGATGTCCGAAACGATAGAGGGAACGACCGTTCCACCGCTTGAGTCGCGTTCGTGGATCGAGCGAAAGTTGCTGCGTGGCTGTTCAGCCGAGGTCTACGGCTGGTAGTGTAGAGACGCAGCGCCGCTGCGTCTCTACGCCCAAACCCTCCCCGTGGGCGGGCTGTTTCCTGGGAGGGGGCAGGGGCGCGGCGCCGCCGCGCCCCTACGCCCAAACCCTCCCGCGGGCGGGTTGGTTCCTGGGAGGGGGCAGGGGCGCGGCGCCGCCGCCGCGCCCCTACGCCCAAACCCTCCCGCGGGCGGGCTATGTTCACATCAGTCATCCATGCGGCTATGCCGCACAACGCCGGAATGAAAATAATTATTCTTGGGAGGGCACAGCCCTCCCTAACCCTCCCCGCGGGCGGGTTGGTTCCTGGGAGGGGGCAGGGGCGCGGCGCCGCCGCGCCCCTACGCCCAAACCCTCCCGCGGGCGGGCTATGTTCACGTTAGCCGTCCACGTGGCTGCGCTTACCTCACCAGCTCCGGGCGCAGCACGTAGGCCCACCAGTTGTTGAGCACGTCATCGGTTTCGCCGGCGGCGCGGGGCAGGTGCGCCAGCCACCACAGGTGGTGCAGGCGCATATCGCCCCCGCCCCACTCGCTGGCGTCCACCATCCGTGGCGGGGCGCTGAGGTCGGGGAAGTGGTACCAGGCATCGGCGTAACACACAACCGGGCGCGGGTTGCCCCAGTCGTAGTCAGCGAGACTGTTGGGCGCAAAGTGGACATTGCCGCACTCGGCGCGACCGGGGTGGGTCAGGTCGTAGCGGGTGAAACGTTCCCACAGATTGCGTTCGCCGCGATGCCCGCGATAGACGTGGGCCATAATCGACTCGACACGGTGGCCGAAGTTCTCCAGCATGCAGCCGACATCGCGCTCGTAGTTGAACCCCATCACCACGAAGCGCCGGTCACAGCGCTCGCTGCCCGCCAGGGGTGGCGAGTTGCACCAGAAGGCGCCCGCGCCGGCCATATGGCTCTCGTAGTAACCGGCGTAGGGAAAGGCAAAGAGCCAGACCTCATCAATCTCGCCCGTCAGCACCTTCGGCGTAATGGCAAACTCGTCGAGGAGGCGAGTGTAGTCGGCTGCGTCGGGCTGGTGGAAGCCGCCCCGGCGCGCCCAGCAGGCCAGGTAGTGCTCGTCGTCGTAGACGAAGCCGTCGATCTTCGCCGGGTAACCGTCTACCACGTGGTGTTCAACGATAGCGTAGCGGGCAATGCCCCCCGAGCAGGCGTGCAGATCGGCGATATACTGGCGCGCCAGGGCGTCAGGGTCGTGCCAGCCGAAATGCTGGTGCAGCCGCCGTCCGCCACGGCTTTCCAGCACCGGGTCGTGAACGATCATCGCCACGCGGAGGTCAATCGGCGCAACGGCGGTGGGGCGCTGCGGGACGATGGGCGCCGTTGGCGCGGGCGGGCGACGCTTGCCGAATAACCAGTCAAACATAGCCTGTGTTCATTCCTGATGTGAACATATGGGGCAACCGGGTTGCCCCACGCCCCTGCCCACGGGATGGCAAGCCCTCCTCACCGGGAGGGTTTGGGAGGGCGTAGCCCTCCCAAGAATAGTTATTTTTATGCTGGCGTTGTGCGGCGCAGCCGCATGGACGGCTGATGTGAACATATGGGGCAACCGGGTTGTCCCACGCCCCTGCCCATCGGGGCGCCGGGCGCCCCCAACACCAGTTGGGATAGGGGGCAACCGGGTTGCCCCACGCCCCTGCCCATCGGGGCGCC
>CAKZKA010000041.1 GCA_937120965.1 uncultured Chloroflexota bacterium
GGTGGGCGAGGGCGTGCGGGTGGGCGAGGGCGTGCGGGTGGGCGATGGCTCAGCGGTGGGCGAGGGCGTGCGGGTGGGCGATGGCTCAGCGGTGGGCGAGGGTGTGCGGGTAGGCGAGGGCGTGCGGGTAGGCGATGGCTCAGCGGTGGGCGAGGGTGTGCGGGTAGGCGATGGCTCAGCGGTGGGCGAGGGTGTGCGGGTAGGCGATGGGGTGCGGGTAGGCGTTGGGATCGGCGGCAGGTTGGGCGCGCCTGGCGACGGGGGGTACTCTGCGCTCCACATGGCGGCGCCATCGCCTGTGCGGGCATAGACGGCCTCGCTGTCAAGCGCAGGGTAGACGATCGGCCCGTCCACAACCATGCCCGTCGAGCTGCGCAGGGTCAGGCTGGCCCCGCCGTTGGGGAGCGTGCCCCGGCTGGGGCTGATCACGGCGTACCCGCCGGCAGCGAGGGTCAGTTCAGGCAGGTTGCGGCTCACCGGCTGACCGGTGGAGAGGCGTTCGAGTTGCCAGCCGAGGAGATGCACCGGCTCGCTCCCGGGGTTGTACAGTTCAATCCACTCCGGGTCGGCGCCGGGCGCGATTTCGTTGATCAGCACGCTGCCTGCTTCGATCGGCGGAGTTGGCGTAGCGCTGGCCGTGGAGGTAGGGGTAGGCGAAGGCGTGCTGGTGACTGTTGCGGTACGGGTGGGCGCCAACGTAGCCGTGGGGACCGCGGTCGCCGTGGCCGCATCAGTCGGAGTTTCGTCTATGGTCACAGTGGTGGGAGTGGCTGGCGTGTCATCGGGTGGAGAGTCGGTGGCCGCAGGCGTGGGCGTGCCACTCTCGACGGATGGGGTGGCGGGATGGGACGGCGGCGCATTGAAGCTCCCGCGGGTCGGCGGACCCCAGACCCACAGCGGCGCGCCGTCGGGTTGGCGCGCCAGGCTGAGATCGACGCTCGCGCTTCCGTAGGTATGCGCGTCAACGGTGTGACCCTGGGGCGTAATCAACTGAATGGTATCGCCGCTGTTGTTGAGAAAGCTGGTGTTCCACTCGATCACGAAGAGACCGCCGGGAGGGATCACCGTGCCCGCGGGAATGAGGGCCTGGCCGCTGTTTGCTGGCAGGTCATCGTCAATGCGCCAGCCGCCCACCTCGGCAGGCAGGTTGCCCAGGTTGATCAACTCGGCCCATTCGCGACCGCTGCCGGGCGCGGGCGTAAACTCGTTGATCCGCACCAGGGCCGTTTCGGATCGGGCCGGAGCATGGGAGAAGAGGGCCGAGGCAACGAGCAGCGCGGCGATAATCCACACCCGCGCAAGGTGCAAGCCGGTCATACGTACCTCCCGCAGGGAATGCTCGGGGCAGAGCGATTGTTCTGCTCTTGTACCGTTGCATGCTGCCGGGGGTAACGCCGATTGAGTGCGCTGCGTCACTCTCACGTGAACACGGGGGAAGCCCGCTGGTTCACCACAACGCCAGATTTCCCTCCGCTAGCAGGGGAGAGGGTAGTGGGGAGTATGCGGGGCCTGGGGGTTGTGCCCGCAAAAATCCTGCACCGGAGAGTTCCCAGCCTCCCCCGCTGAGGGGAGGCGCTCCGTTCCTTCTCCTCGCGCCAGGGAAGGGCCGTCTCACGTTCCCGGTTCCAGCAGGTGCTCGGCAAAGATCAGGCGCCGGGTACGGGTTTCGGAGCGGAGGATGAGCGAGTTGGTGGTGGCCCGGTCACCCTCGAAGCGCACGCCTTTGAGCAGCAACCCGTCGGTAATGCCGGTGGCAACGAAGAAGATCTGGTTGCTGCGCACCAGATCATCAAGCGAGAAGATACGGCGAGCATCGAGGCCGGCAGCGGCAACCGCAGCAGCCTCCTCGCGGCTCTGCGGCGACAGGCGCCCCAGCATGCCTCCCTCCAGGGCCTTGATGGCGCAGGCGGCGATCACCCCCTCGGCGGTGCCGCCAGCGCCCATCAGCGCATCCACCGGGCTGTCGTGGGAGGCGGCGAGGACTGCGCCGGAAATGTCGCCGTCGTCGGCGAGCATGACCCGGGCGCCAGCGGCGCGGATCTCGTCGATCAGGTCGGCGTGGCGGGGGCGCTCCAGCACGAAGATGGTCAGGTCGCGTACCGGCTTGCGCTTGGCGCGGGCGATCAGCCCCAGGGTCCAGGCGGCCGGGGCGTCGAGGCATTCCGGCACCAGTGCCGGGGCGACGGTGCGATCGACCACGAGTTTATCCATGTACACCGCGGGCGCCGGCGCCCACATGGCCCCGCGAACCGAGACAGCGGCCACGGCCACGGCGCCGGGCCGCCCGCGGGCCAGCAAGCGGCGCCCGTCAATGGCGTCAACGACCACATCCACGGCAATGCCCCGCCCGCTGCCAACCCGGGCGCCGCCCACCAGGGCCTCGGGTACCACCTCGCGGCCCTCTTCTCCACAGACAATACGCCCATCCAGCTCCAGGCTGTTGAGGGCGGCGACCATGGCAGCGGTCGCGGCCTGATCGGCCTCTTCGCGTCGCCCCAGGCCCATCCAGCGGGCAGCGGCCAGCGCCGCCGCTTCCGTGGCGCGCACCAGGTCGAGGCCGGTGTTCCGATTGAGGCGCGGTTCGGTCACGAGATCACCTCTTCCACTGCGGTCAGCAGATTCTGCCCCTCCCAGGCCAGCAAGCCACCCTCCAGCACGGCCAGGCGATCGTAGCCGCGCCCGGCGAGCACGGCTGCCGCCCGGGTGCTGCGTCGCCCACTGCGGCACACCAGCACCAGCCGCCGGTTGCGGGGCACCGCTTGCGGGTCGCTCAGCAGGGTGGGCAGCGGCACGAGGAGCGCACCGGGAACGTGACCGCCGCGGAACTCGCGGGGCTCACGCACATCTACCACCAGTGGCGGGTCGGCGCTGTGCAGCGCGTCCCACAGTTCACGGGGCGTCAGGGTAGGGGCTGGACGAGCGGTGAGCGGCAGGAGCGGAATGTGGGGCGCACCGCCCCCCGGCAGGGTGCGCTTGGGCAGGGTCTGGCACTCCAGAAAGGCCCGCCGCTCGCACTCGTAGACGCACACCGCCGGATCGATCACCCGGTAGAACAGGGTGTCAATCGCCGTATCCTCGTCGAGGATCTGCCGGGGGTCGAGGTGCTCAAAGAAGCCGCTGGCCTGCATCCGCTCCAGCACCGGGCCACGCACGCGGGTGAAGAACAACTCGCCGCCCTGTTCGCGGAGCTGCCGGCGCAGGTTTTCGAGCATCCTGATCCCGCTGATATCTATGTGCTGCACACTGTGCATACGCAGCAGCACGAAGCGCTGGCCGGGAGTGGCGGCGAGAATGGCGTTGAGCGTCTCCTCGACATGGTTGACGGCGCCAAAGTACAGATCGCCGAGAATGTCGACCACAGCCAGTTGGGGGCACTGCGGCCGACCGGCGTGAGGCTCCCAATGCTTGAACTCGGCGTCGGGCAGCACCGCGACCACCCGCGGCGCGCTGGTGCGGAGCAAGTAGTAGCCCAGCGACATCAGCACACCGATCAGAATGGCGAACTGTAGCGGCAGCAACAGCGTGGCAACCAGGGTCACACCCATAATCAGCGCATCGCCGGGGTCGCCCCGGCGCAGACGCTGCATCGCCTTGAGGTCAACCATGCTCCAGGCGGTCACCACCAGCGCGCCGGCCAGCACCGGGCGGGGCAGATGCGCCAGCAGCGGGGCCAGGACAAACATCGCCGCCAGGATAAACAGGCCTGAGAAGACGTTGCCGAGGGCCGTCTTCGCGCCGGACTGGAAACTCAGTGCCGAGCGGTTGAACGAGCCGGAGCAGGGATACCCCGAGAAGAGGCCAGCGGCGATGTTGGCCATACCCTGCCCGACAAACTCCTGGTTGCTATCGAGGCGCTGCTGCGAATGGCCGGCAATGGCCCGGGCGATGGCAACCGCTTCCACCAGGCCGATGATGGCCAGGGCCAGAGCGCCGTTTGCCAGATGGCCGATCAGCTCCAGGTCTAGCAGGGGCAGACTGGCCAGGGGCGGCAGGCCGGCAGGCTGAGGGCCAAGCACACTTACGCCCAGGGCCTCCAGGCCGAGCAGGTAGGAAGCCACGGCCACGAACGTCACACCGATGAGCACAGCCGGCACCTGGCGCGTGATCCGCGGCCAGACGAAGATGATCAGCATGGTGGCGACGCCCAGCAGCAACGAGGGCAGATGCACGGCGCCGATCTGCCGCGCCGCGCCGATCAGGGTCTCGAGCAGACCGGTCGAGGGAGGGAGATCGATCCGCAGGAGCGGTTCGATCTGATTGGAGATGATCAGGATCCCCGCGCCGGCTGTAAAACCCACCGCGACCGAGTCGGAGACAAAATTGACCAGCAACCCCAATCGGGCCAGGCCAAGCAGCACGCGGATCACACCGGCCATGACCGCAATCAGCCCGGCAGCGGCGATAAACTCGGGCGACCCCGGGGCAGCGATCGGCAGCAACACCGACAGGGTTACGATCGAAGCGGTATTGGTAGGGCCGCTGTGGAGATGACTCGAGGAGCCCCAGAGCGCGCCGGCGATCGAAGCCACCATCGCCGAGTACAGGCCCATGACCGGAGGCAGACCCGCCAGGAGCGAGAACGCCAGGGCCTGCGGAAGCAACACAAGGCCCACCGTAACCCCGGCGAGCACATCATCGCGCAGGGCGCCCCGCGGGTAATGCCGCAGCAACCGGACCGGTTGGCCCAGCAGCAATGGGACGGCACGGAGGTGGCCGAGCATCGGCGTTCTCATCACAGGCGGTCAGGCGCCGCAGGTGAACGGTACCACCGGGGCCAGCATGTGTCAAGGGCGGTGGTTTCCCCCGGCGGGCGCAGGCGGTATATTGCCATGGAGGATGGTCATCCAGGCGAGCATCACAGGAATCCATCTATGGCGCGCTTCAAGAACCACTACCGCATCGAGTCGGCACGCAAACGGGGGTGGGACTATACCATCGGCTGGTATTTCGTGACGATCTGCACCTATCGGCGCCAAACCTGCCTGGGGGCGGTTGTCGATGAGGTTGTACACCTGTCGGCGATAGGCGACCTGGTGGCCACAGAATGGCAACGTACCCCCGTGATACGCCCCTATGTTTGCCTCGACGCGTGGGTGATTATGCCCGACCATATTCACGCGATTATTGGCATCAATACACGACCATTAACCGACACGGTTCCCCCCGCCGCGCCACACCACCCCGACGGGGTTACATTAAACGACGATGCCGTAGAGACGGCCCGCCGGGCCGTCTCTACGGCGCCCCCCGGTGGGCCGCCCCCGCCGCCCCCCGGTGGGCCGCCCCCGCCACCCCCCGGTGGGCCGCCCCCGCCGCCCGGCGCATCGCCTGTGACTGGTAATACCGTATCGCCATCGCTGGGTACAATCATCGGCCAGTTCAAATCGGTGGTCACCAAACGTGTCCGTGCCGCCGGCTATCATGATTTCGCCTGGCAGGAACGTTTCTATGATGTCATCATCCATGATGCCCGGGCGCTGGAAATCATACGCCGCTATATCGCCACGAATCCCCAGCGCTGGACAGACTGACATGGATAACCGCCCACCCATTGCCCTGCCGCCCCCGGAGCCGCGGTACGCCGCCACGACGCCCCATCCCATACCCATCGCCCACCCCTTGCACCACGACGCCGTAGAGACGGCCCGGCGGGCCGTCTCTGCGGCACCCCCGGCCATCGCCCCGCCCCCCCCCTCGCCCCCGCCCCCCCCCCCCCCCCCCCGCCCCCCCCCCCCCCCCCGCCGCCCCCCCCCCCCCCCCCCCCCCCCCCCCCCCCC
>CAKZKA010000042.1 GCA_937120965.1 uncultured Chloroflexota bacterium
GCTCGACTGAGCTCGCCGAAGTCGGCTCGACTGAGCTCGCCGAAGTCGGCTCGACTGAGCTCGCCGAAGTCGGCTCGGCGAGCTGGCCGGTGTTGGTGGCGAAGAACAGAAAGCGCGTCGGCTCGTTCGTTGCGCCCAGGGTCAGCAGGCTGAACTTGTAGCTACGATGCACGCCGGGGAAGATGCTCTCGCGGTTCTCGAAGTCGTACAGGCTGACCAGCTGGCGCTTCGCGACGACATCGCCAAAAAAAGCCCTGGTGCTATCATCGGTGGCGATGCCGGTGGGCACAATAATCCCGGCCCGGCCGGTCGGCGCGAGCAGGGCGCGGACGTGCTCGGCGAAGAGGGCGTAGGTGTTCACGTCGCCGACGGCCGTGAGCGGGAAGCGCCCCGAGGCGCGCACGAAGCGGCTCTCGGCCTCGGCGCGGTGCTTTGCGGCGTCGAAGCTGGCGATGCGGGCGCGCTGCGCGGGGGTGCCGTTCGTTCGCCACTCGTTGATCAGGCGCTCGCGGGCGGCCTTGTTGGCGGCGCGGGCGATCTCGGGCACATCAACGAAGTGCTCCTGCTCCTGGAGCTTCATGCGCTCCCACGGCGGATTGCCGAGGACAACATCAAAGCCGGAGGGGTTCACCACAGAGGCACGGAGACACAGAGATTCTTCTGGATTGTTCGGTCTCTGTGCCTCTGTGTCTCTGTGGTGAACTGAATTAGCCGCCTTCTGTGCCTCTGTGTCTCTGTGGTCCGCGCCGGAGGGGTTCACCACAGAGGCACGGAGGCACAGAGATTCTTCTGGATTGTTCGGTCTCTGTGCCTCTGTGTCTCTGTGGTGCAACCTTGTGTCTCTGTGGTGCAACCTCGTGTCCCTATGGTGAAACACCTGCGGGAACTCCAGCTCCCAGTGGAAGAAGCCGACCTCCTCGGCGATCGGCGCGGCCATGAGCGCCTTTTCGCCGGTCGGGTCGAAGTCGATCAGGTCTCTGGTGGTCGGGACATAGCGGGCGTTCGCCGGGGTGAGCGGCTGGAAGAAGGCTGCTGTCCACAGGTCAAACGTTGCGCGTTCGGCGTGGGCCTGGCGGCGCAGGGCGGCGTAGCGAGCGGCGCGGGCGCGCACGGCGGCCACGCTGTCGTCGTCGTTCTCATCGAGGGCGCGCAGCTCCTCGGCCAGGTCGAGCGCGGCGCTGCGGCCATCGGCGAACATGTCGCGCTGCACCATGCCCTGCTTCAGCGCCAGGTCGCGCTCCTGTTTGTTGCGCTTCTTGATACTGCTGGCTGTGGCCCGGTCGTCGCCGGTCACCGGTTTGTAGGCATCGTCGGGAATGCCGGCAGCAACGAGCGCATGCGTTGCGCCGATCAGGCTGTTGCCGCGCTTGATGTGATGGTCGAGGAAACTCAGCGGCATGCCGGCGCAGTGACCCTCGATCCACAGGGCCAGTTTACACAGGTCCACCGCGAGCGGATTAAGGTCCACGCCGTAGATACACTGCCGGATGACATCGCGCACGGCGCGGCGGAACTCGCCAGGCGAGGGCTGGTCTTCGCCAGCGCGCACCTTCGCCAGCTCGCGCCCGATGCGCCGGGCGGCGGCCAGCAGGAAGTGGCCGGAGCCGCAGGCCGGGTCGCAGACGCGGATGCTCAGCAGGGCGGCTTCTTGTTGTTGCGTCACCGAGGCGCGGAGACGCAGAGACTCGGAAGCCTGTTGTATCTCTGTGTCTCTGCGTCTCTGTGGTGCACCCAACCGCTCCTCGATCACCGGCGCCAGCGCGCTCTTGATCAACTCCTGCACCAGCTCCGGGCGGGTGTAGTAGCTGCCGGTGGTCTTGCGCTCCGTGCCGGGGACGAGATCGAAGTGCACCACAGAGACACTGAGGCACAGAGTTTCATCCTCTGTGTCTCTGTGCCTCTGTGGTGCACCCACAGAAGCCCTTCCCTCCTCTGTGCCTCTGTGCCTCTGTGGTGCAATCACCGGACGATAATCCAGCAGGCTCTCGTACACACTGCCCAGCTCCTCCACATCGAGCGCGCCGTAGTTGACACGGCGCAGGCCCTTGCTCTCCTGATCGCGGTAGAGCGAGAGCTTGCGGATCGCGGCGAGCAGGTCGGCGTTGCGCAGCCGGGTGTTGATGGTCAGGTCGGCGCAGGCCGCCTCGCCGAAGAGGTCACCGCCGAGCGGCGCCAGGCCAAGGCGGCGCGGGGCCTCCTCGTCGCTGCCCTCGAAGAGCCGGAAGGTCGTCAGCAACCCCAGCCAGAGGTCATCGAACGGCCCGCGCCCGGCGCCGGAGGTCTCGGCGAGGCGGCGCAGGCGACCGATGGAGTAGTGGTCGTAGTAGATTTTAAGGGCCTTATCTGCATTCACCACAGAGGCACGGAGACGCAGAGTCTCAATATCTTCTTCCTCATTCACCACAGAGGCACGGAGACGCAGAGTCTCAATATCTTCTTCCTCCGGCCTCTGTGCCTCTGTGCCTCTGTGGTGAGTCCCCTCCGGCCTCTGTGCCTCTGTGCCTCTGTGGTGAGTCCCCTCCGGCGCGATCAGACCGCGCTCCTCGGCGACCATGAGGAAGAGCAAGCGGTAGACCAGGCGCAGCAACTGGCGGTAGTAATCGAGCGGGCTGAGCCGGCCCGCAACCAGTTTCGCCCGCAGCTCAGTGTTTGCCGGGTGGGCCAGCAAGCCATTGCCGAGCAGCTTCAGCGCGCCCTCGACCCCGTCGCGCAGCCCCTCGCGCACGCGGCCGCCGGACTCCAGGGCAAGCTGGTGGTAGCGCTCGAGCAGGCAGTCCTCCGGCCTCACGATAGCAGCACCGAGACGCGCATCTTCTGTGCGCTCCTCTGTGCCTCTGTGCCGCTGTGGTGAACTATCCGGCAGGCGCGAGCGGTGGAGCAGGCGATAGAGAATGGCAAACTCGCTGAACTTCTCGCCCTCGAACATCGCGCGCAGGTCGAACTCAACATACGCCGGGCGGGTGAAGCGGGCCGAGTCGCGCAGCAGGCGCAGCCGCTCGCCATTGGTGACAATGCCCCAGAGCTGCTCGGTGGCGTTCAGGTACTCCTGGACCAGGGCGTGGGGCGAGAGGCGCGGGCGGCCCGACTTCGGCGAGCTCAGTCGAGCCGAGGGCGGGCGGGCATCGAGGCTATTGCAGATGCTCTCGATATGCAGCGGCGGGGCATCGTCGCTCTCGTCGATGCGGTGCGAGATGGCATAGGTGCGGCCCTCGACCACATAGGCGGCGCGGTTACGGCTCGGGCGATAGCCGAGCGCGCGCAGCAGCGGGATCACCCAATGCTCACGGGTCTCCGTGGTCGCCGTCTCGCGGGGGCCGAGATCGGCGAGGTAGGACTGGAACAACGCCCACTGGCCGCGGGCCGCCTGCCAGGCCGCGCTGATGCGGTCGGAGAGATTGCGCGAGCGTTCGAGGCCGAAGTCCTCAGGGCGCTGGCCGATGATCTCCTCGCGGGCGATGGCGTCGAGGATGTCGGCGGGGATGAGACCGCCTTCGGTTGTGATGGTCGTGTAGGGCATGGGTGTTTACCACAGAGGCGCAGAGGCACAGAGTTTAGAGAACGCGGCGTGTGATGCCGTCCTTCAGTACCGGTACATTGAAATTGATGATCAACCCGATCTTGATGCCACTGAGGCGCAGGTAGGTGAGCAACTGCGCCTCGTGGATGGGTAAGGTTTGCTCGACCGCTTTAAGCTCAAGCAAGATAGTGTCAGCCACAATAAGGTCGATCCGATAGCCACAGTCGAGGCGCACGCCTTTGTAGGTCAGTGGCAACGGCACCTGACGCCGAAACGGCAGACTGCGTAGACCAAGCTCATGGCAAAGGCATTCTTCATAAGCTGACTCAAGTAAACCAGGACCGAGCTCACGATGGACTTCGATCGCGGCGCCGATAATGGAGTGAGAAAGCGCTTGATGTTCGTACATCTCTGTACCTCTGTGTCTCTGTGGTAAGCTAATCCTGCGGCCAGAGCACGTAGACTCCCAACACATCCGGAGGCCCGGAAGGCCGAACCGACACACGCCCGCCGCCGGTCTGGGCGCGCACGCGCTGGTGCGCCTCGCGCAGGCGCGCAGCGCGACTCTCGGCAATGGCCGCCAGCTCGTCCGCCAGGCCGGCGAGCTGCCCCAGGGCCTCGGCGATGCCCTGGCTACGCTCCTCGGCGCTGACATTCTCGCGCGGCTCGGCGCGCTCGAGCAACGCCAGCGCGGCCGGCTCATCAAGCCAGTGATAGACCCCGCCCTCACGGGTAAAGCCGGTCACCACCAGCTCCTCGGCGAGCGCCGGCGCCGTCTGGCGCGGGCTTTCGATCAGCGCGCGAATACGCAACAAAAGCAGCACCGTCGCGCGGGCCACGGCATCGGTGACGATCAGGCCGCTCCGCGCGGCGAGCGGGCGATCAGCGTCGGGGGTCAGCGCCGACTCCAGCGCATAGTCGGCGAGCGCAACCACGAAGGGGTGGTTGCGACCGACCCGCTCCACCCCGGCAGGCGCGGTCGTCTCGAAGGTCAGAATCAGATCACCGCGCTTATCGGCGAGGTGCGCGACCCGTTCGTACACCGGCGGTGGCAACGATGAGAGGTTCACCACAAAGACACGCAGGTCACGAAACTCAAACCGGGACTTTACATCCTTTGCGCCTTTGAGGGGCATCAGCGGCGCGCCGAGCCGCTCGCAGGCAGCGCGGACGAAGGCCTCGACCGCCGCCGGATCGCCGAGCACTGCATCGCTCTCCTCGAGTTCCCGCGCAACCTCTTCGGGCTTGATGCGGCGCTGTGCAAAGCGAGTACGGCTCTCCTTTGCGCGCGCCACGGCATCGTCCCAGCGTCGTTCGATCGCAGCCAGTTGTGCCTCAGCCGAGGCAAGCTCAGCCTCCTGTTGCGCATCAAAGAGGGTCAACTGACGGGTGCCGGTCTCGAACAGCGAAGCGATCAGCGCATTGACCACCGTATCGCTGTCAACCGGCAGCGGCACACTGATGCCGAGGCTGCGGTGAATGCTGACCGCCTTGCGCAGCAGCACCTTCATCACCGCCTCGTCCATCGGATTATCCTTGCCGTAGAGCAACGCCGTGCGCACCTTTGGCGCGCGCTGGCCGTAACGATCCACACGACCCTCGCGCTGTTCCAGGCGGTTCGGGTTCCACGGCAGGTCGTAGTGGACCACGGCATCAAAGGCGTGTTGCAGGTTGATCCCCTCGCTGAGACAATCGGTGGCGACAAGCAGGCGTCGCGGGCTATGGCTCAGCTCGGCAATCAGGGCCTCGCGCTCCTCTTCGGAGCGCTCGCCGGTGACGGCCAGCACGCGCACCTCATCGCCGTTGACTTTCAGGCGACCGGCGAGTTGCTGGGCCAGGTAGTTGGCCGTGGCGATGTAGCGGCAATAGACGATCGGGTTGAAGCCATCGCGCAGCAATTCTTCCAGCAGCGGCAGCAGGGCCTGCAATTTCGGATCGTCGTTGCCGTAGAGCCGGGCGGCACGGGCGGCGAAGCGGATGAGGCGGGCGTGCTCCCTGTCCTTTTCACCACCGAGATACAGCGGCACAGAGGCATCCTCATCATCCATACCACCGAGGTTTGGCTCGAAGTCGGGCACTTGTTCACTTGCGGTATCTTCGCGCACCGCCTCGCTGAGCGTTGCTTCGAGAGCGAGCAACACCTCTTCATCGTCGCCTTCTCTGTGCCTCTGTGCCTCTGTGGTGCTATCAATCGCCCGAACCCGCAGCGCTTTCTCAGCGGCTGCCGGGCTGCTCATCACACAGCGCAGCAGCGCCAGGGCAGCCCAGTAGCGGGCGCGTCGCTGCACCACACTCCTGAGGTGGCGCGGAGGATTCACCACAGAGGCACGGAGATCACGAAGATCGGAAGAATCAAGACTCTTTGTGTCCTCTGTGCCTTTGTGGTTTTCCTCCCCCTCCCGCACCAGCTCGCGCGTGAACGCGAAGACATCGTCGAACAGCCGGCGATAGCCGGGCGAGCGGGCGAGGCTGTAAGTCACCTCGGTGGTCTCGCGGGCCGGGAAGGGCGTATCCTCATTCAGCCAGTGGCGCACATCGGCCCGGCGGCGCTGCACAAAATGCCGGGCAAGCTCATCGCGTTCGTGGTCGGAGAGCCGTTCCGGGCTGAGGGTGGCGAAGCGCGGATCAAGCAGACCGAGCAGGCTCTTGAACGCATCCTCGATGCCCGAGTGGGGGGTGGCCGTGAGCAGCAGCAGATGGCGGTCGGGCCGGGCCGCGACGCTGCGCACCAGGTCGTAGCGCTGTTGCTGGCCCGCGCCGCGCCCGGCCGCGTCGGTGGCGGTATGAGCCTCGTCCACAATCACCAGCTCAGGGGCGGCGCGCAGGAAGTTGTCGCGGCGCCGCTCACTCTTCACATAGTCAATACTGGCGACCGTCAGCGGGTAATGCTCCCAAAGGCTCACATCGCCGCGCGGCAGACCGCGCTCCAGGGCCGCAGCCGTGCTGGAGCGCACAACGACGGCTTCGAGGGCAAACTTCTCGGCAAGCTCGCGCTGCCACTGGTCGCAGAGGTGCGGCGGGCAGAGCACCGTCAGCCGGCGGATCTCACCCCGGTCATACAGCTCGCGGGCGATCAGGCCGGCTTCGATGGTCTTGCCAATGCCGACATCATCGGCGATCAGCAGGCGAACCGTCGCCAGACGCAGGGCCATGAGCAGCGGCACAAGCTGGTAGGAGCGCGGGCGCACATGAATGCGCCCCAGGGAGCGAAACGGCCCGGCGCCGCTGCGCAGGCTGAGCCGCGCCGCGTCGCGGAGCAGGCGACCGGAGACGAAGTCACCCGCAGTTGCCGGATCGGGCGGCGGGAAGGTGGCCGGAGCGACACTGTTACCCTCAACCGGCAGATAGATGCCGCAAACTTCCGCCTCTACGCCGCCAAGGGGGCGCAGCAGCAGCAGATCGGGGTGTTCCGAAGGGAGCACCACCCATTCACGTTCGCGGCAGCGCACCAGCGAGCCAACTTCGAAGCGGGGCATACGCGCCTCCTGCCATTCCAACAAGATTGCTCATGCGTCATTCCCAAGATGTTTGTGCGGCGGGGCAGCGTCTCGCAGCGCGCGCGAACGCCATCCCGCAGTCGATGCCTGATCGCGGAGGCTTGCCCTGAACCCCCGATCGTAAACCGTTACCTACGCAGGCGCAACAGGCGCGAAACAGTAATACCAATTTCACCTGAATACTCTGCAAGCAGGGTTCCGTCAAAGCGCATCAGAACGACCTGCGCGATAGTCTGCAATCCAAAATCTAAAATGGTACGACCTGCTCACAGGCGCTCCTGTTCGCCGACGTGGTCATCCAGGTTCTCCGGGCATGCCGCAGTCATGTCTGATCTTCTACCTCGTGCTCGTTAGAGCCTATCCGAATAACGCAGGATACCGAAAAACCGCATCCTGAGTAGCGCGCAGCGCGTATCGAAGGGGCGGTTTTTCGGATAGGCACTTAGTATCCATCGGTCTCCACTCGCGCGAACGCTGGCGTTGAACTGAAGGTGGTCATTGCGCTTGCCTCTGAACAGTATGAGCGCGGAAGCCTTGCTTCCGCACTCCATAGAACGCTCACCGGCAATCAAGGGACTCTCACGAAGTTCGCTTCGCCAGTCGTCTCTTGTCCTCGTCCTCTCGCGCAGCTCTCTGAGCATCTACGACGCAAGGCTTGCCCGCAGGATGTTCACCGCCGCGTCAATAATGTCTTGCAACGACTCTGCGTTGAGGCTGCCAACCTGTGCCGTCATCAGATCGTGGCTGGCAGTGAACAACTTGCCAGGGCGCGCGTAACTCGTCACCCGCAAGCAGCCGGTGCGAAAGCTGTCATCAGTCAGCGTGATTGCTCGCGCGTCACCATACGGGTTGCTGGTAACCTGGCACAAGATCCAGTCGCCTCGTCCGGCATCTGCCAGAACCACTGCCGGTCGCAGTTTAGCTCGCGATAAGTCAGAGAACGGGAACGGCACAACCACTACACTACCTGCTGCAGGTGTGACCACGCTTCGTCCTCCTCCGGTCTGTTCCAGTCTTCTGCAAGCGCTGGCTCGCTCAACAGCGCTGTTTCAGGAATGTTGATCGCTGGTTCATCTAAGATAATAAGAAACGCTCGCCGCGGGCCTGGCAACTGAACGAGTTCTAGCAAGCGAACATTGTTCTGCTCATCGATAACTGCCTCGACTGTTCTAGGCATGCGTTTACCCTCCGTTTATGCTGCTCAACGTTGCTCAGCGTCCTGATGGAATTATAGACAGCAATCTTGACACCTGTACCCCAAGTATACTGACTACACAGTGATAAGGCAATCCACGAGCTGCCTCTTTATACTTATGGCTCTTGATAATGCAGCACGTGAAGCAGCCGTAGCAGCGCGGCCTGCTCGTCGGGGGCCGGGCTTGAGGCCGAGGAAGCAGGCCATTGTCGGTTGCGTGATCGATTGCGCCAGCAGGCTGCTCTTGCCCTGCTCGGCCACGCCGTTCACCAGCAGGTAGCCGCCGCCGCGCGCGCAGGTTGGCAATCCGGCGGTCGAGTTCGGTGAGTTCAGCCTGTCGCCCAACGACATCGTTGTTCAGCTCCGCGATCCGGGCTGCGCGCGATGCACCACCCATTCACGTTCGCGGCAACGCACCAGCGAGCCAACCTCGAAGCGGGGCATACGCGCCTCCTGCCATTCCAACAAGATTGCTCATGCGTCATTCCCAGGATGTTTGTGCAGCGGGGCAGCGTCTCGCGGCGCGCGAACCCCGATCCCGCCATCGCTGTCCGAGCGCACTCCGATCGGGAACCCGCGCCTGCGCAGGAACAACCGCGCGCAACAGTGAACTTGATCGGCGAACCCTTTGCGGCCTTCGCGCCTTTGGGGCGCAACCATCACACGATCGCTTGCTATCGTATGCACAGCTTTCCCTGGATGCACATGGCAAGGAAATGCAATCGATCGGCGAACCCTTTGCGCCCTTCGCGCCTTTGTGGCGCAATCATCACGCGATCGCTCGCCGTCGCGCTACCCTTTCCAGAACGTGTACCCGGCCAGTTGCTCGCCGACATCGCGATCGGGATCGATTGTATGAACAATGCGTCCCCGCTCGCCAAGCTCGATGCGGAGTTGATCGAGATGTTCGCCAGGCGCCGGGCAGAGCAGGCAGGTCCGACCGAAGCGCAGGTAGACGGTCGCGCCGGCAGTCTCGATCAGCGGATCGCGCCCGCCGTTGGCGCGCAGGAAATCGAGCACGCGCTGCACCGGCGCGGGCAGGTCAGTCGCCGCTTGCGCCCGCGTTGCCTCCTTACTGAGCACCACCTCGGCCTCACTGAGCGCCAGCAGCAGGTCGCGCACCGCGTAGCGGTTGAGGCTGGCGTGGTGCGGCTGGTTGGCATAGGTGAGCAGACAGCGATAGCAGGCCCGCGAGCACTTCTCGCCCTCCTCACGGTCCTCCCCCGTCCGCGGGTCGAAGTGGCAGACCTCCAGCGCGGTGCGGGCAACCCGGGCCAGGGTATGGGGTTCTTCGAGCAAGCGGCGCAGCACCCCGGCGCCGCCTTCAGATGCCTCCCAGAGCATAATCCGGCGCCGATCCCCCTCACCGATCAGTTCCGATTCGAGCTCCTGCTCCTCAAGCTGGAAGTATTCCTTGATCCCGCGCTGTAGCGCGTACTGCAAACTGACGATCTGCTCATCATCAGCCGCCAGTTGTGGATCGCACTGGAGCAGCAGAATGTTACGCGTATCGTGAACGACGATCCGCACATCGTGGCGGATCTCGCGCGACGAGTCAGACTCCTGCTCCTCCGCTTCATCACCAGGAGCGGAGTTCCAGCGACCATCGCGGAGGTCGAGCTGGAAGCCCTCGCTGCGGGCGCGCTTCCAGCCGTGGTTGATGCGCCAGATCGTCGCCTGGCCGCCGTAGCACAGGGTCAGGGGCGGTAGCCGCTCACCACGCGCCTCGGCAAGCACGCGGCGCAGCTCGCCGCCGGCCGTCGCGAAGCGGTAGTGCGTGCTCACGCGGTAGCCCTCGCGGCGGCGCTCCTCCTCCTCGCAGGTAATCCGCTCGATCCGCTTCGTGCTCACCGTCGTCATCTCGAAGAGACTGTCGAAACGTCTTCCCTGATTGTCGCGAAGCGGGACGCCGCACTGCGCGCAGACATCATCGTCGAGGCCCTCGTGGAAGTAGCCGCACTGCGTACAGACCTTGGCCGTGCGGAAATGACGCGCGGCGTCGCCGGCGGGGATCAGCGAGCGCACCACCTTGTACTTGCGCCCCTCGTGATAAATGATGTTCTGCGGGCCGAACTCGGTCAGCGCCAGGAAGCGCGGGCGAGCCAGGTAGACCCCGTCATCGGCGCTGGTGCGCAGAAAGGCGCGCACCGGCAGACGCGGGAAGTTGTAGCCGGGCAGGAAGCCCTCACTGGCCAGGTAGCGGTAGGGATAAAACTCCGCCTCACTCTTGCGGTCAGTCTGCACATTGCAGAGGAGGTCCTTCTGGCGCAGCGCCTCGCGCTGGCGTTGATCAGCCTCCTTGATCTCCGCCTGCGAGAGCGAGCCGCGCCGATGCGCGCGGTCCCGCTGCGCAATCGCCTCTCGCAACTGTGCGTCGGCCAGGCGGTAGAGGTCACGCCAGCGGTCAAAGGCCCGGTCGAAGGCCCGGGGCGCATCTGCCAGTTGCACGTCCAGCCAGTCGGGCGTGTCCTGGAACCAGGGGGCGGTGCGCAGAGCCGGCATCACCGTGGCCAGCACCTGCTCACACATCGTCCGGCAGCGCTGCATGCTCTGGGCATCCAGCGCGATCTGTCGCTGCACCTCCTGGTGTAGCGGGAGGGTATCCACACTGGTGTCAATGATATCGAGGATCGACGACTTGAGATCGAGATGGGTGGCGGCAAGCCAGATCGCGTGGATATGGGCGCGCACCAGATCTTCGTTCGCCAGTTCGATCTGGGGTGGGGCCACGGCGCCGGCAACCATCTGCAAGGGGCGCTGGAAGAAGTACTGGTCGTGGCCGCTGCCGGTCGAGCAGTAGGTCATCACCAGCGCCGCCTGGCCGCTACGCCCGGCGCGCCCGGAGCGCTGCGCATAGTTGGCCGGCGTCGGTGGAACATTGCGCAGATGCACAACATTCAGGTCAGAGATGTCAATACCCAGTTCCATCGTCGGCGAGCAGTAGAGCACCGGCAGATCGCCGTTACGAAATCGCTGCTCGCGCATCACACGATCCTCCTGGCGAACCTGACCGGTGTGTTCACGGCCTTCCACGGCGGTCAACCGCTCGGCGGCATTGAGATAGAAGTTGTGGAAGAAGGTATTCACGGGCCGCTCAATCGTTACGCTGCGGGCCAGACGCCGCGAGCGGATCGGGTCGGCGTCGGGGGCGCGGCCATCGCCCCGGCGCCAGAGCAGCGCATCGTGGCGGAGCTGCACAGACCGGATCTCGTTGCCGCGATACTCAGCCGTGAGGATGTTCGCGCCGACCAGAACCTTCACGAGCGCCCTGAGCAGGTGCTCATAGTCCGTTTCGCTCAGGCGCTCGCGGAGCACCGGCCAGGCCTGAAGCGAGCGCAAAAAGCGGCCCACCGCCGTCTGCGCCGAGAGGCTACGCCCGCCAGGCAGGAGCTGCTCATCGCCGGGCAGCACAAAGCGCGTCGCCCGCCGCAAGGCTGATATTTCCGCTTCATCGAGCTGCCAGTTCTCATTCACCCGCGCGTTGTAGCGGTTCACCCACTCTTTCTGGCGCTCTGGATCGAGGCATGGGGCATCAATGGCAAGCTCACGCCGCATATGGTCGAGCACGACGCGAATAGTACGCTCGCGCTCAGCAGGTGACGACTCCTTCAAGACCGGGTGGCCTGCCCAGTAACGCTCCTCCCGGCAGATCTCGGCGAGGTCAAGATAATCAATCCGCAGCAATCCGCACTGCTCCAGATTGGGCTGAGTCACCCGCCAGCTGCGGCGCAGATCTTCATAGATACGATACTCGATCAGGAGCGCCAGCGCCTCCTCATTGCGGCGCCTGGCGCCCTCAGTCTCGGCTGGATCCTTCGCGTAGACATGCTGCGGCAGCGCGAGCGTCTTGCAGACCTCACGGGCGATAACGGCGTGGTCGAGCGGATCATCGTCGGAACGAGCAGCGATCGTGCGCGCAATCGCCGAGCGCAGCGTGGCCATGGTGACGAAATCATTGAAGTGGCCGGCCTGCAGCGAGGCATCCTGCCGATTGTCGGTGAAGCTGAGCAACTTCTGGGCCGCGCGGTCCAGGTCGGAGCGGCGCAGCTCATCAATGGTCGCGACCGAGAGCAGGGTCGTGGCCGTACTCCGGCCCTCGCTGCTGAGCCGGGCCAGCTTACGGAAATCATCCTCGCGCTTTGTGTAGACCACGCCGCAGCGCAGGCAGGTGAGGAACGGGGCCGGAATAAACCAGCACGGCTCGCCGGAGTCGCTGCTATCGGCCAGGCTGCCATCGGGCCGCACGAAGAGCCGGCGGGGCACAAACGCCTTGTACTCTTTCAGAATGCTGCGGTCGCGCTTCGTGATGCGGAACCAGGTGTCGGGCAGGCGGTCGAGATCATCATCGCTCCAGACATCATCGCCGACCAGCAGGTAACCGGCGACGGCGGGGCGCTCCACATCTTCACCGCGCGAGAGCGGATTACGAGGGTCAAGACGATTCTGCGACGGATCGAGGGCGCACAGCGCATAGTGCTGGCCGCACTCACGGCAGAAGACCTGAGGGTAGAGCAGGCGGGTACTCTCCGGTTCACCGATATAGCGCTGCCCTTCGAGGGTCAGTTCGCGGCGCGGCGGCGGCGCGGCAGTGGCATAGACGGCGCCGCCCTGCGAAATAAACTGGTGGAGTTTGAAGGCGAACGGGGCGCTGGTCGCGCCATCACGACGGGCGCCGAGGCGAAAGAAGTGGCGGATGGCCTCCTCACAACGCTCAACGCCGACCCCGGTCGCCTCCGCCAGACGCCGCGCGCCCTCGCGCAGGCTCAACGGCGTAGCGCGCGCCAGCGCGTTCGTGTGAGGGTCAACCACCAGGCCGTAGGTATCCTCGATCCACGCCGCCAGGGGATGCCAGCGGAATCTCTCGGCATCGAGGGTTTCGGGCAGCGGCTGCTGGAGGATAGAGCGCAACTGGTCCGCTGATGGGCGCGGATCAACCAGCACAGTGCGGGTGAGCGTCTCGGTGATCACCTGATCGGGACCCACCTCGGCCCCGAAGATCGTGCCTGCCACCCTGGCAACCACCTCGCGGGGATCGACGCCGGCCTCCGCGCTGATCATGGTTGCGCTGGTGCCGATGCAGGTCAGGTCGGGGTTACCGCAGCGCTCGCGCAGGCGGCGGATCAGCATCGCCACATCGGCGCCCTGGCGGCCGCGGTAGGTGTGCAGTTCATCGAGCACAACAAACTGGAGATCGGTCAAACCAGCCTCAACGAAGCGATACTCATCGGGTCGGGTGAGCATCAGCTCAAGCATCACATAATTGGTGAGCAGAATATGGGGCGGATTCTGCTGAATCTCCGTCTTGCGCGTTTCACTCTCCTGACCGGTATAGCGCGCAACCCGAACCAGCGCGCGCTGATCTGCCGGGAGATGATCGAGGAAGGCATTGATACCGAGCTCCTGCGAATTGATCAGCGCATTCATCGGATAGACCAGGATCGCCCGGACCTGCCCGCGCTCAGGATGATTGCGCAGCACATAATCAACAATCGGCACCACATAAGTCAGGCTCTTACCGGAGCCAGTGCCGGTCGTCACCACAAAGTGCTTACGCTCGCGCGCCAGATTAATCGCGTCGCGCTGGTGGCGATAGAGCCGCAGCGACGTAAACGTCTCACCCTCACGGCGGCCGAAGATCTGCGCGCAAAGCGGGTGGAGTACATTGCTCTGAACCAGCTCGGCCACCGTCTGATCGGAGGCAAATGCCGGCGAAAGCTGGATGAGCGCATCGGGCCAGAGCTCGCCAGCATCAAGGCGTTCCTGCACAAACGCGCGTATCTCCTCATCGGCAATGTTCAGGAAACTCGTCGTATATGCGGAGTAGGTACCAACGATGTGATTACGGAGTTGAAAGACATCCACGCGCGACCTCTTCGATCAGCAGCAGCATATTTAGAATCAAACCCCTTGAGATGCCCCCGTCCATTATCGAGCACCAGCACCAATTGTAGCCGTTTCTGATGCGCTTCGTCAACAATCGGACCCCGGCGCGGGAGGGGTCACCCACGAGGGGCGGTGGGGGCACCCACGAAGGGTGCCCTGGCGCGCGCAGGTCCCATTGGTGTAGGGGCGCAGCGCTGCTGCGCCCCCGCCATTCCCTGGCGCGCGCGGGTTCTGCGCCCTCGGCGCTCTCGGCGTCCTCTGCGGTGAATGAACGTTCGCCCC
>CAKZKA010000043.1 GCA_937120965.1 uncultured Chloroflexota bacterium
TGTTGGTTAAAGAGTTTCTTAACCACCGTGCCAGGCTGCTGCAGCGGTCTTCGTACCTGTTAGCCGGGGCCTTCATGTCCCCCGGCGGGCTCGCCCGGCGGCTGAAGCCACGGGCTGTCACCTGCGAAGCCCGCCTACGCGGGCTCCACAGCGGTAAAAGAATGATTTAACCAACAGAGTCCTGAGGGGAGGGTTCGGGCAGGCTCAGCCTCAAAGGGTATCACGAGACCGTCGCATTCACGGCATGCGCGGATCATAGCGCCCGCGCTCGCGCGGCTGCCGGGTTGACGCGCATGCTGGAAGAGTCCGGCACGCCTTTCACATCCGTTTATTCGTTTATTCGTTTCCCATTCGCTGGCCCATTCGTTTCGGCCATTCGCTGGCCCCTTCGTTTCCCATTCGTTGGCCCCTTCGTTTATTCGTTTCCCATTCGCTGGCCCATTCGTTTCGGCCATTCGCTGGCCCATTTAGACGTTTTGCCGCATCAGGAAGCCCATCCCAGAACAGGTGAAATCCTTTGAAACGGGGCGTTCCGCGGTCGCGCAATATCCTCCGGCAGCGCAGAACGGTACATACAGAGAAGGAGACTGCATGTACCCTGCGCACACCCGCTACTACCTCGGATTCAACCTGGTACCGGGGCTGGGCCCGGCGCGCCTGGCCCGCCTGGTTGCCTGCTGCGGCTCGCTGGAGCGCGCCTGGCACGCCGATGCGTTCGACCTGGCAGCCGCCGGGATAGACGCGCGCACCAGCGCCGCGCTCATCGCCACACGGGAACGGGTTGACCTCGACCACGAACTGGAGCGCGCCGAACGGCTCGGTGTCACGCTGCTGACCATCGAGGACGCGGGCTACCCCCGGCTGCTGCGGGAGATCCCCGCGGCCCCGCCGCTGCTCTACGTCCGCGGCGCGCTTACCCCCGCCGACGAGTGGGCCATCGCCGTAGTCGGCACCCGCTCCCCGACGACCTACGGACGGGAGGCCACCCGACACCTGGCCGGCGACCTGGCGCGCGCCGGCATTACCATCATCAGCGGCCTGGCGCTGGGGATTGACGCGATCGCCCACACTGCGGCGCTCGAAGCCGGGGGGCGCACCGTGGCAGTGCTCGGCTGCGGCGTCGATCGGCCTTACCCCGAGCGCCACCGCGACCTGGCCGAACGCATCATTGCCCGGGGCGCCCTGGTGAGCGACTACCCACTGGGCGTTGCGCCCGCCGCGGCCAACTTCCCCCCTCGCAACCGGATCATCAGCGGCCTGAGCCGCGGCACCCTGGTCGTCGAGGCTGGCGCCCGCAGCGGCGCGCTGATCACCGTCGAGTTCGCGCTGGAACAGGGGCGGGACGTACTGGCCGTGCCGGGGTCAATCTTCTCGCGCCAGAGCGCGGGCGCCTTGCAGCTCATCCGCGACGGCGCGGCGCTCGTCACCAGCGCCGAGGACGTGCTCGCCGCCCTCGACATGACCACTGCCGGCGCGCAGTGCGAGGCGCGGAGGGAACTGCCTGCCGACCCGGTCGAGGCCGCGCTCCTGGCCGAACTGGGTTACGAACCGCGTCACATTGACGAACTCGGGCGCGCCGTTGCGCTTCCGGCGCCCACGGTCGCCGCAGCGCTGGCCCTGCTGGAACTCAAGGGTCTGGCGCGCCAGGCCGCGCCGATGCAGTACGTGCGGGCACACTGAGGTGAAAATAGGGGGAAACCGGGTTTCCCCACGCCCCTGCCTGAGGGGAGGGTTTGGGAGGGCGTAGCCCTCCCAGGAAACAGCCCGCCAGCGGGGAGGGTTTGGGAGGGCTTCGCCCTCCCAAGAACAATAATATTTTCATTCTGGGGTTGTACGGCGCAGCCGCTAATGTGAGAATAGGGGAAACCGGGTTTCCCCCCCACCCCGCAACAGAGAGATAGCGACCCCCGGGTTTCCCCACGCCCACTCAGCGGTCAAAGTACGCCTCGGCACGCCCGGTGAAGGCGTCTCGGAGCATGCGCCGGGTTCGCGGCAACAGCGGGGGCAGGTGATCGGGCAAGAAGAAGCCCACATTGACATTCTCGTGGCCGGTGGGGTGCAAGGCGCCGCTGACGATGCGCGCCGCGAAGAAGATCGCCAGGATCTGCGCCTGGTCGCCGTTGGGGTAGGTCCAGTGAAAATCGGGGCCGCCATAAACGCCGATCAGCCGTTCGGCCTCCAGCACCAGGCCGGTCTCCTCCTGCACCTCGCGGGTCATCCCCCGCGCCGGCACCTCATCGAGCCCGATCGTGCCCCCGGGCACGTCCCACAGCATCACATCGGCGCGCCGGCAGAGCAGGATACCGCCCTGTTCGTTGCGGGCAAAGGCGCTCGCGCGCACCTGCAGGATACGCTGGTGCCCGACGTAGCTACGCAGCCAACGGGTATACTTGATGGTCATACTTTGCTCCCTTCGGGCGCCAGGCTCACGGCCAGGCGAAAACCGGTAAACTCGTTCCGCGCCGTTGGCGGCAAGCGAAAGCGACAGGCGCAGCGGGCATAGCCGTGGGGATTGGCGTAACAGCCACTGCGCATGATCCGGCGCCCGGGCGCCGCCGGATCCTCGCGGCCATCGTCGGGGCGGTAGGGATAGGGCGCGTCGAGGCTGGCAGTCCACTCCCACACATTGCCGGCCATATCGAGCACGCCGTGCGGGCTTGCGCCCGCCGGGTAGGCGCCAACCGGCGTAGTGGCGCCTGGCCCCCCATCGCGGGTGTTGGCGCACCGGGGGTCGAACGCTTCGCCCCAGGGAAAGGTGCGCCCGTCGCTGCCGCGGGCGGCGTGCTCCCATTCGGCTTCGGTGGGCAGCCGCGGCCCGCCGCGCACTGCAAGGGGGTTGCCGGCCAGACCGTGGAAGGTGACCGGCTGCTGCGCCAGCCACTCGCAGAAGCTCCGCGCCTCGTTCCAGCTTATGTCAACCACAGGATGATCCAGCCGATCCGGCGGCGGCGTCGCCCCCCGCCAGGCCAGCGGCGCCTGCGCCCCGGCGCTTGCCACAAAGGCCGCATAGAGCGCATTGGTGACCGGCGTCTGCGCAATGGCAAAGGACGGGAGCAAGACCTCGTGCCGCGGAACCTCTTCGCGGTAGCTCTCGCGGGTGCCGCCGTAGCGCCGCGCCAGCTCCCCCAGGGCCAGTTCCGCTGTGCCCATCAGGAACGGCACTGCCGGGATCACGATGAAGGCCGGGAGTGGGAGATCAGCTACTGCGTCCATAGATCCGGTTCAGCCGCACCAGCTCGCGGTCATAGACCGTTACCGCGAAGTGGTCAATGCTGGTCACGCCCTGCAGGGCATCGTAGCCTTTCACCAGAAACTCGTGGGCCGCCTCCATGCCCAGGAGGCGCGCCAGGAGGCGTGAACGGTGCAGCCCGATTCCCAGCAGATGCGAGCGCGAGAGCCGGAAGACATTGTACAGGCTACTGCGCACGAGTTCGAGTTGCCTCAGGCGGTCGTCGTAGTTGTCGGCCAGATAGTAGAACCGCTCATAGGTTGCCTCGTCGAAATCCGTGCCGACCTTGTGCTCCAGCATCATCAGCGCCAGGCTGTCATCCAGGCGGTTGGTCAGATCGAGCAATTCGAGCACTTCTTCCACATCGCGCAGGCGCACGCCCGGCAGGGCGTGAATGAACTGATGCAGGCGACGAGCGCCCCGGTCACGCTCGGTAAAGTCGCGGGGCCCGTAGATCTCGTTGAAGAAGAACTCGCCAACCGGTTCGTACTGGGGGATCTCGGCCAGGTCACGGTAATCGCGGCGGAGACGATTGGCTTGAAAGATCTGGAGCGCAATACGGTACTGTTTGAACGTACTCATAAGGTTCGGGCATCAGGTCAGCCGGCTGATCTGCTCACGCGCCTTGCTGGCGAAATAGCTGTTCGGGTCAATCCCGATGACGGTCTGGTAGGCGCTGATCGCATCAGCGGTGCGACCCAGATCCTCGGAAACCAGGCCAATGAAGAAGGCCGCGTCTACGTAGTTGGCGTTAAACTCCAGGGCGCGGCGAAAGCTCTGGAGGGCAGGTTGGAGCCGGCCCCGGGCATAGTGCGCCCGTCCCAGCCAGTAGTGCGCCTCGGGGAAGTTCTCCTGCAACTGAATGGCCCGCTGCAAGTCGCGGATGGCCCGATCTTCGCGCCCCGTCTGCATCAACAGCATGGCTCGCCGGTAGTAGGTTTCGGCGATGCGGCCATTGGCGCGGATCGAGGCGTCGTAGGCAGCTTTAGCCCGGGTGGTGCGGCCGAGTTCCTGGAAGAGCTTGCCCTGGAAAAGCAGCGCCTCGGCATAGTCGCCACGTTGCTGCAGGGCGATCTCTATCGTTTCCAGGGCCGCGCCGATGTCGCCGCGAGCGCGCTGCAGTTGCGCCAGGCCCAGGTAGGCCTCGGGAAAGACCGGCTGCAGTTCCAGAGCGCGCCGGTAGGCGGCGTCAGCGCCCGCGTAGTTGCCCTGGCGCAACAACCCCTCGGCCAGCCAGAACTGCGCCATGGGGTCGTCCTGGCCACCGGGGAAGCTTGCGGCAGTCTGGAAGTAGCTGGTGGCGACGCCCCAGTTCCCCTGTCCCACGGCGACCAGGCCCAGGCCAATCTGCGCCGGGATCAGGGTGGGGTTGACCTGAAGCGCCTGGTTGTAGCTGCTTACGGCGGCTTCGAGATCGCCGCTGAGCCGCTGCACATCGCCCAGGGTAACCAGAGCCTCGGCGCGGAGGAGCGCCTGGGCCGGGTCGCCAGGATCGGGTGTGAGGGCCAGCACCGCATTCGCGGCATCAACTGCCCGCGGTAGTTGTTTGGCCGCGAAGCTGGCCCGGCTAAGGCGGTGCTGGTACGCTGGCTCGCCCGGCCGCAGGGCCACAGCCTTCGCATAGGCCTCCAGAGCAAGGTCATTCTCCCCCTGGGCCATCACGGCATCGCCAATCGCGACCAGTTTCTCCGCATCGGCCACGCCCTGGTCAAGGGCGCGGCGATACTCCCGCACCGCCCGCTGCGGGTCGTTCAGCGGGCCGTAGTAGAGGTCGGCGAGGGCCAGGCGCGCAGCGACGTAGCCCGGATCGGCACGCACAGCCTGCTGAAACAGGCGTTCGGCGGTTCGATAGTCGTTCTCCGCCAGGGCCAGCTTCCCCAGCGCGAGCGCCGCCGACGCCGACCGCGGGTCCAGGCGCAAGGCATCGACGTAGGCATCGCGGGCGGCATCGGGGCGACCGCCAGCTTCGTACAACTGGCCGAGTTCTACCGCTGCGACGGCACTGGACTTGCTGAACCTGGTCAGGACTTCCTCCGCTTCGCCATAGAACTCTGGCCCCATCTGCCGCAGGGTGCGCGCCAGGTCCACGGCGCTCTGCGGCGATGAACGCTGTTCGAGGAGCACGCGGCGCTGCGCCACGGCGCCCGCCAGGTCGCCCTGGGCCTCGGCAATTGCGGCCAGCTCCATCCGCGCGGGGAAAAAGGCGTTGTTGCGCTCCAGCGCGAGGGTATGGCGCTCGATGGCCCGGAGCAGGTCGCCGCGGGCGCGTGCGACCGCCCCCTGGCCGAAATAGCCCTCGGGCGCCTGGGGCGCGAGTTGCACCGTCTCGGCACAGGCCTGTTCGGCGGCATCGAGATTGCCCAGCAGGCGCTGGGCGCGCCCGAGCGCCGCGCTGATCCGCGGGTCGCCCGGACGGCGCTGCTGCAGGGCTTCGAGGGTAACCAGGTGCGCCGGGCGCGGACTTGCGGCGGCGAAGAGCGCCTCCAGGCCCGAGCGCGGGCGCGGGCGCGTGCGGGCCTGTTCCGTTTCCACAACCGCCTGGTAGAAGCGCTGCCGATCGGCGTTCAGCCTGGCGCGCTCGGCCTGGCCACTGCCAGCAAACCCGGCCTCGCCGGAGCGGGCCCCATCGGCAATAGCGCGCTGGCGCCACTGCGTCACCTCACGGGCGCTCGTGTCGGCCGCCCGGTCGAGCCCGGCTCGCGCATCGTCCAGATCAGTAACGGGCAGCGCCGGGGCCACCTCCAGTTCCCAGAGCAGCGGTCCCTGCGCGCCCACGCGCCGGGCTACCTCGAGCAGGGCGCCCTGCTCGCTCAGGGCAGCATCAATGCGCTGTCGGTACATCGGGCGATACACCGGGGCCACCAGCAGGCTATCGGGGCCACGCGCGCGGCGGGCAGCCTCGAGGCTCGCGGCGGCAGCCTCAAGCTGCCCGGTCTCGCGGTAGGCCGTCGCCAGGGTCAGCAGTAACGGGGCGTGGGCGGGCAACAGGTTGCGCGCCTGCTCCAGCTCGATCACCGCATCGGCCGGACGGTTCTCGCCCAGGGCCTGCAGCGCCAGGTTGACGCGCAACTCGCCCAGGTCGTGCCCCTCGAGCAGCCGGACCGCCTCGGCAAAGGCGCTGAGAGCGGCCGGATCGCCGCCATCGAGCAGCACTGCGCCGAGGTTGTTGGCCAGCAGGGCCTGCTCATCCGAAGGTTCACTCAAGGCGAGGCGGTATTCTTCAGCCGCGGCAGTGTAGGCCGTGCGCGCCCACAACACATTGCCGCGCAGGGCCCGCGGCAGCGGCGCGTACAACTCCGGGTAGTCCTCCAACAGGCGTCCGAGCGCAGTGAAGGCCCGATCGGCCTCACCCCGGGCATAGGCGTGCAACGCGAGGACCAGCGGCACTACCGTCGCTCGCCCATTGACCGGCGCGCGGGCCAGCGTGTAGCTCCGCGGCATAACAAAGCGCCCCAGGTAACCGTCCCAGCCATTGGGCGCATACGGCCCGGTAGGCTGGTAGATCAGGCGGGGCTGCAACGAGGGGCTGTCGAGAATGGCGCCCGGCTCGACCCGCCCCCAGATGAGTACATCGGCGCTGAGGGCGGTGGCCAGTTCCAGCGCCTCCTGGACCGTGTCGGGGCGGCGCTCGGCCACCCGTGTGGCGATGGCCCCCTGGGCAGCCTGATCGATCTCGCGGGCCAGGGTGATGGCAACATTGCGCCCCGACTGCCCATCGCCACCATCGTCGAAGGGCGCCACCACCACAATATAGCGCGCTGCAGGGGGAACGAACAGCGGGCTGAGCAGCAAATAGAGGGCCAGGCCGGTGACCAGCGCGAGCGCAGCATACACGCCCCAGCGCCAGCGCGGCTGCCGGGCCAGCCACTCACTCCAGGCGCGGCGCTCCTTCGGCTCGGGCAGGGCAGCGACCGTGGTACCGTTCTCCTCGCGTGCCTCAAGCTCTACGACGGTGGTATCCACCGCGGCGCGACGATGCTTGTCCACCGAGGCGCGCCAGTGATACACCAGTACCAGAACGCCGGCAACACACAACCCCAGCACGATGATAGCGGCAAGGAGCAGCAGGTTCATCAAAGCGGCTCCATCCCGACGGGACGTACGCGGAAGCCCGCACGGGTCCAGGCGCTCTTGCCCTTATTGTAAGGGGTTTTTCGTGGAGATCAAGGAGGTGTCGCCCAATCTATCTGTGGTAACAGGGTCCCGGATGCTTCAAGCAGGCACACGCCTGATTTACAGTCTAACGTGAACCTATGGGAAAACCGGGTTTCCCCAACCCCTCCCTGTGGGGAGGGTTTGGGAGGACTCCGCCCTCTACTGGCGCTCTACGGCCCTACCCAGTAGGGCGAACCGTCGGCGGGGTCAATGGCGTAGGCACTGCGGCGGTAGCGCTTGGCGACCTGCTTCATCGAAGCGGCCCTGCGGCTGAGATCCTCGGCATCGCGGGGCTGGCCGGCATGATGAACAACCCCGCCAATCGCCAGGCCCATCAACGGGAAGCGCCGCCAGTGGCCGTCGCGGTCACGGGCCTCCAGATAGCCGCGGGCCAGTTCCTCATCCTCGTAGAACTTCGGCGCCAGCTCCTCAAAGCGCGCGATGATCTCGCGGCACAATGCCCGCGTTTGCTCAGGCGCGCACAACAGAGCGAAGTCATCGCCGCCGATGTGGCCGAGAAACGCGGCCCCGGCCTCGCGGCGAATCGCCTCGCGGAGCAGCTCGGCGAGTTCGCGGATAGCGGTATCGCCCCGGCTAAAGCCGTAGTAATCATTAAAGGCCTTGAAGTTGCCCAGATCGGCGTGGAGCAAGGAGAAGGCGACATGCTGGCGAAGGTGCTGCCGGATCTCCCCGAGGAGCAGCGTATTGCCGGGCAGTCCGGTCAGCGGGCTATGCACTGGCCAGCGCTCGGCCCAGCGCAGGTGACTGCGGATCCGCGCTACCAGTTCTGTTCCGATCACCGGCTTGGTGACGAAATCATCCGCGCCATTCTCGAAGCCCTTCACCAGATCACGCGGCGCGCCACGAACGCTCACGATGATCATCGGCAGGTGCGCGGTCCGCGTATCGTTGCGCAACTGGCGCAACGCTTCGTAACCGTCCAGGTATGGCATCACCAGGTCAATCAGGATCAGATCCGGCAAGTGCTCCTGCGCCAGACGCACCAGCGTGTGCCCATCGTGGGCGATGAGGACAGCAAAGCCAGCCTCGCCGAGCAAGAGGGTCATCAAGCGGCAGAATTGCCGGTCATCGTCGCCGATGAGAATGGTCTGAGGCTTTCTGGCCATCTGATTAACACCGGAGCTGTGACAGCACTTTAGAAATTTTATGCGGATGCGCCACACAACGCCAGAATGAAAATAGTATTGTTCTTGGGAGGGCTGCGCCCTCCCAAACCCTCCCCGCTGGCGGGTTGTTT
>CAKZKA010000044.1 GCA_937120965.1 uncultured Chloroflexota bacterium
CGCCCCACAGGCAGGGGTGCGGTTCGACAGGCTCACCGCAGGTGGGGAAACCCGGTTTCCCCGTATGTTCACCTCAGGATCGGGGCGGGCTGTGCCCGCCCAAGAAAAACCCCCTGTCATACGACAGAGGGTGAAGGTGCAGACGCAAGGGGAACTGGCCGAGGCGTATTCCAGTTCAGGGGGGGCGACTAGTACCGGCGCGCGCCGCCGTAGCCGCCGCGCTCACCGCTATCGCGGCGGGGACCGCGGAAGCCGCCCTTATCTTCAGCTTCATTCACACGGATCGGCCTGCCGGCCACGGCCAGGCCATCAGTTGCACGGATCACAGACGACACATCCTCAACGTCCATTTCGACAAACCCGAACCCGCGCGAGCGGCCTGTATCGCGATCATAGATAACACGCGCGCTCTGGACATCGCCGTGCTGGCTGAACACGCCCTCCAGCATCTGATCATCGACGCTCCAGGCCAGGTTGCCGACAAAGAGCTTCACTTGCATTCCGGTCCAACTCCTGCGTGCCAGGCCGTCGCCGTAGCACAGCAATGGCAGGGAAATCCCCTGCGCTCCTCACTTCAGTCTATGCCATACGGCGCACCGCGCACACCTCGCCTCGCCTGGCGTGCAACGGCGTCACAACGTCCCGTGCTGTGCCTCGGGCCTGGAGGTCGTGCGGACGGGGAGACCGGGGATACCGGGGAAACTCGCGCTGCTACGTGACGCTGCTTGTAACCGAAAGTTTACCACAGCCACGCTCATTTGAGAAGACCTTTTTTCAGATTAATTGCAAAAATTGTGCAACACTCGACACTCAGTGGAGTATTAAAGGATGATTCAACAATAATACGTTGACGAACAGTTGCATATGCAACCGAGTAATCTGCTTTAGCGCAAACAGGCCGCTCAGTGCAGGCAAAGAAAAGGCCATTTGCTGTGAAGCATGGTGCGAAGAATAGCGGTTCGAATGTGGCACACCCCGTTGATGCTACTAACGTGAAAATAGTCCTCGCGCGGGAGGGTTTGGGAGGGCTGCGCCCTCCCAGGAAACAACCCGCCCGCGGGGAGGGTTTGGGAGGGCTACGCCCTCCCAAAAATAATTATTTTCATTCCGGCGTTGTGCGGCGCAGCCGCATGGATGACTGATGTGAACATATGGGGAAACCGGGTTTCCCCATCCCCCTGCCCTGGGTGCGGCGCGCCCGCATGGACGACTGATGTGAACATATGGGGAAACCGGGTTTCCCCATCCCCCCGCCCTGGGTGCGGCGCGCCCGCATGGACGACTGATGTGAACATATGGGGAAACCGGGTTTCCCCATCCCCCCTGCCCTGGGTGCGGCGCGCCCGCATGGACGACCGTTGTGAACATATGGGGAAACCGGGTTTCCCCATCCCCCCTGCCCTGGGTGCGGCGCGCCCGCATGGACGACCGTTGTGAACATATGGGGAAACCGGGTTTCCCCATCCCCCTGCCCTGGGTGCGGCGCGCCCGCGCGAACGCCCGGTATGCGTCTATGTTCCCCTGCAATAGCGCTCAAGCCAGTCCAGGGTCCGGCGCAGATGGTCGGCGCGATGGTCAGGTTCACCGCTGCGCGTGAGTTCGTGCCCTTCGCGGGGATAGCGCACCAGTTCAACGACCTTTTTCTGACGACGGAGAAAAGCGAAGAGTTGTTCGGCCTCGCTGATCGGCACACGATAATCGAGTTCACTGTGCAAGAGCAGCAACGGCGCGTTGATCTTATGGGCATGGGCCAGGGGCGAGTGCTCCCACAGTTCCTCGGCCAGTTCCCAGGGATAGCCCTCAAACTCGATCTCGATCAACTCGTGCGCGTCCGACGTGCCGTGGAAGCTGATCAGATGGTACACGCCACGGGCGGCCACGCCGCAGGCGAAACGGTCGGAGTGGCCGAGCAACCAGGCGGCCATGTACCCGCCGTAGGAGCCGCCGGTCACCCCGATCCGCTGCGGGTCCACCCGGCCGGTGGCAATAAGCGCCTCGACCCCGGCCAGAATATCCGGGGCATCGGCCTCGCCCCAGCGCCCGCGAATGGCGTCGCGCCAGCCTTCGCCGTAGCCATCGCTGCCACGGGGGTTGCAGAAGAACACCACGTAGCCCGCGGCTGCCAGCACCTGCCATTCATGCCACATGGTACACACCCCTGGCCCCCACATCGTATGCGGGCCCCCGTGGATGCAGACAACCAGCGGAGCGGGTGGCCCGTCCTCCGCCAGCTCGGGCGGATAGAGCACCCAGCCCTGCACTTCCTGCTGATCGGGCGCGAGGTAGCGTACCTCTTCGATCGGCGCGATGATGCGCTGATCGAGAAGCGGCTGGTTAATCGCGGTCAGGCGGCGCTCGACGCCATCGGGCGCGCGGAGATACAGGTCACACGGGTTATCGGCGCTCCCGGCGATGAAGGCAATGGTGCCATCGCGGGCCACGTCGAACTCGCTTACGATGCGTCGCCCGCCGACGAGGGTCTCGCCGCTGCGGAAGGTGGGCGTGCCCGGCAGCCCAATACTGTAGACGTGCGCATCGCCGTACCAGCCGGCGGTGAAGAGCACGCCCGCGCCATCGGGACGCCAGAGGAAGCGTTCCACATCCAGGTCGGTATGCGCGGTCAGGTCGGTAATCTCGCCGCCCGCGGCGGCGATCATGGCCACCCGGCTGCCTTCGCCCAGCAGTCGCGCCTCGCTGAGGCGGCGAAAGGCGATCAGGCGACCATCGGGGGAGGGCTGGGGATCGAAATACGAGAAGCCGGCCACTGTGAGCGCGGTGGGCTTCTCGCCCGTCAGGGGCACGCGCAGCACATCGTAGAAGGCAAAGAGCGAATCGGCCTCGGGATCGCGTGTCGCGGTGGTGAGCAAAGCGGCGCCGTCGGGCATCCAGGCTGGCGGACCAAAGTGCAGGTCACCATCGGTGAGGCGCCGCGGTGTGGGCAACGCGGCAATATCTCCTTCAGGAACGTCTACCACGTAGATGTGACGGCGGCGATCATCGAAAAAGCTCGTCCCGCCACGGTAGGGCAGCCGGGTGATCACCCGCGGATCGCTCTTCCGTTCTTCGTCGCGCCGACGCTGCTCCTCGGCCCGCTTCGCCTCCCAGGCGTCAGCGGGAGGCGGCAGTGGCTCTCCGCTATCTTCGCGGCGGCGCTCCTCCTCGTTCACCGGCGCAAGGAAGGCGATCTTCCGCCCATCGGGACTCCAGGCCGGGTCACTGGCGCCGTTGGGCATAGCCGTGAGTTGCTGGGCCTCGCCGCCGTCACGAGCAATCAGGTAGATTTGCTCCCGGGCGTTGTTCCGGTCGGAGACAAAGGCTATGCGCGTCCCGTTCGGACTCCAGCGCGGCTGTCGATCCTGAGGCGTGCCAGCCGTGAACCGGCGTGGCAGACCGCCCCCGGCGGGCGCCAGGTAGATTGCCCGGCGGTAGCGATTGGCGCGTCGCTCAACCGTCACGTGAACATAGGCCACGCTCTGCCCATCCGGGCTGATACGCACATCTTCCAGCCACCCCAATTCGTACAGATCATCTATGCTCATCCGCGAGCGTGTCATTGTCACAGCGTTTTGCTCATCTTTCAGATTAGTGCCTCAACAAGACTTCTCCCTGCGGGGAGATGCGAAGGGGCTTTGCCCCTCCCCTACCCCTTTATGCTCCCGCCGAGACGCAGTCTCGGCGGGAGCATTAAACGCCCATACGGTTTCGTCGCACACTAACCAAACGAGGCTTTTCCGGGAGAGCGAAGCCCTGGTGCAGAAGTGGCGGGGCGCTCTCACCCTCCCCTGCATCGCTTCCCTCTCCTGCCTGGAGGAGAGCCTCGCAGGGCAGGATCATCCTGAACACCCCCTTTTCCCCCTTGCGAGCATTGACGGTTCGGGCCACGGTGGTATGGCAAACCGATTGTAACACAGTCTGAGCCATGGTCGTAGCCCCTCCTTCAGTGCGCCCCTGGCAGTAACAATGGCAGGCCGGGCACAGAAAACCGTTTCAATCAGCGACGGAAATGTTGTTTCTGTGAACATAATCCTGCCTCATACTTGACAGGGTAGATTTGTTGACGTATACTGCGAATAGTTCGCAATAATAGTTGCCACTATTCCTTTAGAACCATCAGTCACCTGTGCAGCCCTGTTGCCTGTCATTGGTATGAAACGGGTTTTTCTGGGAGAGCTTTGCCCGCCCAATCGTTCCTGGCGCATCCCACGCTGTCCAGGAGTACACCGGTGAGCTGGAAACAGGGGTTTTGCTAGAGGGCTTTGCCCGCCCAACTCCTCCCATCCTGGAGGGGCACGGCGCAACAGGCTTACCGCACACCACATGATACATGCGGAACCCGTGGTTCTCCACAGTCCTCCTGGCAGGGAGGGTTTGGGAGAGTTGCTTCCTCTCAGGAAAAGAAGAGGCAAACCTGCGGTTCCTCACTCTCCAGCACGGAGGGTTTGGGCGTAGAGGCGCGGCGGCGCCGCGCCTCTACGCCCTCCCAGGAAAACACCCATGTTCATCGTGTCGTTGTGCGGCGCAGCCGCATGGAGGGCTGGAGTGCGCGAGGGCCTGGTCGCAAGGGCTTCGCGATCCCGATCCCTCGCATGCTGGAGGGGCGCGGGGCGCAACGAGCGCACGGCATGCGGTGACGCGCGCCTATCCTGCCTTCCAGCATGATGGTTCGGTCTGATCAGGGTTTCCGTGATGTTTTGAGGGCCGTTCGTGGCTCGGTAGGAGTCTGGCTATGCCATACAATGGCACTATTCCGGAGGATGCTCCCCTGTCGGTACTGCTCTTTTACGCGGCGATGGAGAACGGTCAGTCGCTCAGTACGTACGCCCAATCGATCCATGTCGGCGCGATCTCGCTGCGCCAGTTTATCAGCGGCACCTCGCAGCGCCCTCGCCAGCGTACCCTCGAATTGATTGGCGAAGCCCTGGGCATGCCGGTGGAAGAAGTGCGGCGCCGCATGCAACTCGCCCCCACTGCCGCTCCTAACTTCGGCGATTGGCTTCGGATAAAGATGCAGGGGCGCTTCTCGCGCGCCAAACTGACCCGCGCAACCAGAATCAGCGATGGGGCGCTACGAAACTATTTGCAAAACCAGACCCTGCCCGATGCCGATCAGGCCCGGCGGCTGGCCGAGGTGCTCGAGGTGCCTCCGTATGAAATGGCCAGCGTGATCATCGCCAACACGGTGCAGCAGCACGGCGGCGCCCTTGCCCCGGCCCGGCCCGCCGCCGAAGAGCGCCCCACAACGTCCGCCGCTCTGGCCACTACCCCCGAGCTGACCGCTCCCGCGCCCACGCCCAATCACGTACCAGTTCCGGGCGCTCCGGCGCCGGCCTCCCTCGCCCCAACCGCTGTCAGCAGTTCCGATGAGCTTCGGCTGATCGATCTGTGGCGCCAGTTGCATCCCCAGGCCCGCCGCGCGACCCTGAACTATATCGCTATGCTCCTCGCCGAACGCTAACGCGAACATATGGGGAAACCAGGTTTCCCCATACCCCCTGCCCACGGGGCGGCAAGTCCTTCTCAACGGGAGGGGTTGGGAGGGCGTAGCCCTCCCAACCATACATCTGTTTTCATCGCGGCGTTGTGCGCCCGCGAATGAGGCCTGAGGTGAACATATGGGGAAACCAGGTTTCCCCATCCTCTGACACGATGAAGACGGTTTTTTTCTTGGAAGGGCTACGCCCTTCCAGGGGTATCACGAGACCGGCGCGTTCACGGTGTGCGAGGATCACGGCACCCCTGCTCGCGCGGCTGATGGATTGGCGCGCCTCCCTGGAAGAGTCAGGCACACTGTTAGCATTCGTTTATTCGTTTCCCATTCGGTGGCCCATTTCGTTTCCCATTCAGTGACCCGCTCAGGCGTGTTGCCACATCAGGAAACCTATCCCAGAGCGGGTGAAACCCTTTGAAGGCGCAGCCCGCCCAGAACCGCCCCGCTGGCGGATTATTTTCGCGAGGGGGGCAGAACGTCATAACAAGTGACGCGCCGGATGCGCCACTAAAACGCCTGACAAATATTCATGCGCCAGGGCTAGCAAAGTTCTTATTCCTATGCTATAGTAGCCTCGAAAGTGTTAACCCTCACCCGAACAACCGTTAACGAATATGAGCTCTGCTGTGATCCCCTTTCAGCTGAGCGTCAGCGGACGCGGGCCGGCGAACTACGTGGTGCGCGCCTTTGCGGCCGGGCGGGGCGCGGAGGCGCCGCTGGCGCTGCCTGATCCGCGGGCGGATGTCGAGGCTCTGAGCCTGGCGGTCGGGCGGGCTCTGTTTCCCGGACCGGTGCGCCAGTTGTTGATTGATGTGGCCCGCGGCGCCGACGAGGCCGGCGCGCGCGTTCAGATCCAGCTCTATGCCGCACCCGACCTGGCTGCTCTGCCCTGGGAGTGGGCCACCCTCGGTCAGAGCCGGCCCTGGCGCCCCGCCGTGCGCGAGGATTACACCCTGGTGCGCTCAGGAGAACTGCGCGCGCCACCGCGCCCGCTGCCCATCAGTGGCCCGGCGCGCCTGCTGATCGCCTGCGCGCCCGGCGCCGAAGCGGAGATCGCTCCCCTGGGCCACGCCCTCGCCGACGCGGTACGGGCCGGGCGCCTCGTAGTTGACCTGCTGCGCGATACCGACCCCCTGGCCCTGCGCCAGGCCCTGGCCGATGAACCCTGTCATATGCTGCACGTGATCGCGACCGATGCCCGGGGCCAGGGCGACGCGGCCCGGCTGCGACTCGGACGGGGACTGGACGGGGCGGGTCTGGCGGCTATGCTCGCCGATCACCCCGATCTGCGCCTCGTCACGCTGGCTGCCGGCGCCGACGCCGACCCGACGGCCCTCAGCGCTGTGGCCAACCGCCTCCACGACGACCTTGGCATCACCGCTGTTGCCCTGGGCGGGCTCGACTCCGCGCAGGTTGCGGGGTTCTGTGGGCCGTGCTACGCGGCGATCGCCGCCGGAGACCCGGTTGATCTGGCGGTAACCGACGGGCGGGCGGCGCTGGAGAGCCAGGAGGGGCCCTGGGGCGCCCCGCGGCTCTGGCTCGTGCCGGGCACCGAGGCGCTGTTCACCTTTGCGCCGGCCCCGGCACGCGCGCAACCTGAGGCGGAGAGCGCCGCCGCGCCTCCGCGTCTGCCTGTAGGCACCCCGCTGCGCCCTCGCCGCGCCTCCGCGGCAATGAGCCGCGCCCTGCAAACCGCGCGCGCCTTTGTTGTTGATACTACCATGGTAGATGCTACCACGGTAGGAAAGCCCGTCAAGCGGCAGCGAGCCGCCCCGTCCCGCAGCCCCTTCCTGCAACCGCGGTTGATCGCTCTGGCTGCGGCCATTCTGGTGCTGATCACCCTGGTGAGCCGCGTGCTGCCCTCCAGTGCCGCCGGAGAGGGTGAACCGGGGCTGGCGCCCCTGCCTACCCTGCGCCCGTCGGTGACCTCGGCCCCGCCCCCGGGTCCGGCCAGCGTTCCCGAACCACGGACTTTCTTCAGCACGGTGGTGGCCGCTGGTGATACGCTCGAAAGCATCGCCCGACGCGCCGGCAGCGACCCCGCTGCCCTGGCTGCGCTCAATCGCCTGCTTCCCGGCGAAACGCTTCGCCCCGGGCGCCCCCTGGTCGTGCCGGTCTATCACGAGGGTGAAGCGCTTCCCCTTGCGCCGATCATCAAACAGGGCAACCCCGACCAGCCGCTGGTGGCGCTGACCTTCGATATCGAGATTGACGATACCAGTCTTTATACGATCCTCGAGGCCCTCGACGCGCACCAGGCCAGGGGCACCTTTTTCGTGACCGGTCGCTGGGTGAAGTCGTTTCCCGCAGCGGCGAAGGCGATTGTGAGCCGCGGTCACGAGCTTGGCAATCACTCGCTGACCCATCCGGCCTTTTCGGCCATTGGCGCCGACGGGGCGGTAAGCGAGCTGGCGGAAACCGAGCGCCTGGTGCGCGAGATCACCGGCGCCAGCACCCGGCCCTACTTCCGCTTTCCCTACGGCGACTCCACGCCGCAGATGGTGGAAACAATCGGTCGGGCGGGCTACGTCGCTTACCACTGGAGCGCCGACGACGCAGCCATACCGGCCTGGCTGCAACAGGTCGCCGCCGATCCTGCCCGGGCCAGGGGAGCCATTCTGTTGATGCACGGCCGCCAGAGCACCGCCGCGGCGCTGCCCGGCTATCTTGAGCGGATGAAGGCCCTGGGGTTGCAGCCGGTGACGCTGAGCCAGGTGCTACGCTAGGCGCCTGTGCGGCTGCCCCGCACACCGACAAGGTGAAAACAGGTTGTGTGGGAGGGCTGCGCCCTCCCACACCCTCCCCCCGGGGAGCGGCTGCCCCGCACACTGCCGGGGTGAACATATGCGGAAACCGTTTCCCCTCGCCCACCCCGAGACTACTCTTCCAGGAGACGCCGCAGTAACTCATCGTCGTCGGCGGGCGGCGCGACAGGCCGTGCGCGGCGCGTGGTGGTGCCGGTATAGGCCGCTGCGCCGGTCTCGCTGGCCTCGCGGACAGGCGCCGGCCTGGGGGCCTGGCCGAGGCGCTCGAAGGCGCTGCGCCGGCGTCGGTAGGCCCGTCGCCGGGCGCCGTGCCGGCGAAAGGATCGCCAGTCGGCCACGGCGAACCCGATCAGGGTTACCAGAACCACCAGCAGGGCCGCCAGGGCCAGCACGGGGAACCACCAGCCGGCCCGATTGAACCTCAGGTCGAACAGGCCGCTCAGCCAATCCCACCCACGCCCATCCTCAGACTCGCTGCGCCTCGTTTCGCCGGCAGTCTGACCGGCTCGCCGGGTCCCCGCCGTCAGGTCGGTCGCCGGCGTACCGGGGCACAGCCGGGCCACACCTCCTGCCGCCAGCAACTCGCGCCCGAGCAAACCCAGGCGCACCTGTCCGGTCAGCGGAGCACCGGGGGGGGCGACGGGGTCCAGCTCAAAGCGGGCACGCTCGAAATACTGCACCCGCAGCGGCGCGCCGGTCTCGGGATGCTCCTCGTCGAGCAGACCGGAGATCGGGTAGCCGAAGACGGCCAGACCGCCGAACTGCTCGTAGAAGGCCCGGAAACGGGCATCGGCGAAGGCGTCAGCCGCGGCAAGGTCGGTGCGCGGCGCGAACGCCACACCCGGATAACGGCGGGTGAAGGCTTCGACCCCGAGGAGCGAGCCAGAGACCCGGTAAGGCCACGGCTCGGCGGCGTGGAGTTCGAGCCGCTGCCGCTCGGTGTAGAGTACCGGCACAGGCGTGAGGCAATCACCGGCTGGCTCGGTCACCACCGGCCCCAGCGGCAAGCCCAGCACCGCAATCGCGTCGGTCAGGGGGCGGGGCGTCGTGCCGCCCAGCGTGGCGTAATGCTGGGCAAAATCGCCGCCGATCGGCGCCTCCGGCGCCTCGGCCAGGGCAATCGGCGGGCAAACGGCGATGATCGCGCCAGGGGCGGGCGGCTCCGGCGATACCTGGCGCAGGCCGCCGGGGTCGCGCATGATCGTCCGCACGTGGGCGATCACGTCGTCGGCGCTGCCGGGTTGGATGGGCGCGGGGCGCGTATCATTGTCAATGTGCATGGTCGGCAGATAGCGGTAGCCGGTCACGCGCACCTGACCATCGGCGCTGCGGGCCAGCCCGACGTAGAAGATCACCGACGTGGCCGCGTAGGCGCTGGCCTGAAAGGCGCCCTGGGAGGCTAGAAAGTTCGCCAGCGAGTAGATCACCAGGGCCTTGCGCCCGCCGACATCGAGGATGTCCACCGGTTGCAGGGTATGCGCCTGCACGCCGAGGATCACGTCGGCGCCGGCTTCAGCCATGCGCCGCGCGGCATCGATCTGGCTCTCGTGCGGGTAGAACTCGTACTCAAAGCCGAAGTGCGCCGCAACCAGCACCACGTCGGTCTCCCGGTCGGCCTGCGCGATGGCATCGAGGATGCTCTGGCGCACGCCGCCTTGCTGCCCGTACTCGGTTGACTGGTAGAGCAGATTGACCTGACCGTGGGGATCGGGAATACCGTTGGTGCCCCAGGTGGCTGAAATGAAACCGATGGTCAGGCTAACCCCATCGCGGGTGAGGGTTAGCGGCAGATAGGGCGGACGGACCGCGCCGACCGGCGCCGTGCCGTGTTGCAGGATGCCATTGGCCTCCAGCACGCGCAGCGTGGCGTCAATGCCCTCGGGTCCGCGGTCGAGGATGTGGTTGTTGGCGGTGGAGACGACATCGATCCCGGCGTTGCGCAGGGCGGTGGCGAGAGCCGGGTTGAAGTTGAACAGGGGATAGCCGCTGATCGGCGAACCTTCGAGCATCGCCCCGTCGAAATTGGTGTAGGCCAGATCGGCGGCCTGGAGGAAGGGCCGCACAGCATCGAAGAGCACATCGTAGCCCTGGCTCTCGCCCACGGCCTGAATGTTTTCGTGGGGAAAGGTGTCGCCGGTAGCGGCGATGGTGAAGTGCGTCTCCGCAGGATCGCCCGCGCCGCACAGATTGGCCGCGAGCAGCGGCTGGTCAAGCCCGTCGGCGCGCTGGGCGCGGGCAAGCCCGCCCGGGGGCAGGGCAACCAGCAGCGTGAGCAGCAGCAGGACGAGGGAGATGCGGCGAGCCGCGCGGGACGCAGACCGGCATTGCCGGCGCAATCCGCGGACAATCGGGGTCGCGCTTCCAGAGCTGGCGCCGGTCATCCACCCGGATGAACTATCCGAAACGGCGTCTTCCTGCGAAAACGCCGCGCCACGGGCCTGCGCGCGCGCGACGCCCGTCGCTGGTAACTCATACCCGGACCGATCCATAGTAGAGCCGATGCAACCTCCGCCTCCGGCGCCGGAGTGTGGGGCAGCGTCGCCGCCCCGCAAGGATGTTCTGGTTCGTTTCAGGGGCAGAGCCGTCAAAACGAACCAGAACACCGGGGTTCGGGGCTTGCCCCTACGCCATCGCATCGGCCCTGCGCCCATGGTCTCCTCCAGGACAGATCAGCACGTTTGTGCTATACTAGCATATTAGAAGCGAAGAGGGAAGCCCGGTCGAATGTATAATATGGGCACGTCGGGGTTCCTCGTGTCCCCCCTACCGGGCAACAGGCCCGCAACAGCGGAAGGAAGGGAAACAGGGAGTTCGCTTTCTTCCGCCGGCCAGGGGTGCAGCCAGGCGGCCCGGGCTACTGCCGGAGCACTCGGATGTCGCTGCGAACTGTCCATCATATTGCCCTGGTGGTGCTGGCCAGCCTCGGGGCCTATTTCCTGTTCGTCCGGCCCCCGGCCGACACGACGCGGGTGCTCTCGCGCTGGGCCGCCACGGCGGCCATGGTGGCCGCGCCGGTGCCGCGGGGGCTGGTCGGGCGTTCCGAGCCGCAACCGGCGCTAACCGCGGCCAGCGAGCGCCTGGCGGCGTTCAACCGCGAGAGCGCGTTGCAGGAGCAGGTCGCCGATGGGCTGGTCGAGTTCTACCGGCGCGGGATCGGCGGCGGCGAGTTGCTCTACACCGTGGCGCGTCTCGATGAGCGGGTCCACATCGAGGTGATCAATGCCGACGGGGCCATTCCCGGCAGCGATGCCAGCGGCGATACGATCTGGCTCGATGGCCAGCGCCACCTGCAACCGGTAGTGGAAATGGTCAACGCGCCCTTCGCCGCGCGCGAGGGTATGGAACTGCTCTGGGCGATGGCGTTCGGCTTTCACGGCGCGGTGCGTACCTCCAACGAGGGCAGCGTGGTGATTAATGGCGTGGTGCACCGGGTGAACCCCTGGCGTGGCGCGCTGTGCATCACGAATGATGGGCGGGCGCTGATCGATCTCTTCGACGCCCAGGAATTGCAGGGGTGCTGGCAGGCCGTGGGCGGTGGGCCGGTGATCCTCTGGAAGGGCAGGATCGCCAACCCGGCCGTCAGCGCCGCAACCGACGAGTTCCTGCCCTTCAACCCTCTGGGTGAGGACTTTGTGCAACTCGACTGGCGCATAACCGTGTACAGCGGCGCCTATCCCAAGACTGCGGTGTGCGTCGGCCATCTGCCGGGCGGGCGTTCGTTCCTGGTGCTGGCTACCTCCGCCGGTATCACCGGGGTAGACCTGGCCCGCGCGCTGCGCGATATGGGTTGCCACGACGCCCTCGGCGGCGACGATGACACCTCAACTCAGGCCGTCTGGCGCGGCCAGGCCCTCTGGCCCCGCCCTCAGCGCCCCGTCCCCGACGCCATCGCGGTCTACGTGCGCCGCTGACCGCAGGGCGCGGTTGGCAGCCGCGCCCCCCGCGCTTGCGCGGCGCAGGTGGGAAGCCCGCGGGGGGCGGTTCCTTCCGCAGTGATCACTCCACTCCACGCACAAACTGCGCCACCAGGGTCTCAACCGCGCCTGGAAGGGGCAGCGTCGCGTAGGGGTCACCCGCGATGCCGCCCTCGTAGACCAGGTTTTCGTCGAGGGCGTAGCGTTCAACCACCTCCGGCGCGACGTTGCGGAAGGCCCAGGCCAGGCCGATCATCTGCTCCAGACTGAGATCGGTCTGGATATGGTCGCGTAGCGCCGTGGTCAGATCGGCCAGCATCTCCACCTGACCGATCAGGTTCTGGTCGCGCACGCGCTGGAAGGCGGCGACGAGGACCTGTTGCTGGCGGCGATTGCGAGCGTAGTTGCTGTCCATATGCCGCATCCGGCTGTAGATCAGCGCCGTCTCGCCGTCCATGTGATATGGTCCGGGCAAGAAGTGGGCGACCATGTAGCCGTAATCCATGGTCGGATAGGCTGGGTCGTACAACTCCTGTTCAACCACGACGTCCACCCCGCCAATGGCGTCAATCGCGGTAATGAAGGCGCTAAAATCGGCGCGCACAACGTGATGGATGGGCAGGCCCAGGAGCTGGCTCACGGTGGCGCGGGCCAGTTCCATCCCGCCGCCATAATCGGCCTCGCCGTACACGGTTGCGGCGTTGATGCGCGCGTAGCCGTAGCCAGGGATGTTCACGACCAGGTCGCGCGGGAGCGAGAGCAGAGCGATGCGCTGCCGCGCAGGGTCCAGCCGTACCACAACGATAGCGTCGGAGCGGGTCTGCCAGCTCTCGCCGGGGCGGCGGTCGCTGCCGAGCAGGAGAATGTTGAGCGGCTCGCTGGAGACCGGCTGCACCGCGACGGTAGGCATGAGCGTGGGCAGGGGCTGCCCGTCGATGGCCGGCAGGCGCACGGGGGTGGCGCTCGCTCGGGGCGCGGGGGGCGGAAGGAGACCCGGCGTGGCGACGTCGGGCAGGCCCGCCTCGGCGGTCGCCACACCAATCGTCGGGAGAACCGGCCGCGCCACCGGCGTGGACGGCGCAAGGGTTGAGGCCCCCGGCATTCCCGGCGCAGGCCCGCTCCGCGGGGCGCCGACCACCCCCACGGTCGGCGCGGAGGCGCCACGAGGGGGCGCGCTGGTCACCCGCATTGCCGCCAGGTTACTCTGAATGGTATAGGCAGCCACAGCGATACGACCTGCCACCAGTCCCACTCCCACCAGCAACGCGATAACCACGACCCAGGCGGCATAGCGCCCCCAGGCCGGCCGCGCGCGTTTGCGGCGTATCCGCGGCAGCGGGGGCCGCAGCGGCGCGGGGGGGACGGGCGGCGGCGCCTCCAGCAGCAACGCAGCGAGCAACCCCAGGTCGCCCGGATGCTCCCGATAGGCGCGGCAGGCGGCGCACCGAGATAAATGAAACCCCAACGCCGCGCGTCGCGGGTCAATGGACCCTGGCGCCACCCCCGCATCGAGCAACTGCCGCGCCTCGGCGCACTCCATAGCCTCGCTGCCTTTGCGCCCCCCTGCCGGAATAACACGCCGGGGGCAACGCTCGCCGGACATCCATGCGGCTACGCCGCGCCACCACCCGCTGGACAGAGGCGCTCCCGGAAGAGCCAGACCTCTCCAGGCGTCGGTTAATCGGGTTCCCGGCGCGTCGGTGTCGTGGAACCGTAAAGACTATTCGAGGCACAGTATACCATTTTCCTCAAAAGTTTGATATGATTAATTCAATTCTGCTTTACACTGTGGCGCCAGGTAACGCCAGGCCCACTCCAACCGCTGTTGCGCCTGCGTCGCCCAACAGCGGAGATGAAACGGGGGTCTACCCGGAAGGGCTGCGCCCTCCCGCCTCCTCCCCGCCGGGGGCGTGCCACCCCGCAGGCAAGGGATCGGGGAAACCCGGTTTCCCCACCGTAAATATGAAAGTCGCTCCGGGAAGGACAAAGCCCTCCCCAACCCTCCCCTCGGGGAGGGGCGCGGGGAAACCCGGTTTCCCCACATGTTCACCTCAGCCGTTCATGCGGCTGCGCCGCACACTACGAGAATGAAAATAGACTCTTGGAAGGGCTTGCCGCCCCCACAGGCAGGGGTATGGGGAAACCGGGTTTCCCCATATGTTCACGTCTAGAAGGAGCCATCACAATGCACCTCCGGCGGTGGTTACGGCTGTTGCTGATCCTTGCCTGCGCGACGGTTGTCGTTCCGGCCCAGGCCCAGCAAACACGGAACAATGTGGTCAACGTTGACGCCTCACGGCCTGGTCAGCGGCAGGATCTGTTGGAGCCGGAGGAGGTCGAGCGTCTTGAGCGCATCCAGACCGAAACGGCGCTGTATCTGCCCTTCAGCCCGCCCAGCCCCGATGACCAGATGATCTTCGTGGTCTCGGAAGAACAGGTAGGGTTCCTGAACCTGAGCGATGGCACGATACGGATGGTTGACCCTGAGGCATTCGGCAGTCTGGTGCCCCTGCCGCTCGTCGGCTTCTCACGTTTCACCTGGCTCGACGATCAGCACCTGGGGGCGCTGGGCGTTGACGAGCGCGCCAGGAAGGCCGAAGAAGCGTTTGTGAAGTTGCGTATCAACCGTGATACCCTGAAGGTAAGCGCCGAGCGGATCAGGCTACCGTCCGACACTGCTGTCGTGTCCGTTGCTCCCGATCTCGACCGTTTTCTCCTGGTGCTCCTGCCGCCCGAAGCCGAAGAAGACGCCGGGATGGCGGCGCCGATCCGCGTGCCGGTCACCCGCGTGGCTCCCGGCATCACCCACGCCGCTACCATTCCCCTGCCGCCCGGGCTGGAGCGCGCCGTCGCGCAGGCCCGTAGCCACCCGGCTTTCCAGCGCCTCTGGATGCGCCAGGAGGGCGAGGCCGAGACGGGCGACATCGCCGCCACGCCCGAAACCCTCGACCTTGCGCTTTTCGGGCGCCTCGATGGCAGTCTGCGCTACATGACCACGGTGCCTGCCGCCTCGGTGCTCTTCGGCGACACCTGGACACGCGACTCGGGCCGGCTTGCGGTGTCGATCTTTGGTCTGTTCGACCCGGATCAGGAGCGCCCCCCCTTCGACGGGGCGTTGCTCTCCGAGCAGGTCTACCGTGATGCGACCGGCAACCTGGCCCCTGCGGAAAACCCTATTCTGCAATACAACAACACCTACATTGTTGATTGGGCCACCGGCGCAGTGCAGATCATCCAGCCGAGCGGGACGCTGCCGCCCATCCTGGCCGCTCAGGCCTGGTCGCCCGACCAGCGCACCCTGCTGGTGCAGGCCTGGCATCCGGCCCGGCTCAAGGGCCGGCGCTACCCGATCTACACCCCGCAGTTCTCCGAACGCACATCGTACCGATTCTACGATCTTTCGGGCGTTGAGGTTGGGCGGCTGGAGAGCGATCTGTTCAGCAGCGGGGCCTTCTCGAGGGCAGTGGCCGAGTTTATCTCGCCCGACGAAATCATCTTCCGTGGCATGAAAGGTTCCGACCGGCATCCCTACTACTACAACCGCGTCAGTGGCGAGTTACGCAACCTGGCCGACCGGGCCGGCTCCTACTACAACGTCTTTGCCACCAACACCAGCCGCGAGATCGTCTTCATGTTCAGCTCCTACACCGAGCCGCCGGAGATCTACCGGCTCGGCTGGGACGGGCGCGGGCTGAAGCGCCTGACCTGGTTCAACGAGGAGTTGCGGCTGTTCGCCAATCTGCGCCAGGACCCGGTGCGCTTCACCCTGCGCAACGGGCAGACGCGGGTAGGGGTGCTCATCCAGCCCGCCGAGGCGCCCTTCCCCCCGCGCAACGCGCCGCTGGTGGTATGGCAGGAAGGCGGACCGGGATCGGCGATGGTAAACCGCTGGCTGGTCAACGTGGAAAACCCCTACGCGCTGCTGCCGGCTATGGGCTTTCCGCTGCTGGTCACCCCGCTGGCCGGGCGCGCCGGCTACACCCCGGCGGTGTTCAATGCCCTGGTTGATGGCAATAACTTCGGTGCGGTTGACATTGACGAGCAGGCCGAGATCGTTCGCCAGATGATCGCCCGTGGCTGGACGCAGCCGGGCAGAGTCGGCATCACCGGGTGTTCGTATGGCGGGTACTTCACCTTGCAGAGCCTGGTACGCCACCCGGATCTCTACGCTGCGGCCAACCCCCAGTGCGCCTTCATTGACCTGATTACCGACTGGACGCGAGGCTACGACCGGCTGGTACCCTACATCCAGGGCCTGCCACCCTACAACATCCCCGAAGAGTACCGGCGCGACTCACCGGCCTACAACGCGAACCGGATCAAGGCAGCGGTGCTGACCTTCCACGGCACCGAGGATTTCTTGCCCATCACGCAGAACGAGAACCTGCACCTGCAACTGGCTAACCGCGGCTTGCCGGCCCGTATGGTGCGCTTCATTGGCGAGGGGCACGGCCTGGAGGAGCCAGCCAACCAGCTCTACGCGGCGCAGGAGCAGGTGGCCTGGTTCCGCGCCCACCTGAAGTAGTATTCGCGCGTTCATGGCCACGGCGCCGGGCGCCGTGGCCCCACGAGGTACCCTGTATGTGCCAGTCGCCCACACCTGTGCCGCACACGCTACGATGGCGCATGGTATTGCTGTGGTGCGTAAGCCTGCTCCTCGCCGGCTGTGGAGCGCTGGGCCGCCAACCCACGGCGACCCCCGCCCTGCCAACCGGCGCGACGCAGCAGATCACCATCATCACGCCGTTGAGCGACGCCACTGTCACCTCGCCTATCGTGGTTAGCGGCACGGTTGCGCTGCAACCCTTTGAGCGCAACCTCAATTACCGGCTCTTCGGCCCCGAGGGCGCTCTGCTGGCCCAGGGCTTCTTCACAACCACGGGGCCGGAGAATGGCCCCGGCGCTTTTAGCGGAACCATCGCCTATACCCTGGAGCAGCCGGGGCAGGGGCGGATCGAGGTCGTGGAGATCAACGCGGCTGACGGCTCGATCCGGGCCATTGCCTCGGTGATGGTACGACTCAGCGCCGGGCAGGCGCCCACCCCCGGCGCGGAGACCGCTACACCGGTGGCTTCGCCCACTCCGCTGCCTCCGCCTTCGCCCTCGGCGCAGCAGGAGATCCTGATCGACTCGCCACCGGCGCGCACGGTGGTCGGCAGCCCGGTGGTGATCACGGGGCGCACCGCGAAAGTGCCCGCCGGCAACAGCCTGAGCTACGCCTTCCGCGACGCCGCGGGCGGCCTGCTCGGCAGCGGCTCCTTCCCCGTCTCGGCCACTTCGAACGGCACGGGCGTCTTCAACGCCTCGCTGACCTTTAACCTGCCCCCCGGAGGCGGCGACGTCACCCTGGAGCTGATCGAGCCGGGGGCCGCCGGCGCGCCGCCGGTGGCCCGCGCCACCCTGGTGCTGGTGGTGGCGCCGCCGCAGGCTATTCTGATCGACACGCCGCCACCGGGCGCCACCGTGGGCAGCCCGGTGGTGCTCACCGGGCGCACGGCGCGCTATCCCTTCCAGGGCTCGCTGGCCTACCGTGTGCTCAACGCGGCGGGCAACCAGATCGGCCAGGGTTCATTCCCTGTCACGGGCGCGCCCGGCGGCCCGGCGAGCTTCAACGCCAGCCTGACCTTCACGCTGCCCCCGGCGGGCGGGCGCATCAGCGTCGAGCTTTCCGACCAGGATGCCGCCACGGGCCAGATTGCGGCAACGGCGCGTATCGATCTGAACGTGGCGCCGCAACAGCAGGCGATTATCATCGAGTCGCCGCCGGCCAACCAGCAAGTGGGCAGCCCGATGACGGTGGTCGGGCGCACCGTGCGGCTGCCCCAGGGCAGCCAGCTTACCTACCGGGTGCGCGACGCGCGGGGGCAACAGATCGGCGTGGGACAGTTCGGAGTGGCCGGCACCCAGGAGGGAGGCGGGCGCTTCACGGCCCAGGTCTTCTTCAATCTGCCGCCGGAAGGGGGACAGATAACCCTTGAACTCCTGGAGCTTGACCCGGGCAACGGCCAGGTGCGCGCCAGCGCCACGCTGCCGCTGGTGGTGGCCGGGCCGCCGCCGACCAGTACCCCTACCCCGCTACCGGCGCGCCAGGCAATTACGATCGAAACCCCACCCACCGACACGGTGGTGGGCAGCCCGGTGGTCGTCACCGGGCGCGCCGCCCTGCCGCCCCAGTTCGGGGAGTTGTACTACGTCATCCGCACCCCGGCGCGCGAGAACCTCGGCCAGGGCAGCTTCCCGGTGCGTCCGGCCCCCGGTCAGACTGCCAACGTGCCCTACGTTGCCTCGCTCACTTTTGCCGAGCCACCCCAGGGCGGAGCGATCATCGTCGAGATCTACGACCGCGATGGGGTGGGCCAGATTATCGCCAGCGCCACGGTGCGGCTCCAGGTGCGGCCGCGGGCCACGCCCACCCCAACCACGGCGCCCGGCGGGCAGGGCGGCAATCAGCGCATCACCATCACCGCCCCGCTCACCGACACCCTGGTGGGCAGCCCGGTGGTGATTGACGGGCAGCTTGCCGTCCCTCCCTACCAGGGCAAGCTCAAGTACCGTGTCACCGATGCCGCCAACCGCGAACTGGGCGCCGGGGAGTTCCCGGTCAACACACCGCGGCTCATCGGCGCGCCGATCACCTTCAGCGCGGAGATCACCTTTACCCTGCCGCCGCAGGGCGGCGCGATCGTGGTAACGATCTTCGACCGTAACGACATCACCAATGTCATTCTTGCCGAGGCATCGGTGCGGCTCCAGGTGGCGCCACAGCCATACCCGCAGCCGCGACCACGGGCGCCGTAGTTGCCCGCGGCGCCCCGGGGCGGGGCCGCGGGGTCCTTTCACGGGCAGAGTTTTCTGGGCCACCGCTTCTCATCCTCGCCCCCCTGCTCCCCTCTCCCGCCAGGGGTTTAAGGACGGACAGAACATATGGGCGCCAACGGGCGTTATGGCGGCGGGATGCGCTGGTTGGTCCTCACCCCCGGCCCCCTTCGACAGGCTCAGGCTTCGCCCTGAGGCTCAGCCCGAAGGGGCGGGCCGCTCCAGCTTCGCTGGAGAGCCTGCGCTGAGCCTGTCGAAGCGGGGAGATCAGAGCCATGCCCGGGGGCGTTCCAATGCGGTACAAGGCACGTTGGCTCGGATATGCATCGGCTGGACGGAGAAACGGGGAGTGCCCCCTGCCCCCCGCTCTAGCCGAGCTGGAGCGGGGGAGCAGGCTGCTCCCGCCCCCCTCTCCACCTACGGTGGAGAGGGGGGATGGGGGGGTGAGGACCTGCCCACCCCCGAGCGCCAGCAATCCTACGGACCCATGGAGCGGTTGAGGGCAACTCAGGCGGCTTTGTCCTCACCCCCGCCCCCCCTCCCAACTTGTGGGTAATACATAGCCCGTAGCGAGAGATGGGGCTGGGGGGTGAGGACTCGCGGCAGCCATGGCTTCCTGATGCGCTCCGCAGAAAACTCTATCCCTGAAAGCCCGCGGGGCCGGGCCGCCGCCCCATTGCCCCGGGCCGCCATGGCCTGGATACCCCCCGGGAGCGCGGGCGTCCCGCCCGCCATGGCCTCGATGCCCCCCGGGAGCGCGGGCGTCCCGCCCGCCATGGCCTCGATGCGGGCAAGATGCCCGCGCTCCCAGGAGAAGTGTGAACACGTACCCCACGCACCGCAATTGCAAGAAATGAACTCCCCCGGTATAATACGGGAAATCCCCACGACATCCAGACCAGGCTCGCCCGGCGTCAGGGCGATGGGAGCAGCATGATGGCAGGCAGCAACGGCGCCACCTTGCCGAATCCGCAGATGGAGATCGACGGCGTGAGCCTGAGCTTCGGCGGGGTTCGCGCCCTGACCGGCGTTAGTTTCAACATCTACCCTGGCACGATACAGGCAATTATCGGCCCGAATGGAGCCGGTAAGACCAGTCTTCTGAACTGTATCAGCGGCCTCTACAAGCCGCAGCAGGGTCAGATCCGCTTCGAGGGCCAGAATCTCATTGGCCTCGCCCCACACCAGATCGCCCGTCTGGGAATCGCCCGCTCGTTTCAGAATATCGAACTGTTCCGCCATATGACCGTGGTGGATAACCTGATGCTCGGTCGCCATGTGCATATGCGGGGCGGCGTGCTGAGCGGCGGCCTGTACTGGGGTCGCGCGCAGCGCGAGGAGATCGCGCACCGCGAGGCGGTTGAGCAGGTGATTGACTTGCTGGAGATCCAGGCCATTCGCAAGAAAATGGTTGGCGCCCTGCCCTACGGTCTGCAAAAGCGGGTTGAGCTGGGGCGCGCGCTGGCTATGGCCCCGCGCCTGCTGTTGCTCGATGAGCCGATGGCCGGCATGAACAGCGAGGAAAAAGAGGACATGGCCCGCTTTATCCTCGATATCAGCGAAGAGCAGCGCACCACCATCGTGCTGATCGAACACGATATGGGGGTGGTGATGGACATCAGCGACAACGTGGCCGTGCTTGAGTTCGGCCGGCTGATCGCCTATGGCACACCCGCCGAGGTCAAGGCCGACCCGAGGGTCATTGATGCGTATCTGGGACGTGAACACGCCGCGTGAGTCATTCCCCGGTAGTTCCGGCATGATGCGATCTGCTGATGTGAACATACGGGGAAACCGGGTCTCCCCACCTGCGGTGAGCCTGTCGAACCGCACCCCTGCCTGTGGAGGCGCCAGCCGCTCCCACCAGGGAGGGTTTGGGAGGGCTGCGCCCTCCCAAAGATACCCCATGTTCATCGCGGCGTCGTGCGCCCTGCGCACGGGGCCTGATGCGAACATACGGGGAAACCGGGTTTCCCCAACCCCCTCCCTGGTGGGAGGGTTTGGGCGTAGCGGCGCGGCGGCGCCGCGCCGCTACGCCCTCCCAAGAATATGTTCATCGTGTCGTTGTGCGGCGCAGCCGCATGGAGGGCTGATGTGAACATAGCCCGCGCGCGGGAGGATGGGGGAGGGCCGCGCCCTCCCAGCAAAACCATGCTGCAGCGTGTCGTGGCGCGGCACAGCCGCCATCAGCGTCTAGTACCGTAAAGGTGCGGTTCTTATGAGCGATTGGACCCTGCCCCGGCTGTTGATGCACAACGCCGAACGTCTGGGAGATAAGGTCGCCCTGCGCGAGAAGGACTTCGGCATCTGGCAGACTGTAACGTGGCGCCAGTTTGCCGCGCACGTGCGGGCATTTGCGATGGGCCTGCGCGCCCTCGGCCTGCAACGGGGCGACAAGGTGGCGATCATTGGCGATAATCGCCCGGAATGGCTCTACGCCGAACTGGCCGCCCAGGCTATCGGCGGCGCCTCGGTGGGCGTGTATCAGGACTCGGTGGCAAACGAGGTTAAGTATGTACTCGAGGCCGCCGAGGCGCGGGTGATTGTGGTTGAGGACCAGGAGCAGGTTGATAAAATCATCGAGATCTGGCCCGAACTGCCCAACGTGCTCAAGGTAATCTACTACGAGCCGAAGGGTATGCGTGGCTACCGCGAGCCTTACCTGGCCCATTTCCCCGATATCGAAGAGCTTGGACGCGCTTACGACAGCAACCATCCCGGTCTGTTCGAGGCTGAACTGGCTCAAGGTCAGCCAGACGATGTCGCCATTCTCTCCACCACCTCGGGCACCACTGGCACGCCCAAACTGGCCATGCTGACCCATCGCAACCTGATCAGCCAGGGCGCGGGCCTGCTTGCGGTGGATCCGCTCGGGCCGGATGACGAGTTCGTGAGCTTCCTGCCCCTGGCCTGGGTCGGCGAGCAGATGATTACCGTGGCCGCAGGGTTGCAGTGCGGCTTCACCATCAATTTCCCCGAATCGGCGAGCACGGTGCAGGAGAACATCCGCGAGATCGGCCCGCGGGTGATGTTCTCTCCCCCGCGCATCTGGGAGAATATGCTCTCGCAGGTGCAGGTGAAGATTCAGGACACCACGCGCCTCAAGCGGGCCATGTACGAGTGGGCTATGCGCCAGGGCTACGCTATGGCCGACGCTCGCTTCAGCGGCAAACGCCCGGGGGCGCTGCTGCGGTTGCAGTACGGCCTGGCGCGCCTGTGCGTCTTCGAGCCGCTCAAGGATCAGTTGGGGCTGCGCTTCCTTAAACGGGCCTATACCGGCGGCGCAGCCCTCGGCCCTGACGTCTTTCGCTTCTACCACGCCCTTGGCGTTAACCTCAAGCAGGTCTACGGGCAGACCGAGAGCGCCGGTCTGAGCGTGATCCACCGCGATGGGCAGATCAAGTTTCAAACGGTGGGCACACCTCTGCCCAACACCGAGATCCGCATCGCCGACAATGGCGAGATCCTGGTCAAGAGTCCCTCGGTGTTCATCGGCTACTACAAGAACCCCGAGGCCACCGTCGAGGCCCTGCACGACGGCTGGCTGCACAGCGGCGACGCGGGCTACTTCGATGAGGACGGGCAACTGATCGTCATTGACCGGGCCAAGGATGTGATGACCCTCCACGATGGCACGAAGTTCTCGCCCCAGTTCATCGAGAACAAGCTGAAGTTCAGCCCCTTCATCAAGGAGGCGGTGGTCTTCGGCGGCGACTGGCCCTTCGTTACGGCGATGATCAACATCGATTTTGCCAACGTCGGCAAGTGGGCCGAGAGCCGGCAGATCTCCTACACCACCTACACCGACCTGGCTCAGAAGCCGCAGGTCTACGCCCTCATTCGCCGCGACGTCGAGCGCGCCAATGCCGATCTGCCTCCCGCGGCGCGGATCAGGCGCTTCCTGTTGCTGCATAAAGAGCTTGACGCCGATGACGGCGAGCTGACCCGCACGCGCAAGGTGCGCCGACGCCTGGTGGCCCAGCGCTACGAGGAGATCGTGGACGCGCTCTACAGCGACCAGCAAGAACTGGAACTGGAGACAACGATCACCTACCAGGACGGACGCACGGCGCTGATCAAGACCCGGCTGCGGATCGAGGAGATGGAGGCGCCCCCGGCGCCCGCCGGTGAGCGCCAGGCGGCGCGGGTGGCGCTGGGCTGAACCAGGGGGGGAAACCGGGCTTCCCCATACTCCTCCTTGACGGGAGGGTTTGGGAGGGCTGCGCCCTCCCAGAAAACAACCGGTTCTTATCTTGTCGTTGTCCGGCGCAGCCGCATGGGGGCTTATGGAGAAACTCATCCAACTCACGATGAGCGGGGTCGCCAATGGCGCAATCTTCGCCCTGGTGGCCCTGGGCTTTGTGCTGATCTACAAGAGTAGTGACGTGATCAACTTTGCCCAGGGCGAACTGCTGCTGATCGGCGCTTACCTGACGTACATGACCGTCGAACAGATCGGCCTGTGGTGGCCGGTGGGCGTGGTGGTGGCCGTGCTGCTCGCCGCGGTCGTTGGCGTGCTGATCGAACAACTGGTGCTGCGCCCGTTGATCGGCGAGCCGGCCATTTCGGTGATCATGGTCACGATTGGCCTCTCCTCTCTGCTCCGGGCCATTGTTGGCGCAATCTGGGGAGTGACACCCCGCCCCGCGCCGCAGTTTCTGCCCCGCGATACGCTGACGATCTTCGGCGCCAGTGTGGGGGTGGATAAGATCTGGGCCATTTTCCTGGCGCTGGTGCTCTTCGTCCTGCTGACGCTCTTCTTCCGCTTCAGCCGCGAAGGGATCGCCATGCGCGCTGTGGCCGACGATCAGCAGGCCGCCCTGAGCATGGGCATCAGCGTGAAGCGGGTCTGGGCCGTCGCCTGGGCCATCGCGGCGGTGACGGCGGCGGTAGGCGGGATTCTGCTGATGAGCATCTTCGGCGGCGTGTCCGGCTCGATCGCCCGGGTGGGGTTGCTGGTCTTTCCGGTGGTGATCCTCGGTGGTCTGGATAGCATCCCCGGCGCGATTATCGGTGGGCTGATCATCGGCTTGCTGCAATCCTACGCTGGCGGCTACCTCCCGCCCGAACTGGGTATGGGCGAAGTGGTTCCGTTCATTATTCTGCTGTTCATCCTGCTCGTGCGCCCCTACGGGCTGTTTGGCCAGCGGTTCATCGAGCGGGTGTGAGGCGGGAGACATGGTTTCAGAAGGGTTATGCAGCCACCGCATTGTCCGGTTCAGCTCCACACCTCCACAGAGGGCTTTGCGGAGCTGTAGGGTTGTGGAGCTGTGGAGCTGATCCAAGCAGAACTGGTATAAGGGGAGGCCATGCAGAGCGGAACATTCCATACGAACTACGCGGCGGATATGGCCCTGCGGCCTTACTGGCCGCAGCGGCTGCGTATCGCCCTGGTGCTGGTAGCTGTGCTGGTCTTTCCCTGGTTCGCCGACCGCTACTGGCTCAATCTGGCCAATACGATCGCTATCGCTGCCATCGGGGCGATCGGGCTGAACATTCTGGTCGGCTATACCGGCCAGATCAGTATCGGGCAGGGCGGTTTCCTGGCCGTGGGCGCCTTCAGCGCCGGGTTGATGGCCGCGCGGCTCGATCTGCCGATGTGGCTGACGGTGCCAATCGCCAGCCTGTTTACCGCCGCGGTGGGCGCGTTCTTCGGGCTGCCTTCGCTGCGCCTCAAGGGCCTCTACCTGGCGATTGCCACCCTGGCGGCCCAGGAGATCATCACCTGGGTGCTCACCCACGGCAAACTGCTGGGCATCGGCGAGTCGCTGTCGATCCCTCGCGAAACCAGCAACATCTTCGGTATTCCGATGACGGCGATTGGCAACCCCGATTTCGCTTTCTACTGGGTGACAGTGGGCTGTCTCATTCTGACGGTGATCTTCGTCAGCAACCTCTTCCGTAGCCGCACCGGACGGGCCTTCGTCGCCATTCGCGACCAGGACATCGCCGCCCAGGTGATCGGGGTCGATCTCTTCCGCTACAAGTTGCTGGCCTTCGCCACGTCGTCGTTCTTCGCCGGCATGGCGGGCGCGCTCACGGCCCATTACCGCGGCATCATCTCCTGGGAACGCTTTACCATTGACACCAGTATTCTCTACCTGGCAATGATCATCATCGGCGGGCTGGGCAGCGTCTCAGGCTCGATCTACGGCGCGGCCTTCATGACCCTGCTGCCCGCGTTCCTCTCGAACCTCGCCCGCGCGCTGAGCGGCGCCGTACCGCAGATCAACAGCTACCTGCCGTACATGCAGCAGGGCGCCTTCGGTCTGGCGATCATCCTCTTCCTGATCTTCGAGCCTGAAGGCATCGTCAAGATGTGGCGCAACGTCAAGGATTATTTCCGGCTCTGGCCATTCAGTTACTGAGCCCCGGAAGCCGAGGGGAGGGTTTGGGAGGGCTATGCCCTTCCGAGAACGATAGATATCCGGTCCCGCGGTGTGCGGCACAGTCGCAGCGAGTGTTGATGAGCAAAGGAGGACACGATGGGTAACGACCAACGACGGTTCGGAATGCTGGCACTGCTGCTGGCGCTGGCGCTGGTGCTGGCGGCGTGCGGCCAGCCGGCGCCCGGCACTGGCGGAACAACCGGCGGCGGAGGAGCAACCGGCGCCGGCCCGACACCAGCCCCAGCCGGCGAGCCGATCAAGATCGGCGCGATCTTCGACCTCACCGGTGCGACGGCAGACGTGGGAACCCCCTACTCCAAGGGACAGATTGCCTACATTGATTGGCGCAACGCCAACGGCGGCGTGGCTGGACGCCAGTTGCAACTGATCAGCCAGGACTATGCCTACGAGGTGCCACGGGCCGAAGAACTCTACACCCAGTTCGTCACTCAGGACAGGGTGGTGGTCTTCTCAGGCTGGGGCACGGGTGATACCGAGGCGCTCAAGGGCCGCATCTCCGAGGATCAGATCCCCTTCATCTCGGCCTCCTACTCGGCAGAGCTTGCCGATCCTGCCAAGACGCCCTTCAACTTCCTGGTGGCGCCGACCTATTCGGACCAGATGATCATCGCCATGAAGTGGGCGCTGGAGGACTGGAAAGCGAAGGGCAACAGCGACGCGCCGAAGTTCGCCTACCTGTTCAACGATAGCCCCTTCGGGCGTTCGCCCCTGGCCGATGGCACAGCCTTTGCTGAGGCCAATGGCGTCGAGACGCCGCTGGAGGTGCCCTCGCCCCGCGGCGCAACTGACCTGACGCCTCAGCTTACCCAGATCCGCGACTTCGGCGCCAACTACGTCTTCTTGCAGAACGTCTCCACCCCGGCGGCCCTGGCCATCAAGAACGCCAAAAGCCTGGGGCTGGACATCCAGTTCGTCTGCTTGAACTGGTGCGCCAATGAACTGCTGATCAAGCTCGCCGGCGCCGATGCTGAGGGCGTGGTCGGCGCCATCCCCTTCGACCCCGCAGCCGAAGGGGCCAGAGTGGCCCTGGAGTTTGCAAAGGAGAAGGGTATTGACTACGGCGGCGCCGATAGCACCTTCGTCCAGGGCTGGACGGCCATGTCCATCCTGGTGGCGGGGATCGAGAAGACCCTGGCCGATGGCAAGGAGCTGACCGGCGAGAATATCCGCAATACGCTCCAGACTATGGGAGCGATTGACACCGGCGGCGTGACCCAGCCGATCGTCTTCAGCGACACTGACCACGCTGGCGCAAAGTCCCTGCGGATCTTCCGGGTTGAGAACGGCACGTGGGCGGCGATCACCGACTTCATTTCGGCCAGGTAGCAGCGCAGCCGCACACTGCCGGGATGAAATCGTAGTTTCTGGGAGGGCGCAGCCCTCCCAGACCCTCCCAACTTCCGGTGATCGTTGCGCCTTTATCGCGTATACCAGGGCGCTGCGCGCTCCCGTGGGCAAGGAACTATGCTCTCCCTGAACAACATCGAGGTCATCTACAACGATGTGGTCCTGGTACTTAAAGGTTTGTCGCTGGAGGTGCCAGAGGGCCGTATCGTCGCCGTGCTCGGCTCCAACGGCGCGGGAAAGAGCACAACGCTCAAGGCCATCTCGGGGCTGCTCAAGCCGGAGAACGGCGAGGTTACTGACGGCGAGATCCGCTTTCTCGACCAGCCCATCCACAAAAAAGACGCGGCCTCGATTGTGCGCATGGGTGTCTTCCAGGTCATGGAGGGGCGGCGCGTCTTCGAGCATCTGACGGTCGAAGAAAACCTGCGCGCCGGGGCCTATACCCGTGGGATCGGCGGTTTCGCTCAGGATCTGGAACTGGTCTACAACTACTTTCCGCGCCTGAAAGAGCGCCGGAATCAGACGGCGGGCTTCCTCAGCGGTGGCGAGCAGCAGATGCTCGCCATCGGACGGGCGCTGATGGCCCGCCCCCGGCTGATTATGCTCGATGAACCCTCCCTGGGCCTGGCGCCGCTGCTGGTGGAAGAGATCTTCCGCATCATTAAGCGTATCAACCAGGAGCAGGGCACGACCATCCTGCTGGTTGAGCAGAATGCGCGCCTGGCCCTCGATGCCGCCGACCATGCGTATATTATGGAAAACGGGCGCATCGTGCTCGATGGCTCGCCCGCAGACCTGAAAGACAATGCCGATGTGCGCGAGTTCTACCTGGGGTTGAACGAAGTCGGCGGGCGCAAGAGTTACCGCGAAGTCAAACATTACAAACGGCGCAAGCGCTGGCTATCCTGAGCATGGGGAAACCGGGTGTCCCCATTCCCCTCCCTATCGCGCACAGGAATAACCGCGTTTTCCCACGCCCATCCCAAGCAATAATGAGGCGCCATGGATCTCCAGGCTTTCTACGCCAGTTTTGACCAGCGGGTGCGCGAGATTGTCGCCTATGGCTACGACCACTCGCCCGCCTTTCGCCAGCGGATGGACGCCGCCGGGTTGGATCCCACGGCGATACAGAGCGCCGCCGAGCTGTCACGCCTGCCGGTGTTGCGCAAGGAGCATCTGGTCGAGATCCAGCGCCAGGGGCCGGGACTCGGCGGGATGCTGACGGTGCCGCTTTCGACCCTGCGGCGGATCTTCCAGTCGCCTGGCCCGATCTATGACCCTGAACCGGACGAGCCGGACTCGTGGCGCTGGGCGCCGGCCTTTCGCGCCGCCGGTTTTGGGCCGGGCGATGTGGTGCTCAACTGCTTCGGCTATCATCTGACGCCCGCCGGGGTGATGTTCGAGGAGGGCGCCCGCGCCGTTGGCTGCACGGTGATCCCGGCGGGGATCGGCGCGCAGCAGCAGCAGATCGAGGCCATAGCCAGCCTCGGCGTTACCGCCTATGCCGGGTTGCCGAGCTACCTGAAGGCCCTGCTGGAGAAGGCCGTGGAACTGGGCCACGATCCGCGGGTCTGGCCGCTGAACAAGGCCTTTGTGGCCGCCGAACCACTGCCGCCCTCGCTGCGGGCGCTCTTCGAAGAGCAGTATGGCATCCTGGTCTACGATGGCTACGGCACCGCTGAAGCGGGCAACCTGGGCTACAACGGCCCCGAACGCCAGGGCTGGCATCTGCCCTCCGACGCCCTGGTGCAGGTCTGCGATTTGAACAGCGGTGAGCCGCTGCCGCCCGGTCAGACCGGCGAGGTTGTGGTGACGCTCTTTCGCCGCGACTACATCCTGGTGCGTTTCGCTGTGGGCGACCTCTCAGCGGTGATGGAGCCTGGCCCGGCCACAGTCATCCCCACGCCGCGGTTGGTGGGCTGGCTCGGACGCAGCGGCGACAGTGTCAAAGTGCGCGGGCTGTTCGTGCATCCGCGCCATATTGACGAGACGGTGCGCGCCATCGCGGGCGTGGCCGCTTACCAGGCGGTGGTGGTGCGCGAAAGCCACCGCGATGACCTGATCTGTCGGGTAGTGCCAACGAGCGACACCGACCCTGCCACGGTGAGCGCCGCCGTTGAGGCCGCCCTGCACGAGGCGCTCAAGCTCCACTGCCGCGTCGAGGTCGTTCCCAGACTGCCCGACGACGCCAAACCGTTTGTGGACGAGCGTCGCTGGGATTGATACGGGCAATCTCCCCGGGCGCCCGGCGCCCCCATCGGCAGGAGCGTGGGGAAACCCGGTTTCCCCTTCCCCCAACCGCCCCAGCATGAAACTATTTGCTCTCGGGAGGGCGCAGCCCTCCCAAACCCTCCC
>CAKZKA010000045.1 GCA_937120965.1 uncultured Chloroflexota bacterium
TCATTCTGGCGTTGTGCGCCATGCGCATGACCGTCTGAGGTGAACATAGCCCGCCCGCGGGAGGGTTTGGGAGGGCGCAGCCCTCCCAGGAACCAACCCGCCCGCGGGGAGGGTTTGGGAGGGCGCAGCCCTCCCAAGAACGATACTATTTTCATTCCGGCGTTGTGCGGCGCAGCCGCATGGACGACTGAGGTGAACATATGGGGAAACCGGGTTTCCCCATACCCCCTGCCGGTGGGGGGCGCCAGCCGCTCCCAACAGCGGTTGGGAAATGGGGAAACCGGGTTTCCCCATACCCCCGCCCGCGGCGAAGCGCAAGCCGTAGTCCTTCAATGGGCGCTGCGCGCTCCGCAGGGCGCGAAAACCAGGATGTTGCAGGCGCTCCTCTGGCGGACGACTCAACCGCGGCCTATCGTTGGCGGAGCCGGTTCAGGGTCGGGGGGCATAGCCGGGCAGAAGGGGGCAGGATTGGCGGGGGGCGCGGTGCCGAAGAAGGCCTGGAGCATCTGGGTAACTGCTGGCACGGCCATGGTTGACGAGCCGTCGTTGAGGTCGCCAACACCCTCTAGCAGCACCGCCGCCACCACCTGGGGGTCCTCATAGGGCGCGAAGCCAACGAACCAGGCATGGCTCTGGCGCACGAAGCGACCGTCGGCGCGCTCGATGAGAGGCCCGAACTCGGCGGTGCCCGTTTTGCCGGCAATGCGCAGGCCCGAGCATTCCTCCCGCGCGGCGATGTTCAGGCCGTTGGTTACCGACTCGCGCATGCCTTCGCGAATAACTTGCAGGAACGCCGGATCCACCGGCGCGCGACCGAGCGGTTCGGGGCCGATCTGCCGCACCACGGCCCCGCTGCCATCGGTGATCGCCGCAACGACGTGGGGGCGATAGATCGTCCCGTCGCGCGCGATGCTGCCCGCCGCTACCGCCAGTTGCAGCGGTGTAACCAGCATGTCGCCCTGTCCAATTGCGGTGTTGTAGGTGTCGCCGGTGGTCCAGACTTCGCGTTTGACCTGGGCCTTCCAGGTCTTGGTCGGCACCAGGCCCGGGGCTTCACCCGCCAGATCAATGCCGGTGACGCGCCCCAGGTTGAACCACTCCAACCCCTGCACCAGCCGGTCAATATCCAGCCCGCGGATGCGGAGCGCCCGCGCGTCGAGGTTGGTGGCCTGATCGTTGCCGCCGGCTACCGAGGCGAAAAACACGTTCGAGGAGAGGCGCAGGGCGTCTATCACCGTAAGTTCGCCATTGTCGCGGTTGCGAACCGAGTTCGGCAGCTCGAAGGGCGCGCCGTTGCGCTCGATCAACTTGAGCACACCCGGATCGCGCAGCCGCGTATCCGGGGCGATCACCCTCTCCTGGAGCGCGATCGCGCCCACAAACTGCTTGAGCGTCGAGCCTGGCGGATACTGCCCGCTGATGGCCCGGTTGGTCAGCGGCGCCTGCCGCAGCAACTCGGCCAGCGCCTCCGGGTCGCTGCGGGTGAGCAGGGCCAGCAGCTCCTCGCGGCGCGCCGGGTCAACCCAGATATTGTTATCATAAGCCGGCAGCGAGACCAGCGCCAGCACGCGCCCATCGCGCGGATCGAGCACCACGGCGGCGCCAGCGAAGATCGGGGCGTAGTCGAGTTTGTAAGCTTCACGCGCGTTCTGGCGACGCCGCTCGCCTTCGGCGATCCAGCGGCGCAGGATACGCTCCACCTCGGCCTGGTAGGCGGCGTCGATGGTGAGCACGAGGTTATGGCCGTGCTCCACCGGGCGCACGGTTTCTGCCGCGCTGCTGGGGCGTTGCAGCACATCAACCAGCAGGCTCTCGACCCCGGCGCGCCCGCGCAACTCGCTCTCGTAGGCCGCCTCCAGCCCGTCCTTCCCGATCCGGTCATCGAGCGCATACGGGGGAAAGCCGATGCTTGGCGGATCAATGGGTTTAACGATCAGCCCGCAGCGCCCCGCGTAGCCCAGTACGTCTACCAGCGCCGTGAGCCACGAACTGGCTGGATTGGCCGCCAGCAGCTCACATTCGTTGATCCGCCCGGTGTACCCGAGCAGGTGCGAGAGCGAAGGGATCGTCCCGCTCAGCGGGTAGCGCCGCCGGTACGCTTCGATGACTTCCACCCCGGGGAGGTAGTTGCTGTTTTCGCGGATCGCCAGCGCCAGTTCAGGGCTGATGTCTTCTTTGATCACTACTCCCTGGTAGCCTCGCAGGTCCTGCCGGGTGATCAGGTCTTCAATCGGGTTGCTCAGGGTGAGCACATCGCCGTAGGTCCGGCTGAGTTCCAGTGCCCGCAGGCTATCGTCCGGAGCCACGGTGAAGCTCAGTTCCGGCCCGGCGCCCGGCGCCGGGGCCTGCAGCTTGCTCAGAGCGGCACGCAGGGTGGGCCGTTCGGCCAGCACACTTGTGGGCGAAAGGGTGAGCGTGCTGGTCAGGCTTGCCACCTGGCTCAAGCGCGCAAGCACTGCGGCGCGCCGTTCCGGCTCAGTTGCGCGCGAGGGCAGGCGTCCGGGAACGACCGCCAGATTGTAGATCGGTACGCTCTCGGCGAGCAGGGTCCGGCCATCGGCGGCAAAGATCTCGCCCCGTCGCGGCGGTACCGTGATGTAGCGGCGCGTTGTCACGGCTACATCGGCGCTGTAGCGACGGCTCTCGTGGTCAGCCACCTGCACCATGTACAGGCGCCCCACCAGTACGGCAACCACCAGCATCAGCGCCACGCGCAGCACGGTCAAGCGTGACATAACCGGATCGGGAGGGCGCGAGAGGGCGCTACCCTCTCACGAACCTCGCTCAGGTGAATACAAGCTCGTAGATGTTTAAAGGTAGATAGAACATTTGTGGAATGCAACTTCTACCGCATTGGAACGCCCCCGCGCGCGGCGCTGGTCTCCCCTCTCCTACACGCGGGTTTAAGAGCGGACAGAACATCCGGGGCAACGTGGCTTGGACCGCATTGGAACGCCCCCGCGCGCGGCGCTGGTCTCCCCGCTTCGACAGGCTCAGCGCAGGCGCTCCAGCGAAGCTGGAGCGGGGGAGGGGGCGGGAGCCAACCAGCGCATCCCAACGCCATCACGCCTTCGGCGCCCATAGGTTCTGTCCGCCCCTGAATGCACGCGGGAGAGGGTCCGGGGGCGGGAGCCAACCAGCGCATCCCAACGCCATCACGCCTTCGGCGCCCATAGGTTCTGTCCGCCCCTGAAGCCGCTTGAGGGAGTACGGGGCTCTCTGCTTGCCCCGAAACCTCACCCCTGGCCGCGGAGCACCCGGCGCAGCATAAAGAACAGTGGCAGCGTCGGCGCCAGGGCAATCACCACACTGGGTAGCACCACCATCAACAGATAGCTGCGCCACTCGATTGCGCCCGGCTGCAAGAACAGAGCCAGTACTGTCTCGTAGATCAGCATCCCAACGAGCACGGCGAGCAGTGGCACGACTGGCCGCTCCACGCGCAACTGGCGCGTCAACGCGGCGACCACCAGAACCCCCAGGAGCAGGGCCAGCGCATGCGCTCCCAGCGGCGTGGCGCCAAACACATCGAGGGCCAGGCCCCCGTAGAGCGCCCAGCGCAGCGCCCGACCGAGGCCCACATCGGGAAAGGCGTCACTTACGCCGAGCAACGCCCTGCAGATCACCAGCACCGGCACCAGCGGCAGGGTGAAACCCGACGGCAGGCCGAGGAGGGTCACCTGCACGCAGGCCAGCGCAAACAGCCCGATAATCCGCCCCACCTCGTGGGCCAGGGCCACTTCTAATCTTCTTGGCTGAGGATCACCCACACGTAGCGCACCTGGTCGGGATCAACGAAGGGTCGCACCTCCGCGATCTGGTACTGGTCAATCACGCGCACCGCCTCCACACTCCCGATCGGGATATTCGGCGGAATAGCGGCCAGCTCGAAGGGCAACCGGAGCGCCGCGGTCAATCCGGCAGTGACCACCGTATCGCCGGGGGCCAGCTCCAGGGCGCGAGTAATCTGGCCGAGTCGCAGACGCGACCCACGTTGCCACTGGCCCTGCACCAGCCCCACTTCGGCGCGGCCCTGGTGGATCACCCGGCCGCTCACCTGGCTGGAGATATCGGTGATCAGCAGCACGTCGGCAGCGTGGGGACCGGTGGTCTCAATGATGCCGATTAGCGCCGCGGGCGTGCCGGGCAACTGGCTAATGACCGCCATCCCCGGCCGCAGCCCCTCGCGGCTGCCCCGCGCGATGGTGATCATGCGCCGGCCCGCGTCGGGCGAGCGCACCGTCACCTCGGCGCCGAGCAATGTCCAGGGATGCGCCTGCTGGATCGCCAGTTGCTGACGCAGGAAGGCATTCTCCACCTGAACCTGCTCCAGGCGCAGCACCTGATTGCGCAACTCGCCATTTTCGCGCTCAAGGGCGGCGATGCGCGCCTCGAGGGCGGCGGCGCCCCGCGGCGCAGTGATGAACGCGCCGGCCTCGTCGCGCAGGCTCGTGAGGCGTTGGGCCACAGGGGCCGTCAGCGATTGCACCGCCTGCCGGGCAGGGGTGATCACCCCGCGCCGATCGAGAAACACCAGCAGCCCCGCCAGCAGACACAGCCCTATCGCCAGCACGAACGGGCGCAGCGACCCGGGCACGGGTGAGCGCTCACGACGCAACTTGATGGGATGATCGTCAAGGAAATCGCGCATAGGCGTGGGGGCCGGCCAGAGCGGCTGCGTGGCGACGGTGGGCCTCACAAGGTTCCAGAGCCGGTGAAGTCTGCCCCTCCGGGGTTACAACCTGGCCCGGCGGGTATTCTGGCTGCGGGTCAGAATATCCTGGTAGACCTTATTCTGGCCGAAGTTCTCAACCATTTTCCCGGCGCCTCGGGCGACACACGACAGAGGGTCCTCGGCGATATGCACCGGCATCTTTGTTTCGGCGGCGATGCGCTTATCGAGACCGTGGAGCAGCGAGCCGCCCCCGGCCAGGGTAATGCCGTGCTCCATAACATCGGCGACCAGTTCGGGAGGCGTTTCCTCCAGGGCCAGACGCACCTCCTGCACAATCGCGTTCACCGGGCCGGCAATGCCCTCGCGGATCTCGACCGAGCTGACCTCAACCGCCTTGGGCAACCCGGTGAGCAGGTCGCGCCCGCGCAACACGACTTTGATCTCCTCTTCGAGCGGGTAGGCCGAGCCGGCGGCGATCTTGGCCCGTTCGGCCATGCGTTCGCCAATCAGCAGGTTATACTCGCGGCGGGCGAATTGAATGATCGCCTCGTCAATCTCATCGCCTGCGGTGCGAATGGAGTGGTTGATAACGATCCCGCCCAGGGAGATCACCGCGACTTCGGTGGTGCCACCGCCGATGTCAACGATCATGCTACCGATCGGCTCGTCCACCGGCAACCCGGCGCCGATTGCCGCCGCCATCGGCTCCTCAACCACATAGGCCTCGCGCGCCTTCGCGTTGAGGGTCGCATCGCGGGCGGCCCGCTTCTCCACCTCGGTCACGCCCGAGGGCACCCCTACCACCACACGCGGGCGCGGGTCCATCAGACGGACCGCGGAGTGGGCGTGTGCCTTCTTGATGAAGTAGGCGAGCATCTTCTCGACCACGTCGAAGTCGGCAATCACCCCATCTTTCAGCGGGCGCACGGCAATAATATTGGCAGGCGTCTTGCCCACCATCGCCTTGGCCTCGGCGCCTACCGCGTGAACCTGCTTGGTCTTGGCATCAATCGCCACCACCGAAGGTTCACTGATGACAATGCCCTTGCCACGGACGTGGACAAGCGTGTTTGCCGTGCCCAGGTCAATCCCCAGGTCACGGCTGAATGCTCCAAACAGCGAGTTAATCGGATTGAAACCCACAGAACTTCTCCGACGGCTCTCCGATGCTTCAGCCTGGCAGCGGGTCGTGCAAGGGACAGTTCCGGGAGCGCGTCACGCTCCTGGCGCTACGCTTCCCTGGCAACGCCTGCAAGCGAAATCGCCAGATGCGCCGCATTGCTTCGACAGGACTCACCTGCGCGTACTGTAGCCTCGACCACACCACGGTCCACCATGACAAGCGCATTATAGCACGAGCGCAAGCCGCTGCTCACGCCAGCGCCCGCGGGGGTATGTGTTCACACTTCTCCCGGGGTGCGCGGGCATCTTGCCCGCATCCAGGCCATTGCGGGCGGGACGCCCGCGCACCCGGGGTGACGCCTTACCCCAAATGTGAAGACGTACCTCGGGCCGGGCGCCACGGCCCGGGCGGGCAGGCCATCCCGGCAGGCGAGGGGTTGGGGAACCACGGGTTCCCCGATGCTCGGGTTGTTTGCCGATTTGACTTTTCCTCTGCCTTATGAGACAATACACCCCGGTATAGGCCCGGGGCATCACGTTGAGACGTGCGGGTGATCACGTGTCCGGTCGACTGCTACAGGCGCCTTGTGTCGTGGCTGTCTCCGCATAACAGAGCGTTGTCGCTAGAGCTTCTGGCTCGCCCTGGGCTGGAAGATTTTTATTGCCGTGACAATTTCCTCCCAACGCCCAATCTACCCATTCACCGCGATTGTTGGCCAGGAGCGGCTCAAGCGCGCCCTCATTCTCAACGCGATCAACTCGCGCATTGGCGGCGTGCTGATCCGTGGGGAGAAAGGCACAGCCAAATCCACGGCTGTGCGGGCGCTGGCGCGGCTCCTCCCGCCGATCACGGTGGTTGAAGGCTGTCCCTACTCCTGCCTGCCCGACCGCCCGGTCGGCCTGTGCCAGGTCTGCCAGAGTCGCGCCGCTACGGGTGAGCCGCTGCCCACCCTCGTGCGCCCCACGCGCCTGGTTGAGTTGCCGGTCTCGGCGTCGGAAGATCGGGTGGTCGGCGCGCTGGATCTGGAGCATGCGATCACCGAGGGGCAGCGGCGCTTCGAGCCGGGCCTGCTGGCCCAGGTTAACCGGGGCTTGCTCTATGTCGACGAGGTGAACCTGCTCGACGATCATCTGGTTGACCTGCTGCTCGACGCTGCCGCTATGGGTGTCAATACGGTTGAACGTGAAGGGGTGAGCATTTCGCATCCCGCGCGCTTTATTCTCGTGGGCACGATGAACCCTGAAGAGGGTGAACTGCGGCCCCAGTTGCTCGATCGCTTCGGCCTGGCCGTGGAGGTGACCGGGCTGACCGATGTCGCCTCGCGTGTGGCGGTGATCGAGCGGCGTATGGCCTATGAGGCCGACCCGCAGGGCTTCATCGCTCAGTGGCAACGGGAAGAGGACGAACTGGCCGCCCAGGTGGTGGCAGCTCGCGAGGTGCTGCCGGCCGTGCAGATCGACCGCAGCGATATGGCCGCCGTCGCCAGCCTGTGCCTGGAACTGGGCGTGGATGGCCACCGCGCCGATCTGACCATTCTCGAAACTGCCCGCACCCACGCCGCCTGGCGCAACCGCACCTGGGTGACGGTCGAAGACATCCGCATCGCCGCCGAGCTGGCCCTGCCCCACCGCATGCGCCGCCAGCCTTTCTCGGAGATCCAGCTCGACGAACAGCGCATCAGCCAGATCCTCGAACGCAGCGGCAAGACCGCGAACGGCAATGCTGCCGACGAGCTAAAAAAAAAGGCTGAGGGCGGCGAACCGCTTGACCACGGCGAGAGCGGCGACGACCCGGGTCAGGGCAATGGCTCGGTTGCCCCGGTGGGCAGCGCCAGCGGCGCCGATGCGAACCCGGCCCTATCGCAGACCAGCAGTGGCAAGCTGTACGAAGCCGGCGTCCTCTTTCGCCCTCGCCGGCTCGAAGGGGCCAGCGACAGGCAGATGCGCCGGGCCGCAGGCAAGCGCTCACGCACCCGTACCCCGCGCAAACAGGGGCGCTACATCAAAAGCCGGCGTGTCGAGCGAGTGACCGACCTGGCCTTCGACGCCACCCTCCGCGAGGCTGCCATTTACCAGCGCAAGCGCCGCGATGAGCTGAACCATACCATCGCTCTGCCCCGCCAGCGTCGGCCCAGGTTGCTCATCCGCAAAACCGATCTGCGCCAGAAGGTCCGTGTGCGCCGGACACGCAACGCCGTCTGTTTTGTGGTCGACGCGAGCTGGAGCATGGCTGCCGAAGAGCGAATGCAGGCCACCAAGGCCGCCGTGCTGTCTCTGCTGCGCGATGCCTACCAGCGTCGCGACCGGGTCGGGCTGGTGAGCTTCCAGCGCGATTTCGCGCGCGTGTTGCTGCCCCTCACCAGTAGCGTGGAACTGGCCCAGAAACGCCTGCAAACCATGCCCACCGGCGGGAAAACGCCCCTGGCGCGAGGCATGTTGACCGCGTTTGAACTGTTGGAGCGGGCGCGGCGCCAGGATGAAGAGATCCTGCCGCTCATGGTGCTGCTCACCGATGGGCAGGCCAACGTTGCCATCGGCAACCTGCCGCCGCAGCAAGAGGCCTATCAGATCGCCGATATGATCGCCGCCCACGCGATCCGCGCCATTGTCATTGATACCGAGCACCCCAATTTCGAGCGTGGTCTCTCGCGACGACTCGCCGAACATCTGAAGGGCGCCTACTACCGGTTAGAAGATCTGCGCGATGGAGGGCTGGTGCAGGCCGTTCGCCGCCAGATGCAAGTGTAAAACGGTTCCATACACCAGGAGGAAGGGAGCAGATGACCGATCAGGTACGTAGGGAAGAGTCCGCCGAGAGCGAGCTGCAACACCCGCTGCTCGACGCAGCGGACGCTCCGGCCGCTCAGAGCGAGGCTGCCACGCCGGAGCAGACGGCTGGGGCCGCCGCGCAGCCTACCCCTGAGACCACGGCTGGGGAGCCTGAGGCGGTGACGGTCGAGCCATCGGCAACGACACTGGCTGCGGCAGAGACGGCGACGCCCGTGCCCCCGGCGATGTCTGCGGAGGAGGTCGCCGGGGCGTCTGGCGCGAGTGATGCTGACTCGGCCACGGCAACCTCACCCGATGGGGTGGAGGCGCTGAATGCCCCGGAGAGCGCAACCGCGGAGGCTCCGGTCGCTCCGACTGCAGCGTCCCCGGATGGGGGCGAGACACCGGCGGAGGCAACTGCGGATGCCCCCGCAACCGAAACGGAAGAAGCTGCCGCTGGCGCCAGTTTTGTGCCTGTGGCCGAGGAAACTACCCGCCCGCGCAAGCTGAAGGATCTCCAGCCCGGCATGGAACTCGAGGGCCGTGTGACCTCGATCGCCCTCTATGGCATCTTCGTGGATATCGGCGTCGGGCGCGATGGGTTGGTGCACATCTCCGAGATGAGCGACACGCGCATTGATACCCCCTCGGACCTGGTGCAGATCGGCGATACGGTCAGGGTCCGGGTGAAGAGTGTCGATCTGGACGCCAAGCGTATCAGTCTGACAATGCGCACGGGTACGGGCGAGAAGGGCGAGGGCGCCCGCGGCGGACGTGGTCGCCCCAAGCGCGCCGAGGTTGACAAAGAGCGCCTGGCGTCGCTCAAGGTCGGCGATGTGGTTGAAGGGGTCATTACCGGCTATGCGCCCTTCGGCGCCTTTGCCGATATCGGCGTGGGCAAGGATGGCCTGATCCATGTCAGCGAACTGGCCGAGGGACGGGTCGAAAAGCCTGAGGACGCGGTGAAGGTTGGGGACCGCTTGCAGTTCAAGGTGCTTGAAGTTGACCCCGAAGGCACGCGCATCAGCCTGAGTCTGCGCCGCGCCCAGCGCAGCCAGAAAATGCAGAGCCTGGAGGTTGGTCAGATCCTCGAGGGCACGGTGAGCGGCATCGCCCCCTTCGGCGCGTTCGTTGACATCGGCGTTGGGCGTGATGGCCTGGTGCATATCTCCGCCCTCTCCAACACGCGGGTAAACCGGGTGGAGGATGTGGTCAAGGTTGGCGATAAGGTCAAGGTCAGGGTCCTCGAGGTTGACCCGCAAAGCAAGCGCATCAGTTTGACGATGCGTCTGGAGGAGGCCCCGCCCCCGGCTGAGGTCGAGGTGGAGGAAGCAAAAGCGCCACCTCCGGCGCCGCGTCCCCCCGCCCCCCCAGCGACCGCGCGCTTTGCCTCGGCAGCCGAGGCCCGCGCCGGTCGCGATCGTGACCGCGAGCGCCGCGAGCGCCGCGAGCGGGAGCGGCGCAATGTCTCGGCCCAATCCGAAACTTACGCATCCGAGGATTTTGAGGAAGAGTTCGTCGGCGATGCGACGCTGGAGGATCTGCTGACCAAGTTCGGCGGTCCTGCCACCGCGCGGCGTGACCGGCGCAGCAGCCGGCGCGACGACGACTTCGACGACGAGGGCGCCGAGGAACGTCACGAGCGCCGCCAGCGCGACGCCATCCGCCGGACCTTGCAGCAGGTCGGGCGCGACGAATAGGGGCCATCCACCGCGAGCGCGTAGCGCGGCCTCTCCAGGCCGTTGCTACGCGTTGCCATTTGACACTGCTTGAACCCGACGGGTATAATAAGCGGAGTTTGCTTGAAAATAGAGGAGCTACCCAATGCCGAAGCGTACATGGCAGCCGAAGCGCATTCCGCGCCGGCGAAAACATGGCTTCCTGGCGCGCATGAAGACGAAAGACGGCCGCGCCGTGCTGCGCCGTCGGCGCATCAAGGGCCGCTGGAAGTTGACCGTCAGTGACGAGCGTCGCCACGGGGCCCGCCGCGGGCATCGCTAGTCCGATTGCAGGTTGTGGATCTTTCATTTCGGGGGCGGCCCATCTGGACGCAGCGACCGTCGCGCCGGGTTGCGAACAGCGCGCCTGGCACTGTACCCGGGCGCCCCGCCTGCCGGGTAGAATCCCAGCGCCAGGTTCGTCCAGCGCCGGTACCCTGTTGAGGCTCTCCGTACCCCACCTGGTCATCCCGGTCCTCGACCTGCCAGGAAAGGGGACATCCGGTAAGGTGGGCAGGCAGAACGCATGAAGCGCGTGTATCGGCTGCGCCGCCCGGATCAGTTCCGGCGCGTCAGGCGCGAGGGGCGGAGTTACACCTCCCCGCACCTGATGCTGAACGTTGCGGCCGGTCGTCGCCAGCGCATCCGTTGCGGCTTTGTGGTCGGCAAACAGTTTGGCGCAGCGGTGCGGCGCAATCGGGCCAGGCGCCGGGTGCGTGAGGCGGTGCGCCTGGCACTGCCCTCTATCGTTTCAGGCTACGATCTGGTCTTCGTCATTCGAGGCGTGGCAGTGCTTAGCATGCCTTTTTCGATGCTCCAGCGCGAAGTCGAGCAATTGTTGCGCCGGGCGCGCCTCTGGTCCGAGGCTCCTGACGCTGAAGCGCTCGCCGACGCGCGCGCTCCTGAGCATGTTACACCGGGGGAAGGGGTTGGCCCTGATCCCGCATCATAAAGGATTGCACGTATGGGCGCCATCTGGTCCTCGTTCGTTGGCTTGCTTGAACTGGCGCTGATCTGGTTCTCGTCCATTACGGGCAATGTGGCCCTCGGCATTGTGCTGTTCACCATCGCCGCGCGCCTGGTGATCCTGCCGCTGACGCTCAGTTCCATTCGTTCCAGCCGGCGGATGCAAGAACTGCAACCGATGATCAAAGAGTTGCAGCGCAAGTATGGCAAGGATCCCCAGAAGCTCAACGAAGAGACCCTCAAGCTCTACCGCGAGTACAAGATCAATCCGCTCGGCGGGTGTTTGCCCCTGCTGCTGCAACTGCCGATCTTCTTCGGTGTCTACCAGGCGGTGTATCACCTCTTTGGCGGCGAGGCGGGGCGCCAGTTCCTCAGCGAGCGGGCCGCCGCGCGCCTTGCCGACCCGGCGATTGCCCAGATCTTTTCCCAGAAGCTGTTCGGGGTGATCGAGGTCGGTGGCGTGACCTTCGGGCCGAATGGCTTTGCGGGTATCGCCTACGTGGTGCTGCCCGTGCTTTCGATCCTGCTACAGTTGGTGCAGACGTTGATGGCCACGCCGCGGGTCCAGGATCCGCAGCAGAAGGCTATGACCCAGATGATGATGTTCATGCCCCTGGTGTTTGGCTACATCGCCTTCACTTTTCCTCAGGGGGCCGTGCTCTACTGGGTCGTGAGCAGCGTGGTGGGTATCGTGCAGCAGTACTTCACGTCGGGGTGGGGGTCGCTGGCTAACTATCTGAAGTTCCTGCCGCCCGATGGCAAGCCCTCGAGCCTGACGCCCGCGCTGGCTCCCGCGGCGGTGAGCGCCGAGGCGTCGGGTGTCACGACGGCGCCTGCGGGGCCGCGGGCCGATTTCTGGAGCGTGATGCGCCCGCTGACTGAGACGGTCGAAACGCCTGCGGAGGCGCCGGCGCCTGAACCGACCGTCCAGGCCGAAGCTGACGAAGCGCCTCCCGCAGCGCGCCAGCCTGCGCAGGTTGCCAATCCGCGGAAGCCGCGCCGGCGTAAATGAGGGTGCAACAGCTCAGGAACGGTGATCCTGGTAGGCGCAGCGGAAGGGCCAGGCCCTCTCTGGAATGATCCAGCTTGCACAACCAGGTTGTTGAGACGCTAGCCTGCACACGAGGAGCACTATGAAGAGCATCGAGATCAGCGCGCGCACCGTCGCCGAGGCTGTCGAGCTGGCGCTGGCCCAGCTCGGGAAGGATCGCGATGAGGTTGCGATCGCAGTGCTGGATGCGGGCGAGTCGGGCGATGAGGCCCTGGTGCGCGTGACCGTGGTTGACGACGATGAGGAGTCGTCCCCTGCCCCGGTCGGAACCGTCGCAGCTTCTGGTGGCGCCGAGGTGCAGGAAATCGCCCGTACCATCCTCGAGGAATTGCTGCAGCGCATGGACATCCATGCCTACGTTACGCCGGTGGTGACGCGCGTGCCAGGACAGAAGGGCGATGTCGAAGAGACGATTACGCTCCACGTCGAGGGCGCCGATGAGGAGGCGATGGGGCTGCTCATTGGCCGGCGCGGCGAAACGTTGCGCTCGCTCCAGTTCCTGCTCAACCTGCTGGTGAGCCGGCGCGTGCAGAAGTGGCCCCAGATTGTGGTTGATGTGGGCAATTATCGCCAGCGCCGCCAGGAGTCGCTGGAGGGCCTCGCCCGGCGTATGGCCGAGCGCGTGCGCCAGACCGGTCGCCCGATTATGCTCGAGCCGATGGCGGCCTACGAGCGGCGTATCGTCCACCTGGCGCTCCGCGAGGATAAGACGATCTATACCGAGAGCACCGGCGAGGGCGAGAACCGCAAGATCGTGATCTATCCCGCCAAACAGTGAGCGCTTGACGGCCGGCGCTCTGAAACCGATTCAGTACCTTGCGATCGGGCACGTCACCCGCGATTGCCTGCCTGAAGGCGGGTATGCGCCTGGAGGTACGGCCCTGTACGCCACGGCTACGGCTGCCCGCCTCGGCGCGCGCGCGGCGCTCCTCACCACGGCCCACCCTTCCCACCTTCCCGCGCGGCTGCCCCGGGTTGCCATCGCCGGAGCGGCCAGTACTGTTACCACCACCTTCGAGAACCGCTACGACCCCGCCGGGCGGCGCCAGTGGCTGCACGCTCTTGCGCCGCCGGTACGCCTCGATTGGCTGCCCCCGGCCTGGCGCGCCGCCCTGGTGGTGCACCTCGCCCCGGTTGCCGGCGAGGTCCCCCTGGCCTGGGCCGCGGCCTTTCCCCACGCCCTGGTCGGGGTTACTCCCCAGGGCTGGTTGCGCGCCTGGGATGCGCCGCTGCCGGCCCTGGTGCGCCCGGCGCCGTGGCGACCCGCGGCTGCGCTGTTGCGCCACGTGGACCTGATCGTTCTGAGTATCGAGGATGTGGGTGGCGATGAGGACCTGGCCAGGCACTATGCCCGGTGCTGTCCGCTGGTAGCTGTGACGCGCGGCGCAGCAGGCGCGACGCTCTACGTGGCCGGCGCGCCGCGATCCGTGCCGCCCTTCCCCGCTGTGGAACGCGACCCGACCGGCGCTGGCGATGTCTTCGCCGCCGCGCTGTTGCTGCGCCTGTGGGAAACCGGCGATGCCCTGGCTGCGGCAACCTACGCCAGCGCAGCCGCCGCCTGCGCCGTCGAGGGCTCTGGCCTCGCCGCGCTGCCCGATCGTCTCACGGTGGAGCAGCGCCTGCTCCGTGGCTATCGCTCCAGCCGGTAAGGCACACTGGTCACCACCGTGCCCTTCTGGTACATCAGCGCGGTTTTGATCAGCCAGCCGGTCTGGTTGTGCAGCAAGTGCTCCCACCAGCGAGCAGGCACGAACTCCGGCAAAATCACCGTAACCATGCCGTCCTTGTAGTGTGACTGCACCTCGGCGATGTAGCTCCGCAACGGCCTGAGCAAGGAGCGGAAGGGCGACTCCAGCACCACCAGCGGCACATCGCAGCCCCACTCGCGCCAGCGCACCCGCAGCCGCTCGGTCTGGTCGGGGTCGAGGTTGACGTACACGGCGGTAACATTGTCGGGGGCAATCGAGCGGGCGTACTGGAGCGCGGGAAGCACACCCTTGTGGATGCCGCTGACCAGGATGATCGCCGTATGGCGGCGCAGATCGGGGGGCTTGACCGCGGTGGAGAGGGAGAGTTGCTCAGCCACGCGCAGGTAGTGTTGATGAATGGCCTGGAAGACCAGCACGAGCACCGGGATGAGGGTCAGCACGATCCAGGCGCCGTGGGTAAACTTCGTGATCGCCAGGATGACCAGGACGATTGCGGTGAGTACCGTGCCGACCGCGCTGATCAGCGCCCCCCGTTCCCACCCCGGCTCGCGCATTCGCAACTGACGCCGCACCATACCGGCCTGCGAGAGGGTAAACGAGATGAATACGCCCACGGCGTAGAGGGGCAGCATTGCGATCTCGTTGGCCTGGAAGATCACCACGAGCAGCGCCGAGAAAAAGCCCAGGGCCAGAATGCCGTTCGAGAAAACCAGGCGGTCACCCCGCGAGGCGAACTGCCGGGGCATGAACCGGTCGCGGGAGAGGAACGATGCCAGGCGTGGAAAATCGGCGAAGGCAGTGTTGGCTGCCAGCACCAGAATGAGCGCCGTCGCGACCTGGATGCCGAAGTAGGCCGGGCCGGCGCCAACCACGGTGCGCGCAATCTGCGAGACAACCGTCTCGTGGGTGATCTCATTCGGTACGGCCTGGTGCAGGTGGGCCAGCCAGGTGATCCCCAGGAACATGGAGATCAGCAGCGCGGCCATGAGCGTGAGGGTAGCGGCGGCATTCTTCGCCTCGGGGGGCTTGAAGGCCTGCACCCCGTCGCTGATCGCCTCAATCCCGGTGAGCGCAGTGCAGCCGGCGGCAAAGGCGCGGAGGATGAGCCAGAGGCCCAGAGCCTCGCCCACTTCGGGCACGGGCGGGGGAACCGGGTGGGTCACCGGTGTGGCCCCGTAGAACATATCTTTGACGAGCGCGAACGTGATCAGGCCCAGGATGCTCACCACGAAGGCGTAGGTGGGCACAGCGAAGATCGCCCCGCTCTCCTTGACCCCCCGCAGGTTCGCCAGGGTAACCAGGGCAATACACAGCAGGGCGATCTCCACCGCGGCGTGCTTCAGCCCCGGGTAGCCCCAGGTGCTCGCGAGTGAGGTAATCGCCGCCACACCGGCCGAGATACTGACCGCAACCGTTAACACATAGTCGATCAGCAGCGCCGCCGCGGCAACCAGCCCCGCCGTGTCGCCCAGGTTGTCGCGGCTGACGATGTAGCCGCCTCCGCCCCGTGGATAGGCGTGAATGGTCTGCCGGTAGGAAAAGGCGACAATCGCGAGCAACGCAGCGATTGCCCCGCCGATCGGCAGCGCCAGCCCCAGGGCGTGCGTGCCGGCAAGGATGAGTACGGTTAAAATAGCCTCAGTGGCATAGGCCACGGAAGAGAGCGCATCGGAAGAGAACACAGCCAGCGCCGTCGTGCGTGTAAGACGTTCTTGATGCTGTTGTTCGGTGGCAATGGGCTTGCCGACCAGAAAGCGCTTGATCTGTGATGCCATACCGTTCAGCCCTTCAAGCCGGTCACCGGAAACCGGTTGTGCGTCGAGCGCAAAGAAAAAACCTGACTACCGCAGCAGTCGGGTTCTTCCTGTCGGACCGTGCGAGCGGAGGTGGTCCTTGTCCATTGAATAGTCATAGTCGGTGTGCCAGCACTATAGCAGATTGTGAGCCATTGCACGTCAATGTTTCTCGCCACTGCGTGATGATCCTTCAACTCGCAACCAACGTAAAATCGGAGCAACCGGGTTGCCCCGCGCCCCTGCCCGGCGAGGGCATGGGAAAACCCGGTTTTCCCCATGCGGCTGCGCCGCACAAGCCAGAATAAACATATTTGTTCTTGGGAGGGCTTCGCCCTCCCCAACCCTCCCCGCGGGCGGGTTGGTTCCTGGGAGGGCTTCGCCCTCCCCAACCCTCCCGCGCGCGGGCTATGTTCACATTAGAGTGCGGCAAAGCCGCGTCGGCGACTGGTGTAGAATATGATAACTCCGGTTTCCAGAGCACAGGACCGACACGAACCATGACAGACCTGGCAATTGTGGCCCGCGGATTGCGCAAACACTACGGCCTGGTGATCGCGGTTGACGGGATCGACCTGGCGGTTCCTCGCGGGACAATTTACGCTCTACTGGGGCCGAATGGAGCAGGCAAGACTACGACGATCAATATGCTCACCACCCTGGCTTCGCCCACGGCGGGCGAGGCGGCTGTGTGTGGCTACGACGTGGTGCGGCAGGCCGACCGCGTGCGCGCATGCATCGGAGTGACCTTTCAGGACATCGTGCTCGACTCCGACCTGACGGGCCGCGAAGTGCTCGATATCCACGGCCGGCTCTACCGACAGCCTGCCGCACTGCGGCGCCAGCGCATAGCTGAACTGGTAGACCTGGTGCAACTGGGCGAGGCGATCGACCGGCGCGTGCGCACCTACTCGGGCGGGATGAAGCGCCGTCTGGAACTGGCCCGCGGGCTGATGACCGACCCTCAGGTGCTCTTTCTTGACGAGCCAACCCAGGGGCTTGACCCCCAGAATCGCGTGGGGATCTGGAGCTACATCAGGGCCTTGAACCGCGAGCGTGGCCTGACGCTGCTGCTCACCACCCACTACATGGACGAGGCGGAAGCCCTCGCCAGCCGCGTAGGCATCGTTGACCGGGGGCGTCTGGTGGCCGAAGGGGCGCCGGGCGATCTGGTGGCCACCCTGGGCGCCGACGTGATCCGGGTGCGTGGCTCCGGGAACCAGGCTCATTTCGTGTCGCAGGTTGCGGCGCTACCTTTCGTCGCGCGCGTCGAGACCGATGTGGAAGCGGCGATGGTGCTGGTCTACGTGGATAGCGGCAGCCGGCGCCTGGTCGAGGTCGTGGGCCTGGCCGGCGGTAACGGCTTTGTGGTCGAAGATGTTACCGTGGCGCGCCCGAGCCTGGGCGATGTGTTTCTGCACCATACCGGGCGGGCGCTCCGCGATTGACAACGGTCTCCCCGCCCTCCTCCCACCTGTGAAAGGTTCACACGTATGGATGCCACCCTGGTCATCTGGAACAAACACATGACCAAGTTTCTCCGCAGCACCGAAGAACTGCTGGGGCTGATGCTGCAATCGGTGCTCTGGGTCGTCCTCTTCGGCGTGGGCATGCGCGGCATGATCGGCGAAGTGGACGGCAGTGATTATATGTCGTACATCTTACCGGGGATCATCGCTCTGAGCGCGCTGGGTGGGGCGGTGGGCGGCGGCATGGTGCTCCTCGACGAGCGGTTGCGCGGCATTCTGAAGGAGTACCTGGCCGCGCCCATTCCCCGTCTGAGCATTCTCCTGGGCAGCGCCACGAGTACGGCAACCAAGGCGTTGATCCAGGCCCTGATCATGCTGGTCGTGGGAGTGCTGATGGGCGCCCGGCTTGCTCCCAACCCCTTCGGGTGGCTGGCCTCCCTGCTCTTGCTGGCGGTCTTCGCGGTGGGGTTCAGCGGGATGGCCCTGGCTGTGGCCGCCGTCTCGCGCTCGATCGCCGGCTACCACGGGATGATTTTCCTCTTCAACCTGCCCCTGCTCTTCGCATCCAATGCCCTCTATCCCCTGGCTGTGCTGCCGGGATGGATGCTGACCATCGTCCTGCTCAATCCGACCACCTACCTGATTGACGCGGTGCGTGGACTGGCCTTCGGCGCGCCCTTCACCCTCCCGCTGCCCCTCAGTGTGGCGGTGGTCGCTCTGTTTGCGGTTGCCTGTACCTGGCTGGCGCTGAGTGTCTTCCGGCGCTCCATCCGGGGCTGAAAGTTGGGGAAAGCGGGGGGGTCCCCAACCTCCCTGTCCGCCGGGGTGGCAAGCCCTCCGCGTGGGCCTGAAGGCCCTGGCTACGGCTGCGAAGCCCGCCTTCACGAGCTAGAGTAGATGTGTTGCTCAAAGGCCCTTCCAGCCTCCTCGATCAACAGCCCACCAGAGCCGTCGGATCGATATTCACCCCGCTGCGCCAGACTTGATAATCCAGGTGTGGGCCGCTGGCCATACCGCTCTCGCCCATCAACCCGATCTGCTCGCCGGCGCGCACAAACTGCCCGCTCACCACGGTGATCAGCGCCAGGTGCCCGTAGCCGGTGCGCCAGATGCCGCCAGGGTCCTGCAAGGAAACATAATTGCCGCCGGGGTAGCTGTTGGGCGTGACGGTGGCAAAGCCGTCGTGCGTGGCGACAATCGGCGCGTACCAGCTTGCCCAAGCTTCGGCGAAGCCATCGCCATCGCCGTCCACGGCAAGGTCAATTGCTCCCCAGATCTCGGCGGGGGCGTGGGTGCCCACACCGTAGCCCTGGGTCATCACCACGCGCCCGCGGGTGGGCGCAACCGGGCAGCCGATGGGACCGGCGTCGCTCATGCGAAAGGTTGGGATGCTTTCGATGGTAGGCAGGGGCGCAGGGGCGACGTGCGCGGCCGGTGGCGGGCCGGCCAGCAGGGCGGGGCTGATGACCACGGGGAGCGTGGTTGGAGCAGGACGGAGTGGAGGCGCGGGGCGAGCCTGTGGGGGCAGGGGAGCAGCAGCGGGCGGCGCAGCCGGAGGGTTCAGCGCTGCGGCGCCGGGGGTGGCGCCGATCTCCGCGTCGCGCGCCAGCGCGCCAGCGCGTGGTGGGGCGCTGTCTGCGCGCGTGGCCGGTTGTACCGCAACGCTCCAGCGGAGCAGATCGAGTTCGGGCAGGACGGCGACCCCGCTGGTGACCAGCGAGGCAGCCACAGTCAACGTGGCAAGAATCTGCAAGACGCGTTGCTCGCCGGGAGGGGCGGTGGCCACCGCGGCGCCGCTCAGGCGCCGGTGCTGCCCGGTGAAATCGGTCGGGCGCAGGCCGAGGATGCGCGCCACACGCTCGCGCTGCTCGGGGCTGAGTCGGCGCAGACCATACTCAATTTCGGCGATCTGGCGCGCGGGAATACCGGAGCGGGCGGCGAGATCCAGCAACGAAAGAGCGTGACGGGAACGGAGGCTTCGGAGGGTCTCCATGGTGCTGTCTCCTGAGCAGGTTACGATGTGGCCCCAGCCTAGCACAGGGGAGGCCGGGCAGCGCAGGCTCAGGATGACAGAAGCATAAATGCCAGATTACGGTTCACCAACGTGCAAACAGGCCGCGCGGGAGGATGCGGGCGGGCGCAGCCCTCCCAGAAAACAACCCCCGGCGCGGAGAGTGTGGGCGGGCGCAGCCCTCCCAGGAACACGTATGCTCATTCGGGCGTTATGCAGCGCAGCCGCATAGGGGTCCAGTACTCGTGACGAGAAACAACCTCACGCTTCGGCTGCTTCACGTTGAATGGCCTCAGCTTCGAGTTCGGCGAGTTTGCGCCGGTACTCGCGGCGTTCGAGACGGTTGAGGGTAACGTACCCGCCGAGGACCGCCACGAACATCCCTGGCCAGAACAACCAGGCAAAGTGGATCTTGATACTGAAGATGAACACGGCGGTCAGGATCACCAGAAACACGATCCCGGCGGCCATGTACGGCTCGAAGCCCGTACTGTTCAGGTACGCTTCGTCGCGGGGACTGAACCGACGACTTTCCTGTGCCATACGAACCCCCTTGCAGTGATGCGCGCGCGTCGTGATACCAATTACCGTTGATAATGCCGCATTGCTTAAAGCGGTTTCAGGCGTTGTGCTGCCCAGCGCGGCAATCCACAATCCAAAATCTAAAATGGTATGACCGGCTAGCCTGTATCCTAGCACAGGGGGCGCATTTTCGCTAGAGGAAAAGGGTTTTGCATAAATGTTGCAAAGGTGGGCAACCCCGGGGTTACCCACCTCTGATAAGCTTCTCGAAGCGCGCCGGAGGCGACTGAGGGGGAATGTGCAAGGCCAGAGCGCTTGACAGTTGCCCTGGCCCGTGGGGGAGGGGTGGTGCGGGGTAAGGGGCAGCCCCTCACCTTCGCACACCCGTGGAAGATGCAGCGCGAGGACCTACGTCTCAATATCAATCCGCTGGGAGCGAGGCACAGTGCTGGTGGTGCCGCCGAAGAGCGCGGCCATACTCGGCGGCGGCCCCTCGATGGCCTGGCGCAGGCGCTCGAGCTGGATACGCATATCCAGGCTGGCCAGAAGGCGCCCGATGCCAACCACAAAGACCCGCAGGCCCGGATTCGGCACCTCGTACTCGACGCGATTCTGCACCACGGTACGATTACCATCGGCGAACCAGCGCCACAGCTCGCTGCCCTCCCAGAGCCCTTCGATCTTCATCAGAATCCGGCCCGAGTCGCGCTCGACCACCGTATAATCCGCACCAGCCAGGCCGAGCGGTTTGAGCCGCATTTTATGGATACTCCCCGGGGTCATCAACTCACCCTGAATCGGCTCAAGCACGACCTGAGGCGAGCGCCACTGGTTCATCAACTCGGGCGATGTCAAATAGCGTTCGACCACATCGGGGGTGGTGTTGATAGAGACCCACTCTTCCTGCACAATCATTACGCTACTCCCGGGGCGCGCGCCCCCTTGTGCCGCCAGGGTTGCGGCGCGTGACACCTCACCCTGTTATGGCGCGAGCGAACTTTCGAGCATCGCGCGGTAGTACTGTTCGACGCCCTGTTTCAAAAGCACTGCCGGGTAACCGATGACGGGCATGCCCAGGGGGTTGCCCACGGCATAGTTATGGCCAAGTGAGACCAGTTCACCCAGCACGAGAGGTTCGTAGGTACGCGGGGGCCGGCCCTCCACTTCCGCAAGCAGCGTCTCGGCGAGGTGCTCGCCCTGGCGCATCGCAAAACTGGCCGTTGCCGGGACGGTGGCGCCATCAGGGCGCATGGGAATAGCGGCGCAGTCACCCGCAGCGAAGATCAGCGCCTGATCGCGCACCCGCAGGTAGCGATCCACCAGCACGCGCCCGGCGGCATCAACCGGCAGCCCTGAAGCGCGCAGGAGCGGCGGCCCCTGGATGCCACCGGCCCAGACGATGGTGCCGGCCCGGAGGACGCGGCCCCCGGCGATGCGCAGGAGGCCTGGCTCCACTGCCTCCACAACCGTGTTGAGGTAGACGCTGACCCCCTGTTGATCGAGGATGCGCTCGGCAGTGCGGGTGGCCCATTCGCCGAACTGGCTCAGCAGGAGCGCGGTGCGCTCCACGAGGGCGATGCGCACCTCGCGGCGCGGCGCGCCGGTCTGCGCGCAGAGATCGTCCACCCACTCGGCCAGTTCGCCGGCGAACTGGCATCCGGTGTAGCCGCCCCCGACGATGGCAGTGGTCAGGAGGATGCGTTGTTCACGGGGATCGCTGGTCTGCGCAGCGGCCTGGAACTGTGCGACGAGATGGTCGCGGAGACGCAGGGCATGGGTGTAGGTGTGCAGGGGCAGCGTATGCTCACGCGCACCGGGCACGTTGCCATAGGCCGTTTCGGCGCCCAGGGCAATGACCAGGCGGTTGTAGCTCAGTGTGCGACCATCATCCAGGCAGACGATGCGCTGGAGCGGCACAATTTCGCGAACGGCGCCCTGCACGAAGGTAATAGCGTGGTTGTGCAGCAGCGCCTTCAAGTCGTAGATCGCCGCGTCGGGCGGCATGGCCGCGGCTGCGACCCGATGGATCACCTGTATCAACTGATGGTAGCTGTGCTGGTCAACGAGCGTGACCTGGTCGGAATGGCCCCGCTCACGCAGCAGGCGGTCGAGGTCAAGAGCGGCGCGAAGGCCGGCGTAACCGGCGCCCAGGATAACGATATGCATATATCTGCCCAGAGGCCGCAAAGGATCGCCCAGGTATTCCTCTCCTTACTTAGAATACCACGCTTTTCGCGAGAGGAATCACAAAAAACCGCCCCACTGCTTCGTGATGCATCTGGCAGGTTCCGTTGCAGGCACAGCCGGGAAGGCGGGTTGCCGGGAGGCCGCGCCCTCCCGGCCTCTCCCGTTCCTGAACGTGCCGGACCGCGTGCGTACAGGGTTGCGCAGATCCGTTTCAGGAGCAAGGCGGGTGTTCACCCCTCTCCCGGGTGTGCGGGCATCTGGCCTGCATCCAGGCCAGTGCGGACGGGACGCCCGCGCACCACGGGTGGCGCCGTACCCCGGATGGAAGCAGGTACGTCGGAAGGGTGGAACAGCAGAAAACGTTGCTCTTCGGGCCACTGCTACCGTCTAGTTGCCTCCGGAGCGTCGAGCCCGGGTGACGCAGAAGCGCAGGAACCACCACCAGTGGCATCGAACCGGCATTCAGCCAGTTGATCCCACCGTGCGGTTCCCGCGCTTCCGCGCGCTCTCGCCCGTGCGCTCCCGCTGCTGCCGTCCGCGCGAACCCTCTATGCGGAGGGGGTCTGCGGCGGTCGTTCGACCCACTCGTCCACCTTCGCGGCAGTGCGCTCGACCTGGTCGGCGGCCCGGCCGGCGGCACGCCCGAGGCTCGCGCCGAACTCATCGGTGGCACGCGCCAGGCGCTCGGTGAATGCCCGGGCGCGATCGGTAAGCTGCTGCGGGCTTGGCAGGCTCGGCCCGGACACGCCGGTCCCGGAGAACAGGTCATCAACCACACGCTCCGAGACAGCGGTGAGTTCCTTGGGTAGCGCGACGGCTGCGAGGGCGAATTCGGCCATAGCGCGCCGGGCGCGCCGGCGCGAGTTCTTCGGCAGCAGGATCAGAGGGATGGCAGCGATCGACAGGCCCACGCGGGTAAGCCCGCCGACGAGCACGGCAGTGAGTTCAAACAGGCCCTCTCGGTCGGTGCGCGTGATGGTCGTGGTTCCGGTGTCGCTCATAGAAGTACTCCTTATACTGGTGCGACAACGTATCGCGCCGGTTGTACCTGGCGGTTGGCCAACTGCCCGTGGTTTGCCCGTAGCCATTGGGGCCCACCAGGTCCGCCAGGTGTTGCTGACAGGCTCCTAGTTTGCCGACACCTCATCCTTGGGAGCCCTGGTGTGACCTGCCTCGAGCGCTGGCGTTTCGGCAGCCCAGGCTTCGATGACCTGGCCCGCGGTCTCTGCAAAGTCGCGCGGCAGCGTCGCAAAGGCGTACATCAACTCTTTGGTCCCGTTCCGTATATGGGTGCGTGTTTCGACGGGCAGAATCCCTATGGGAAGCATAATGAGCGAGAAGCCCAGGCGGAAGATGCCACCGCCAAACTCCACCACCGACTCAACCAGGCTGTCGCTTCTGCGCGCGGGAAGGGTCCGCACCCGCACCTCACCTGTGGTTTCCGTCATGGTCGACCTCCCTTGTCTTATCTCAGAGCGCTGCTGCTGGGTCAGGCTACACGCCAGACACCCGTGTTTGACTCGTCGTTCGCGTGCTTCCCCCCTCAGGGAGGGGCGTGAAGAAACCCGGTTTCCCCATGTCCCAACCGCTGGTGGGAGCGGCTGGCCCCCCACAGGCAGGGGTGCGGTTCGACAGGCTCACCGCAGGTGGGGAAACCCGGTTTCCCTATTTTCACCTCAGCCGAAGTAGCCACCTACCATAAGAGCCGACACGATCTGGATGAGTACTACAAACGGATTACTTGTAACCAGATAGCGCAAGTAATTCTTCTGGTTTGGCTCGTAGTACAACCGGACCTGATTGCGAATCGGCGCCACAATCGCGAACAGGATGAGCGCAGCCACCCAGTAGTAACCCCAGAGGATCGCCAGTGCCAGCAGGAGCACCTGGGAAAGGTTAATCGTCAGGAACGCGATAATCAACGTCTTCTGCACGCCGATGACCACGGTCAATGACTGCAATCCATGGAGCCGGTCGCCCTCGACACTCTTGATGTCATTCAGGAACAGCATTCCCGAAGCCAGGGCGCCATTAATCAACGCAACAAGCACACTTTCCCATGTAAGCGGCGCAAAGATCAGGTGGCCCACCATCCAGCTCATGCCCACATAGCCCAGGCCAACCGCAGGGGGGCCGAGAAAAAAATGTTTCTTCAGCTTGACCGGCGGCATGCTGTAGAGCACCGAGAGGATGATTCCCAGCACTGCCAGCAGCGAGATCAACGGGTTCCCGAAGATCAGCGACACCAGGAAGGTTGCCGACCCGAGCACGATCCAGTTCAAGCGCGCTTCGCTGAGCGTTATCAATCCGGCCGGAATGGGCCGCTCCGGATCGTTGATCGCGTCAATGTCGCGGTCGAAGTAGTCGTTGATGCTCTGGCTAAACCCGGTACCCAACGGGCCACACACAAGCGCCCCCAGGAGAGCCATAGCCCAGTCGCGCCCGCTGGTCCACTGAAAGCCCGCTTCTTGCCCCGAGGCGAGTGCGCCGAAGAGGGTAACAATTGCGGGAGAGATCCACGTTACCGGATCGGCGAGTTCGATGTGCGCGCGGATCTTCTTACCAAGCGGGACCTGCTTTTCGGAGGTTGTAATCATCGACGTATCGGTTCTCTCTCACTCGCGACCGGGTTACATCTCTCGAAGTGGTCGCGCACTGTCCGGCAAGCGTGCTGCCCCGTTCCTTATCCTGATACTGCTCCTACAACTTCACGGCCTGGTAGAGCACGTGGTCATACGCTTCGTCGAAGCTGATCTCGCCAAAGCCCACTTCCCGCAGCACGTCGGGATAGATCGCGTGATCTTTAAACTCCAGCACCGAAAAGTCCATGCCGATGCTGCACACGTAGTGGGTAAGGTAGTCGTAGTTCGGGCGCTGCGGGTCGCTGATATTCATGTCGAGGATAATCACGCGCCCGCCGGTGGGCAGGGCATCATAGGCTTTCTTCAGCAGCATCGCCGAGAACTGCCGGTTCATCGGGTACAGAATGCGCGCGAAGAGCACTGCATCGCCCTGGGGGTACGGCTCGCGGTACATATCTACTGCCACCGGCGTGACCCGTTCGCTCAGGCCCCGCGCGGCCATGTTCTCGCGTACCAGATCCAGGGCGCTGGGCAGATTCAGCAGGGTGACGCGCAATTCGGGGTATTTGTCGCACAGGGCAGCCGCGATGTCGCCGATCCCTCCTCCCACATCGATCAGGTGCTGGACGCCCTCGAGCCGGGCCTTATCGCGCAGCAGCTTGTTCACGAAATGGATGTTGGAGCGGTGGATGTTCTCGTAAAAGGCGCTGTCCTCAGGCGTGCGCGGCGGATGCGGCACCTGGCTGGTAAAGTCGAGCTTGCCGCGGGTCACATCGGCGAGGTTAGCAAAGAAGCTCTGGACGAGATCGACCATGAAGCTCACGAACGGCACCATCGTCATATTGCGGTGCTGCTCGGGAGCCGTGAAGAACTGCTCGGCGAAGGGTGTCAAGGCCCAGTGCTCACCGGTGTTGCGGGCCAGACCGACCTGCTCCATTGCGGTCAGCAGGCGCCCGAGGCGCACCGGTACGCTTCCGGTGACCTCGGCAAGGGTTGCGAGGGACTGCGGACCGCCGGCCATAGCCTCAAACAGACCCAGTTCAGAGGCGGCTTTAATGACAAAGAAATCCACCGTCCCCTTAAAGACCATCTCGTATGCCCGCTCTGCGCCACGCGCGAGCTCCTCATCGTCGTGCATACAACGGCACTCAGGGAAACAGCGAAACTGCGTCTGCGAACTGGTCATAGCCGTCGGTCCTTTGTCTAGACAATCACCGCAACTGACCGGAGGGCAACCGAAACCGCCCTGCCGCCAGCGTTGCTCCCATGTCATCGAAGCGTCGGACGCCAGCGCCCCCACGTCTCCTGAGAGGAGTCAGGCAACGTCACCAACCCCGCTATGCACAATGCTGAGCGGCGTCAATCCCCGCTTCCTTTGTATTATAATACAAACGAAAGACATTTCAAACAACTTGCGACTCTGTTAAGGCTTCTTTCCTCAACACGCGCCCCCAGCGTGCCAGGCCGTCCCGATCGCCGTACCATGGGCGACCGTGAAGCGGCGAGTGGCTTACACCGTCTACCACCAGGTATTCCCCGCCCTGCAACGCCCCGCAGTGCAGGGTCGTAATCCCATCGCCCCAGGCGCGCTCGTGTTCCGTTCCCGAAACCATCCTGTAGCTCCGGCAAGCCATACGCTCGCGCAGAGAACCCCGCGGGTGACCTTGAATGGCCCGTCCCACCACCGAGACATAGCGGATATCGTCGTAGAAGGCGCCCGGGTACTCGCGGTTGACGAACCCGACCGAGCGACGCGTCCAGTACTCCTGGCTGTGGTGCGGGGTACCGAGCATCACCAGGATACGCACGTAGCGCCGTCCGCCGTAGACCTGGCCGAGGTAGGGCTGCTCACCGAGGTACATCCGCGCCACGGTACCGCCGACGCTGTGAGCGAGCACATCCACCCTCTCGGCGCCAGTCTCCTCCAACGCTCGCGCGACGGTAGCGCGCAGAATCTCCAGCACGGGCCGGAAATCCCAGTCGCGGGTCAGCACCCAGCGCAGCCGGCCAATGGGGGCCACGAAGACCCGATAGCCATACGGCGGTTGTTCGAGAGCCGTCACCAGGCCGGTGAAGTCACCGGGACCGGTCAGGTAGCCGCCGATCAGAACCAGTGGGCGCATGGTATCTCTACAGGGAAACCGGGTTTCCCCACCCTCCCTTCGAGGTGTTCGCGGGAGGGCGCAGCCCTCCCAAACCCTCCCGGCCAGGAGTGGTGTGGGGCAACCGGGTTTCCCCACACCCCCTTCGAGGTGTTTGTAGGAGGGCGATGCCTCTCTCCTGCCGCAGCTTCTGGTGGGAAGCGATCAGGCTGGAACAGCGACCTCCTCAAACCACAGCGGAATGACTTCGGGGGCGCCGTACCATGTGCGGGGGGCGTTGTAGGGGGCGTGGCGCGCTCCCTCCAGGATGATATTGTCGGCGCCCTCCAGGTAGCAGGCGTGTGTCGGTACGATCCCATCGCCGATCTGATTGCCGTCGCCGAAGGATACCTCGTAGGATCGGAAGGCGATGATCTCCTCCACTGTGCCGAAGCGCCGCCCACGCACGCTCCGCCCTGCAACGGAGCGATAACTGATGTGTGGGTAGAACGCGCCAGGGTAGCGCTCATTCACCAGCCCGGCAAAGCTCTTGACCCACACTTCGTAGGTGGTATGAGCGGTGCCCAGCGTGGTCAGGGTGGCGACAAAGCGCTGCCCGTCGTAGAGCCGGTCGTTGTAGGGCAGGTGTCCGAGGTAGGCGCGAGCGATGCGTCCGCCGGCGCTGTGGCCAATCAGGTCAATCCGATCGGCGCCGGTTTCGGCAAGCGCTAGTTCGACCGTGCCCGCCAGCACATCGAGCACGGGGGTGAAGTCGGGATCGCGCAGCGACGCCCACGCAATGCGTCCGAAATCGGTGATATAGACGATACGACCGTAGGGGGGTCTGGCCAGCGTGTGGGCCATGCGAAAGTAGTCACCCGGTGATGAGAGCCATCCCCCCACAATCACGATCGGCCGCTGCTGCATACGCCTCCCTCAAATGCGTCCCCGTGCCCGGCGCGATGTTCGAAGGGAAAACCGCTCCCCTTCTCCCCGGCAGGGGTTTAAGGGCGGACAGAACATCCGAGCCAACGTGGCCTGTACCGCATTGGAACGCCCCCGCGCACGGCTCTGGTCTCCCCGCTTCGACAGGCTCAGCGCAGGCTCTCCAGCGAAGCTGGAGCGGGGGAGGGGGCGGGAGCCAACCAGCGCATCCCAACGCCATAACGCCCGTCGGCGCTCATACGTTCTGTCCGCCCTTAAACTCCCCGGCAGAGGCGAGGGTGCCGATCAACCCTGTTTGCCCGACTGGTCGGCGGCTTTCCTGGCAGCCTCGGCGGCCTTCTCCGCCGCCCCAGTGGCCTTCTGCGCGGCCTGCTCAGCCGTCTTGCCAGCGCTCGCAGCGGCGCTCGAGGCCGCCCCGGCAGCAGTCTCGGCGGCTTTGCCGGTAGCCTCAGCGGCCTTCTGCGCGGTCTGCTCGGCCGTCTTGCCAGCGCTCGCAGCGGCGCTCGAGGCCGCGCCGGCAGCAGTCTCGGCGGCTTTGCCGGTAGCCTCAGCGGCCTTCTGCGCGGTCTGCTCAGCCGTCTTGCCGGCAGTCGCGGTGGCGCTCGTCGCCGCGGTTGCGGCGCTGGCCGTTGGAGCGGGCGGTGCGTTGCGGACGGTCTTCTTTGCCTCGTCGGTGTCGTTGGTGGTGGTCACCCGGATGCGTCGGGGCTGGTCACGCCCGCCGTTGCCCCCTTCGAGGCTGCGGCCACGCTCCCCAAGCACCGCGTCGGTCAGTTCACGGCCCATACGGAACAGCTCATCGGTCTGGAAGCGCGTCCAGTAGCTGTAGAACTTCCAGACATCGGTGAAGGTGGCGCGGGCCTCGCGGGTAAACTGCTCCAGGCCCTGAGGTGGCAGGGCGCCACGAATATACGACCGGATCAGGTATCCGATCGGCTGCACCACACCCTCAACCGGAGGCAGTGGAGCGCTGGGGGTTACCGCCGTTTCCGGACGGGGCGTCGCCGGTGGGGGGGCGGATGCCTCGGAAGGCTTCCCTGCCGCGAAGGCCCGATAGGCGCCCGTTCCTCCGGGCGGGGTATAGGTGGGTGTGGGCGGCGTATAGCTCGGTCTAGAAGGGGTGTACCCCGCGGTGGGCGGAGCATAGCCGGGTGCAGGAGCGGCAGCGCCATAGGCCGGCGCAGCGGCGCCGTAAACCGGTGTCGGGCGGGCCGGCGGCGGCGCAAGCGGGGCGCCCACTTCAGCCCCTGGCCCGTAGTCGGGCACTTCTTCGTCGAGATTCAACCATTTCCGCACGAAGTCGGGCAGCCAACTGTATGAGCCGCTCGGAGAACCATACTTGTCGGCCATAGACGTTTCCTCTCATCTTGTGCGCAGGCACGCCTGCGCCTGGTCGGCCCAGACACTGCTAGCCCAGGGCGAAGATACTGCGGCGCTGGCGCAGATACGGCGCGAAGCAGAAATCAATGATCTGGCTCAAATCATCGCCAGGGTACCGCCGGTCAAGGGTTACAATCGCGTCGAGCACGTAGGCCACCTGGTCGGGCGGCGTTTGTGGACTACAGCGCACCAGGTTGCTGATCAGTTGGCGTCGCAGCTCCAGACTGTAGCGCAGCGACGTGACGGCCAGTTTATTAAGCAGCGCGTCGCGCCGGTCCAGATCATCGGTGGCGCGTCGGAGCCAGCGCGCCAGTCCCAGGCGTTCGCTCTTGTCCAGGTAGTAGTTGACCAGATCAACCAGGCCGACATCGTTGGTGATCTGCATCATCTCGTGCCAGCGTTTTTCGAAAGGCTGGTGGGTGAACGCCGGCAGGGCGCAGAGCTGGGCAACCAGGTTGCTGGCGGTGTAGTAGGGTTCACGCTCGAAGGTGCGGATCAGACCGGCTTCGCGTTCGGCGAGGAGCGACACCGCCTCGCGCACCACGCCATCGCTCTCGTCGTAGCCGCCGGCGCGCAGGTGCATCTCGTGGGCCAGCTCGTGCAGCGCGATACCAATGCTGCCGTCCTCGTCCCAGCGGCCCAGACTGACGAAGGAGCCGCTGCGAGGCGAAAAACTGCCGCTATCGGTCCACGGACCGGAAGGTTTAGCGCCTTCCAGGGCCTCGAAGGTCAGGCGCTCGTTCAGAATCTCGGGGGCCATTGCGGCGCCCCACATCTGCGTGGTGAGCCGGCGCACCTTCCGCGCCATCCGCGCAGGCTGATAGCGGTGCTCGCCAACCATCAGCACCTGATTGCCGGCTTGATCCATATCGATCGCCACCTGCTGGCCATTGGCTCGAAGTAGCAGTTGCATAGCCAATCTCCGCCTCTGCGCTACCGCGCTCCACGCAAAAAGAGCCGCATAATCTGGATGACCTGTTCGGGAAGTTCAAACAGGATCAGGTGCCCGCAGCGGGGCACCTCGAGGTACTGGCCGCTGGGGGCAAGCTGTATCAACTTGCGCCCCCCCGACGGGCGCATAATCGGGTCTCCTGCACCCGCGACGAGCAAGACGGGCCGGCGCACACTGCTGATTTGCTCCCCCACCGCCTCCAGCACCTCGCGGCGCGACAGTTCCCGCGCCGAGACACGCACCGCCTCCGGGTCGCAACAGCGCAGGCTCAGGGTCGCCAGTTTGACATCGCTGACCGGAGCGGTGTTCTTCGACAGCACGGCAAGGGCGTAGATGTAGGGGATCCACCACAGGCCCCGCCGCTCGATTGGACGCAACACGCGGTTGAAGACCGTATCGAGTATCCCGGGGATCAGTGCCGAGGCGACCTTGTTGTACTGGAAGAGGGCGAAGTTGAAGAAGGCCAGTGAGCGCACCCGGGCCGGAGCATGCGCCGCGTAGTGCAGGGCCACGAAGGCCCCCAGGGAGAAGGCCGCCACGTGGTGCGGGGGCAGATCCAGCACCTCGGTCAGCGCCTTCAGGTCGGCGCTGAAACCGGCCACGGTGTAATCGCGACCGGGGTCACTGTCCGAGAAGCCGTGGCCCTTCAGGTCATAGGCGATCACCCGGTAGCCCGCCTGGGCCAGCGGATCGACGACGTGATGCCACCAGTACGAGGAGCAATCCCAGCCGTGAATGAGCACCAGCGGTTCCCCATCCTTCGGACCGACGTCCATGTAATGATGGGTCACACCGCGCACGTCCACGAAGCGCGCCCGCTCCATGAGCCGGAGTTCGGCTTCGAGGCGTTTGCGCTCGCCAGCGCTGAGCTTGCCGGCAAGTTTTGCCTCCACCTCAGCTTTGTAGGTGGTGTACTTGGCGGTAGGCGCCACGTGTGACGTTACGCTCATGGCCGTCTCTCTCCGCACACGCCAGCCGGGGGCCGGCGAGGCGGCTCATTCCACCCAGAGCCGGAGGATTTCGCCTTCCACCCGCGCGCGCAGGCGCCCCCCCTCGGCGATACCCGGCAACAGGATGTGGCGGCGCTGCTCGCCCAGCCGCACCACCACCTCTTCGCTCACCAGGGCCAGGTCGAGGCTCTTGGGATCCATAAAAGGAATGTAGAGGCGCACTTCCCGTTCGCCCACGGGCGGGCGGGTCGGCGCGTGCGGGCTGTAGATATCGCCATCGCGGTAGAGAGCCGCGCCGCGCAGGGCCCAGGTATCGCGGTCGGTGGGGCGGGTGGGCAGCGGCCCCACCCGCAGATGGGGGCGCACGTTACCAGTCTCGGGCGAGAAATCGCGCCGTGAGGCCTCGTCAACCTCGCTCAGCTCACCGGCGACGATCAGGTCGTCCATCGCCAGGCCGTGGAAACCCAGGGCCATGAGCGCCTGGCGCACCGCCGGCAGGTGGAGTTCCTCGGGCGTGACCACCATGCGCACGCGCGTGCCGGTGACGCCGTCGAAGCGGGCGCGTTGCTCTTCGAGCATGACCCGCAGATCCTGAAGCGGGGCCAGCGCACTCGGCGCGATCAGCGTCGCCGGAATGAGCGATGTCTCCTGTGACAGTCGCGAGCGCCCGGGGCCGCGGTCAAGCCCGAAGACCAGCCGGATCAGCCAGCGCAGGCTATCGGGCAGAGCCATCGAGCGAATGAGCGTATCAGGGGTCGGGCCGTCGAAAATGAGCAGATCGAAGCGTCCGGTCTGCCGCGCCCGGTCGGCCACCAGCAGCGCGGCAGTGGCATCCATACCAGCGAAGGCCGGCAGCTCTTCGGGGCCGATCTCGCGCAGACGAGTGACGAAATTGCCGCGCAGGGCGCCGCGCACCTCGTCCCAGCGCCCACCGATCTCCTCGATCGGGTTGATCTCCATAGCCGCCAGGTGCGGCTCCAGTTCGAGGGGGCGCGGACCGAGGCTCTGCCCGAGCAGCGCGCCAACGATATGCCCGGGGCCGACCGAGGCCAGCAACACGCGCGCGCCGCGCCGCGCTGCGTGGCAGGCCGTAGCAAGCGCCGCAGCGCTCTGGAGAATGTTGTTATACGAGGTGAAGACCAGTATCCGCATTTGGGTGGTTGTCCACGACCCGCCGCCTGCCCTTGAGAATGAATCACGCGCGCCGGGCGGGCGTAGCTGGCGGCGCGCCGCGGCTGCGTGAGTGTCGGGTGGTCATACGACCGGTTAGGTGTGTGCGGAGCGACGCCTGACCCGCCCGGCCCAACCAGGCAGGCTAGGCGGCCTCGACCCGCACCTCGTCAGATCCCTCCACGAGCGGTTGGATGCGCTCCTCAACCGCTTCGCGGAACTCCAGGCGCAGCACCCCGTCTTCGTAGCGATGCTCGCCCAGCGTGCAGTTGTAGAGAATGCGGGGCAGGGCGATGGTGCGCTGAATGCGCCCCACCGACAGCGAGAGATCCGGCCCGCTGCGGGTCAGTTCGACCGTCTCTTCTTCATTGAGGAAGGGCAGGCGCATGCACAATTCGTACTGGCCGCGTTCCCCCTCGTTGTTCCACTGCTCCAGCCAGATCGGGCGCTCGTCGTAGAGCAGCGCGCCAGGATCGGCCGTTCCGAAGGTGGCCCGCCCGATGGCCTCGAGGGCTTTTACGCCGATGGGCTCCCCCTCCTGCAGCACGGTGCGGAAGATCGGCGTTGGCGCAAAACTGGCGTCAATCTCGCGCAGGTAGCCCTGTTGCAGGCGCACCCAGTAGTCGAAGTACGGGCCGAGATCGGCGCGCCGGGGCAGGATCTTGTTGACCATCACCGCGTCCACCAGCATGCCATAGAGATTGAGGAAGGTGTAGGCGCGGCGCGTCTCCAGCAGCGGCAGCCGTTCGGGATTAAGCACCAGGCGCAGCGAGATCTCCTGGCTGAGCAGGAAATTGGCCAGTTGCTCCATCTTTTCCAGCAGCGTCCCCACTTCCTGGAAGAAGCGATCATCGGGCAGGTCGCGCTTAAAGGTGCGCGCGACATTGGCCAGGCCGCGGTAGACGCGGAAGAACTTCTTCCCGGCATCCCCGCCGATGATCATCTCCGGATAGGCCAGCAGCCGCAGGGTATTGCCGGTAGGAGCTGTATCGAGCACAATCGCGTCCCAGCGACCGCTCTGGGCTTCCTGCATCACCCGTTGCAGGGCGAGGATTTCGTCGAGGCCAGGCTGATTGGCCAGTTCTGCTGCTGTCGAGCGATCGATGCCCCGGTTGGCATAAGTTGAGGCGACAAACTGCTGGAAGCCCCCCAGGTTATGGCGCCACTCGTAGATCGTATCCACCTCCAGGCCATACAGCCCGGGGATAATCGGAGTGGGGCGGTCGCGGCTGATGGTCGTGCCCAGGGCGTCGGCCAGGGAATGCGCCGGGTCGCTGGAGAGCACGAGCGTGCGGCGGCCCATGCGCGCCAGCAGCGTCGCCGTAGCCGCCGAGATGGTGGTCTTCCCGGTGCCGCCTTTCCCCGAGTAGATGATGACACGCGTCATACGTCCCCTGACGGTAGGTTGGCCCTACGGGTACGCTTCGCCCCAACGCCGGGGGCGAAGCGCGCGTGTGGCGTGCTTAACCGACCCTACTCCTCGTACTTCCCATTCGTGCTGACACTGGTCGTTTCTGAGTCGCGTTCGACCCGGCTCACGGCGATCCGGCGCACCGGCGCCACCCGTGGCGTTTCCTGCGCTGGCAGTTCGGCTGGCGGATCCTCCACCGGGTCGTCCGCCGGTGGCCCGGCCTCGGGCGGGGAGGCCTGGGGCTCAACGCGCCGCACGCTGATACTGCGTCGCACCGGCTCGGGGCGCGACGGCGGCTCATCGGCTCGCTCCACGTGGATCGGTTGGCGCGCATTGGTGGGCATCGGCTCGGCCGGGGCATTGGCGTTCACCCGGCGCACACTCGAGCGCACCTGGATGCGCCGGGCCTGCGGGCTCTCAGCCTGAGGCTCGTCCAGCGGCTCGGCGAAGCGCACCGCCGCGCGCACCACCGGCCCCACGGGGGCCAGCGGGCCGCCCTCGGCTTCGTGTTGCGCCGCCACGTGGTAGAGGCCACGCATGGCATTACGCCGCACCCGCGGATCCTGCAACCCGTTGACCAGTTCGGTCGCGCCACCCACGGCTTCGCTGGCCCGGCGCAGCCCGCGGGCCAGTTTGCGCGGCCCCTCGAGCATCAGGCGCAGCGAACGGCTAACCTCGTACATGCTCGGCTGCTCCGGCAGGGTTGGCAGCGGGCCTGCCGGGCCGGGCAGCGGCATCGCTGGCGTGCCGCTACCGGCGGCCGCGGCGTTGCGCTGGCTCTCGTAGGAGGCGATCAGATTACTCGGGGTCTTCGGCGGTGTCAGGCTGGAAGCCGACTCCTCACGCGAGCCGAACTGCCACCAGCGCCGGCGACGCGACGCACCGGCCTCTTCGCTCGGCGGGGGCGCGGTGGGCGGCAGCGGCTCGGGCGCAGTAAAGAACGGTTTGAGCGGCTGGCGCTCGACGACCGGAAAGCGCTCGACAAAGGCTGCCACCAGCTCCTCGCCGGCCAATCCGGCCACCACCTGGTCCCCCACCCAGCGCACCATTTCGGCAAGCATGCTGACATCATCGGAAGGCATGAAATCCAGGGTGTTGATCACCAGCCGCTCGCCGGAGCCAGGCTCCTCAAACGAACCGTTGATCGCCACCCGGCGCGTGCGCGGGGCCACCGGGGGCAGGCGGAAGGCCAGCGTAACCCGCCCGTGCCAGGGGTCCCAGGTTTCGACATCGACAACGTCAACGTCTTTCCACTCGAAGCCATCCACCGTATCATTGAAAAAGCCGCGTGCCCAGGTGACCACGCGCCGGTCCGTGAGCACGACGAAGTCCGACAGAGCCAGGCCGCCGACGCGGCGGCGCTGCTCGTCCAGCAACACGCCGTCGAAGAGCGCGAGGAGCGTCTCGCCCTCCTCGAGCAGCCCGCGGTAGCGCAGCTCCTCAACGCTGGCCGCATTGACATTGACGCCGAGATACGGGCGAGTGCTCATAATTGTTCCCTAGTCTACACTCGTTACGGGCTCCACCCGTCCACCAGAATTGGACGTGCGGCGCTCATCAGAAGTCGTGCGATCCTCGTGGCCAGCGTCACCGGAGCCGCTGCGGGCGATGGGAAGGGCCGGTGACGCGCCTGAGGCGGCGCCACGACGGCGCAGGGGAATATCGCGCCGGTCGGGGAACGTAGTCGGGGCGCTCGGGGATACCCGTAGCGGCGGTTCGTGGCGCGCCGCGGCAGGGCTGCTGGCCGACGCCGGCGCAGCCGCGGGGGCGCCCCGGCGCCGCAGCGGGATCTCATGGTAGGTACGAGGCGCAGCCGCCTGTGGCGCCGCGGCTGCTTCCGCAGGCGCGGCAGCAGGACGTTCCTTTGCCGCCGGAGCCTCGGCCGGCGCCGTAGGAGCGGCCGCTGGCGCAGCAGCCCCTGCCGCCCCCGTCTGGCGATTGATCAGACTCATCGCCATCTGCTGGGCCACAGGGTTACTTGCCACCGTCGTGATCAATTCGTTGATGGCGCGAACCGCATCAGCAAGATCACGCAGACTGGTGCTGTTGAGGGCGCTCAGATCAAACGGTAGATCAGCTTCACGCAACGAGCGGCGCAGCGTATCCCACGCCGAGCGGGCGAGACGGCCCGCAGCGTAGACCTGGCCGGGAGGAAGACTTGCCGGGTCCTGATAAAAGGCGGGGAGCGGAGCGCTGGGCGCACTCGCGGCGGCGCCGAGCCAGCGATAGGGCGCCTCACCGGGCCGTGGCCCGTCTGCGTGTCCGAAGATCTGCTCACTCAGCGCAGCGATCACTTCCGGGCCGGCGTCGCGCGCCTCGTACCCTGCTTCGAGCATTCCGCGGGCCGTTTCGCTGGCGGTGCGCAACAACTGCAGCGCGGCCTGCAGATCGGCCAGGGGCAGCAGGGTCAGGCTGAAACGCTGCTCGTCTTCATCGGGGGCGGCGAAGCGCAGGTGCACCTGGGCATGCAGCGGGTCGAGGCCGCTGCCCTGCACCTCGACGAGTTCGGCGAGGGGGAAGGCGCAGCAGAGGTGCCGCCCGTAGTCCCGCGCCCAGAGGACCACCCGCAGGCTGGTGAGCAGGCAGTAATCGTGCAACGTCGGCCCGCTCAGGCGCCGGCCGTTCTCATCGAGGAGAACCCCATCGAGGGCCACGAGGACGTGCTCGTCATACTCAAGGACATTGAGGGCCTCGAGTTCGGCCAGATGCGCCGGAACGATCGTATGGCTGTGGTAGAGCAGACTGATCATAGTGAGGTGCAAGGGAACTGGATACAGGATACCTGCTCACGCAGGACACCCTGTATCCAGGCCCCTACCCTCCTGCTACCGATTGAAGCGCGAACGAATGCGCTTCGGGCGGAAGCTGCCGACCTCGCGAGCGGTGTAGCCACTCTCGCCGCTGCCGCTGCGGGCGATGCCCGGATAGGCATTGCGGTTGATGTTCTCGACCGCGGCTGACGTCGCCTGCAGCGCGTTCGACACCCATTGCCAGTGGCCCTGGAACATGATGTCGCCGATCTGCGCGACCTGCGCCGACGACTCCGAGAACCAGCCTCGTGTCACGGCCATGCGTACACCTCCTTAACCTAAATGGACACCCTATAGGCCACGGGGCAGCGCCCCGATAACCCCAGCCTGAGCGCGAGCAAGAACGGGCGGACGCCCACGCTACCGCGTGACGCCCTACGATCTCACCCCGTTCGCCGCGTAAAACGGGACGATCAGCCAGTCGCCGTCCATCTCGGCCTGGCCGGCCTCCTGGCCCGCCAGGCTGGTAGGCAGCGTGAGCACCCGTCGAAAATCGCCGATCTGGATCACCAGTTCATCGCCGTTCTGGAACAGATCAAGCTGGTTAACATCCGCAAACGGCAGCTTCAGCTTCACCCGATAGGTGCCATCGTGCAGCTTGCTGATATCCATTGGCGCCTCGCGGTAGAGCACCGCGGTCGGGTCGCTGTCGCCGTAGATGTCCCGCCCCATAACGCGCAACTTCTCCAGCCCCACCACCTCTTCGGCGTAGTAGGGCACCCGCCGGATCGGCAGGGGCACGAATGACTGCTCGACGTCCTGGAGGTACCGTTGCTGGATCTCCTTCCAGTGGTTCAGGTAGCCACTGTCCTGATCCACGGGCAGGATCTTGTTCACGACGACCATATCAACGGTCATGCCGTACATGGACAGGTACGTCAGTGCCCGCTGGCTCTCCTTGATAACCATCTTCTCCGGGTTCATCACCAGGCGGATCGACGTCTCCAGGGGGTTCGCCAGCGTCTCGGTGACGCCCTCCATCTGCCGGAACAGATCATCCACCGCCTCGTACACCTCAGACGGCGCGACCATCTTGCTCAGGCCGGGGGTGATCCGGCTCATCGGGCGGATCAGGGGCTTGATCAGGTACTTCTCCGCGCCCCGCAGCATCCCGATCGCCCACTTGAAGCTCTCCGGAGCCGACAGCAGCCGCAGCGTCTCGCCCGTCGGCGCGCAGTCGATGACCAGCAGGTCGTAGTCGCCCGCGTCTTTGTGCTTCTTGATCCTGATGAGCGGGAAGGCTTCCTCCATGCCCGGGAGGATACTCATCTCATCCGCCAGGATGCCCTCAACCCCCTGTTCGGCCATCAACTGCGAGAAGTGCTGGCGCACGATCCCCCAGTTCGACTCGATGTCGTGATAAATACTGACTTCCAGGGCGTGGAGCGTGGGCGTGATCGGCACCGGATCCGGGCCGAGCGGGCCTTCCAGGTCCAGCGAATCGGCCAGGCTATGGGCCGGGTCGGTGCTCATCACAAGTGTGCGCAACCCCATATCGGCGGCGCGCAGGGCTGTGGCTGCGGCGACGCTTGTCTTGCCGACGCCGCCTTTGCCGGTGAAAATCAGGGTTCGCATCGTTGCCTTTCCAGGTCGGAGCGCTCGACGAGTTGACGCGGGCGAGTATCAGGGGATTGGCCCCATAGCCGGGACCAGGGTTTTTGCTTAAATGCCAAAAGTATGCGGCAATAAGTACGGCCAGACGTCTGCTTGCTGTGGTGCAATAGTACCATGTTTATCGGGCAGTGTCAACAAAAGTTGCTCATATGCATCAGGCCCGCCAAAGGCGCTCCCGGGGGCCAGATGGCGCACTAATGGCCTCTATCTTGCCCCTCTGCCCGGGTTGTGGCCGGCGCTCCTCCACGGTTGACCGGGGCCATGGCCCGCGCATACGCCGATGTTGGGAGCCAGCCGGCGCCGCTTCCGGCGCATGTCGCGATGCTGTCATTGTCTTATTTGCAACGAGTGCTGTATCACGATGATGGCGATCCGCCGACAGGTGGAGGCGTGAGAGGCGACACCCTGCTCGCCCTGTCCGTCACAACCTGGTTGCCGCCCCCGCGGCGCATACCTTTCATCTGGTCTTGTAACGACCGCAGCGACGAGGTTATCCGCTCGCTCGTCGCCGGCAGGTGTGCATGCACAGCGGGCCGATGCGACCCATGGTACACTACTCTGAGCAACCTTGGTAGATGTGCAGAGTTAAACCTACGCAACTCGAAATGAGCGACCGCCCTTCCATCTACGAGCAAATCGGTGGCGCCGCGACCATCCGGCGGATTGTTGATCGGTTCTACGCCCGCGTCGAGCGCGACCCGTTGCTGCGCCCGATGTTCCCCGCCGACCTCGAACCCGGCAAGGAGCACCAGTTCCTCTTTCTCTGCCAGTACTTCGGCGGCCCGGATGACTACAACCGGCTGCGAGGCCACCCGCGCCTGCGGATGCGGCACGCTCCCTTCCCGATTGACCAGGTTGCCCGTGACGCCTGGCTCGCCCATATGCTGGCCGCCCTCGATGAGGCCGGCGTGCCTGAACCGGCCCGCACGGCTATGCACCGCTACTTCGAGCAAGCCTCCACGGCCATGATCAACCAGGCGCCGCTGATCGAGCCATCCTGAACGCTGCGACCTGCACGGAGGGCTGCGCATCCCCGCCCCCGGGCAGGGACGTTTAAGGGTGGACAGCACATCCGCGCCGGGAGGGCGCAGCCCTCCCAGGAAACAACCCGCCAGCGGGGAGGGTTTGGGAGGGCGCAGCCCTCCCAGGAACAAATATGTTCATTCTGGCATTGTGCGGCGTAGCCCCATGGATGACCGAAAGGAGAGGGTGCAGGTGGGTGAGGACCAGCAGCTCAACCGAATCTCTTCGCTCGGTTACGAATTGATCACAGATCATTCAGATCGCCTAACCAGGGCCTGCAGCCGTTGATCTGCCCGCCCGGCCCATGCTATAATGCCCCAGACGCGCAAACTTGTGAAGAAACGCACGATATTCTCCTGCTGATGCTGACGCCGTAAGACGCCCCTGGAAAGTGAAAGGCCGTGCTCGCCCACATCCTCTTCTGGTTGATTGTGGTCGTCTTTGTCGCCGGTCAGGCCCTGCTGCTCCGCGCCGCCTGGCGCCTGCGGCGTCCCCGGGTTCAGCCCCCTGACCACGTTCCGCGGAGTGACCCGCGCAGCGATCTCGGCTGGACGCTGGTTACCGCCGCGGCCACTGCCGTGATGTTCTACGCCGCCTTTGCGGCGCTGCCGTAGCCGTGGCGCCTGTCGCCACGGCGATGGTCGGTTGTTTCGTCCGGAGCAGTTCGTTCCCCGCCCCGGCAGGTCTTGCCGTCTGAGAGTGGTAGTCTGGTATGCCTCACACTACTGTGCGCCGTCTGGCCCTTGCTGGAGCGACCGCCACGCTGCTGGCGATTGCTTCCGGTGGTCTCGTAACCGCCACGCTGAGCGGAGCCGCCTGCCCGGGCTGGCCGCTCTGCAGCGGCGGCCTGGATCTGCGCGCCGGGCCGGCTGTCTGGATCGCCGCCGGTCATCGGATCGCCGTGTTGCTCGCTGCGCTGCTTTCGCTCTGGGGTGCTGTCGTGGCCTGGCGCGCCCGCGCGCTTGAGACCTGGGCGCGCCTGCCGCTGCTGCTGGCCCCGCCGCTCGGCATGCTGCAAACACTCCTCGGCGCGCTGATCGTGCAGTTGGGACTCTTCGGCGCCGCCGATGTGTGGCACCTGGCGCTGGCGCTGCTCGTCCTGGCCTGCCAGGTGGTGCCGCTGGCCGTGCTGGCCCAACCCCGGGGTGAAGCGACCAGGCCGGGCGGGCGCGCCCTGCGCGAAGCCCGCCGTTTGCGCGCCCTGACCTGGTGGAGCGCTGGCGCAGCCGCGGTGCTGACCCTGGCCCTCAGCGCCCGGGCGGCTGCCGCCCCGATGACCAGCGCAGCCACCTTCCTGCCCGTAAACTCCTTCGGCGCGCTGGCTATGGCCGGCGTGCTGGCAAGCGGCACCTTCTGGCAAACCTGGCGCTCGCGGCGCGCCGATCGCCTGCTGGTTGGCATAGCGGCGCTCCTGGCCGGGCTGATCGCCGCAGAGAGCCTGTTGCTGCTCCTGCCACCCACTGCGGCCGGCCTGGGCGTGGGTCTCGGCGCCCTGGTGTGGAGCACGGCCCTGGTCCTTGCCGTGCTGGTGGCGCGCCGCCCACTGCCGGTTGGCGCCCCGGCGCCCGTGGTCGCAGCCCGATCCGAGCGTCCTTCCCTGCTCAGCGACTACCTCAGCCTCACCAAGCCCAAGGTGATCTCCCTGTTGCTGGTGACCACCCTGGCGGCGATGTACATCACCGAGGCCGGCGCGCCATCGCTCTGGCTGGTGCTCTGGACGATGGTCGGCGGCTATCTGGCCGCGGGCGGCGCGGGGGCGATCAACTGCGCGTTTGACCAGGACATTGACGTGAACATGGGCCGCACCAGCCGCCGTCCGGTGCCCAGCGGGCGCATCGCCCCGCGCAGCGCCTTCATCTTCGGGCTGGTTCTCAGCCTTCTGGCTGTCGTCGTGTTGCTCCTCTTCACCACCCCCCTGGCGGCGCTGTTCGCTACCCTGGGCATCGTCTATTACGCCCTGTTCTACACCCGCTGGCTCAAGCGCAGCACCTGGCAAAACATCATCATCGGCGGCGGCGCGGGCGCGCTCCCGCCCCTGGTCGGCTGGACAGCCGTTACCGGGAACCTGAGCCTGGCCGCGGTGGTGCTCTTCGCGATCATTTTCTACTGGACGCCGCCGCACTTCTGGGCGCTGGCCCTGGTCAAGCAGAAGGATTATGCGCGGGCGGGTGTACCGATGCTGCCGGTGGTGGCGGGCGAAGCCGAGACCCGCTGGCAGATCCTGGTCTACTCGGTGCTCATGGTGGCGCTGAGTGGTTTGCTCACCGCAATCGGCGCGATGGGCTGGGTGTACCTCGGCGCGGCAGCCCTGCTCGGAGCGCCGTTTCTGCGCTACGCCTGGAACACCTGGCGCCGGGGGGATCAGGCCAGCATCTGGGGGCTGTACAAGTACTCGTTGCTCTACCTGGCCCTGCTCTTCGCGGCCATGGTGCTGGATCGGGCGATCCTGAGGTGAAAATATGGGGAAACCGGGTTTCCCCACCTGCGGTGAGCCTGTCGAACCGCACCCCTGCCTGTGAGGGCGGCAAGCCCTCCCCACCGGGAGGGTCTGGGAGGGCGCAGCCCTCCCAGGAAACAACCCGCCAGCGGGGAGGGTTTGGGAGGGCGAAGCCCTCCCAAGAACAACAATAATATTTTCATTCTGGCGTTGTGCGCCCCGCGCATAGGGTCTGACGTGAAAGTATGGGGAAACCGGGTTTCCCCACCTGCGGTGAGCCTGTCGAACCGCACCCCTGCCTGTGAGGGCGGCAAGCCCTCCCCATCGGGAGGGTTTGGGAGGGCGCAGCCCTCCCAGGAAACAACCCGCCACCGGGGAGGGTTTGGGAGGGCATCGCCCTCCCAAGGAACAATAATATTTTCATTCTGGCGTTGTGCGGCGCAGCGCATGCATGGCTGAGGTGAATGGGGAAACCCGGTTTCCCCGCCCCCTGCCCGCCAGGCTGAGAATTGACCCCGGAGGCACTGGCCTTTCACGCCCCTGGCATGTTATACTAGGCGCAAAGAATCCCCTCCGGCACGGCCGGAGCGTGATGGGTTCGACGAGGAGGTAACCAGATATGACCACGATCGGGGACAATCTGATCGGCCTGCAACCGGCGACGGCTCAACCTATTTTGAGTGTCAGCGAGCTTGCATCATCGCGCTTGCTCATGATGATGCGCGAGAAGGGTCTCGAGGGCTACGCCCTGCGCGTCTTCGTGGCCGGGGGCGGTTGCTCGGGTTTGCAGTACGGGATGACGTTCGACGATGAGACCCGCGAGGGTGACAGCGAGTTCAGCACCGGTGGCTTGCGTGTGCTGGTTGATCCGATCAGCGCCGGATATCTGATGGGCGCCTCGATCGATTACGTTGATAGCCTGATGGGTGGCGGCTTTAAGATCGATAACCCCAACGCCGTTTCCAGTTGTGGCTGCGGCCACTCCTTCCGCACCTCCAACAGTGGCGATGCGGGCTCGAGTGGCGGCGGCTGTAGTTCCTGCGGCTAAGTGGCGCGGTCCGTTCGACGCCGATGGCTTCAGCGGGGAGGGTCATCCCTCCCCGCTGCGGTGAGCACAGCTTGTGAGCGGGAGGAGGGTGCAGCCCTTCCGCTCCTTCCACAACGGGCCTCTGGTAAAACCGGATTTCCCTACCCTGGATCGCGTTTCTGGATCCTCATCATGAGCGCCCGCTGATCCTGGCATGTACTCTCCTGCGTACCTCGAAGGCGTTCGCCTCTTCAACGCGGGTCACTACTGGCATGCCCACGAGCAGTGGGAAGCCTGCTGGCTCGCAGCCAGCGGCGATGATGCCCTCTTCTACAAGGCGATTATTCAGGCTGCTGCGGCTCTGGTCAAATGGCGCCAGGGTAACCCACGCGGCCTGGCGCGGAACTGGGCCAAGAGTCGGGCGCGTCTGGATGCGCTCCCCGACCGCTACCACGGCCTGGATCTGGCCGCCCTGCGCGCTCACCTCGATCTGATCTGCGCCGGCGTCAGCAACACGCCGCCCGTGTTGCGCCTCGATCCTGCGCCGCCGTGAGCAGCCTCGATCCTGTTGGGAAGGCGTAGCCCTCCTAAACTCTCCCGTTGGGGAAGGCCTGGCGCCCCGATGGGCGGGGGTATGGGAAAACCTGGTTTCCCCATATGTTCACACCAGGAGGGTGTAGCTCGCTCCCCCGTACACCTCTCTCCCACGAGGGGAAAGGTCGTAACGTCCCTCCAGTTTCCGCGAAATCGTACCCGAGACCTGCAACAGTTAATCAACAAAATCAAGAACTGATTGCTGCACGTGTGGTATAGTTACGCTGTGGAAGTGGATGTGCGGTATCCTTAGTAAGCCTGAGAACCGGAGTGCGTGGGCTGCGCTCGCTGCTGGCCGCTCATCGCAGGTCGCAGCGCGTGACAGGCGCTAGACGGTCATGTGGCTGCGCCGCACGCCGCGGGAATGAAAAGAGATTCTCTCGGGAGGGCTTATCACCCCGGCAGGCAGGGGGTTGGGGAAGGCTGATTTCCCCAGGATCATATCAGAGATGCCTCCGACGACAACCTGTCGGGTGTAGCGGCGCAGCTTGCAGGTAAGCCGGCAGCGGCCTGAGTTGTTGCACCCGACAGGTTTGTATCGAGACTTGCCGGATGCGCCGCGACATGGCTGAAGCGGCGCGCCGGAAAAGGGGATAGACGTGTCAGCAAAAATACTTGTAGTGGACGACGATCCGGCGATTGTCGATCTCCTGGTGCGCATCCTCAAGCGCGATGGGTACCAACCAATTACCGCGGAGAATGGCCGGCAAGCCCTTGATCTCGTTGAGCGAGAAGAGCCTGATCTTATCCTGCTTGATGTTACGATGCCCGTCCTTGATGGCTTCTCCGTCTGCAAGGAGTTGAAAGACAACGAGGCCACGGCGCTGATACCCGTAACCATGATCACCGGGCTGGACGATCGCGAGCACCGGCAGCGCGGTCTGGAGGTGGGCGCCGACGATTTTTTGACCAAGCCGTTTGAGCAGAGCCTGCTCCGGGCGCGTATCCGCTCGCAGTTGCGGATCAAACGCCTCACCGACCAGCTTGAGCGCACCGAGAATGTGATTTTTATGCTTGCCCTGGCGGTTGAGGCCAGAGATGCCTACACCGAAGGCCATCTCCGTCGCCTGTCGAGCTATAGCGAGCAACTGGCCCTGGCTATCGGTCTGGGCATGGCGCAGGTGCGCGCCATCCGTTTCGGCGGGTTGTTGCACGACATTGGTAAGATCTCTATTGACGACGCGATTCTACGCAAGCCGGGCAAACTGACCCCCGAAGAGTACGCGCAGATCAAACTGCATCCCGAGCACGGGGCGCGGATCGTCTCGCAGATGCGCTTTGCCCCCGATGTTTGCCCAATCATTCGTCATCATCACGAGCGCTGGGATGGTAGCGGTTATCCCTACGGGTTGCAAGGCGAGGCCATTCCCATCGGCGCGCGCATTGTCGCCATCGTTGACGCCTACGATGCCATGATGACCGACCGTCCCTACCGGCGCGCCCTGGGGCGCCCCGAAGCCCTGCGTCGTTTGCGTGAAGGCCGCGGGCGTGAATGGGATCCGGCGCTGCTTGATCGCTTCCAGGAGTTGATCGAAACCGGGCAACTGGTAGAACCCGTTGAGAGCGGGGTGCATACGTTTGATATGCTTCGTAAGCCGGAGGGGTAGGGTGCCGGCGCCAGGTGAATGATGTACGCTGAGGCGCTTGACTATCTCACATGCCCGCATCATCCTGTTGCGCCGCTCACGCTTGAAGCGGGCGAGCAGCGGGCCGAGGACGGAGAGATCGTCACGGGCGCGTTGCGCTGCCCGGTGTGTGCGGCACGCTACCCGGTTGCCGAGGGGATCGCCGATCTGCTCGGTCCGATCCGGTTCCCCGAGACGCTGACCCAGGCATTGAATCTGCTGCCGCTGACCGCGTGGGGCTACGAGCGCACCTGGCGTCCGAATGCGCTTACCGCGTTGACGGGCGAGCCGTTCGGGTACCAGCGCGAGTTGCCGCTGATCACCGGCATGGCCGCCCCGGAGCGCGGCGGCCTGATGGTTGATGTGGCCTGCTCGAACGGGTTGTACGCCCGGGCGCTCGATCACGCCCGTGGCAATGCGCCAGGCCATGTGGTGGGGATTGACTACGCCATGCCTATGCTGCAGCAGGCCCGTGCCTTCGCCCGCGCCGAAGGGCTGCGTATCAGTTACGTGCGCGCCAGAGCGGAGGCGCTGCCGTTTGGCGCAGGCACGGCGTCGGTGCTGGCGATGGGCGGTTCACTCAATGAGATCGGCAATTCGGCCCGGGCGCTGCGCGAGCTGCGACGGGTGCTGGCGCCTGCCGGGCGGGTGGCGCTTATGTGCCTCATCCGCGATGACCGCGCCCCCGGTCGCGCTGTGCAGTCCTTCCTCGGCCTGGCCGGGGTGAGCTTTCCAACCCTCGATCAACTGAACCGCGCCTTCGCGGCTGCCGGCCTGCGCCTGCGCGCCCAGTGGCGCTACCGGGTGGTGGTGTTCAGTTTGTTGACCGCCGACGCGGCCTGAGCGAACGTCGGGAAACGTGGGGTTCTTCGTCTTCCAGCGGGGGGAGGCTGAGAGGAGGGCGGAACGCTGCAGACCCTCCCTGTGAGAGGGGCGTGGGGAAACCTGGTTTCCTCGATGTGCATATCAGCCGTCCATGCGGCTACCCCGCACAACGCCAGAACAAACGTGATTTGTTCTTGGGAGCGCGCAGCCCTCCCAAACCCTCCCCGCCAGCGGTTGTTTCCTGAGAGGGCGCAGCCTTCATCCTCCCCACAGGCAGGGCCATGGGGAACCCCGGTTTCCCCGATCTGGTGAGTGTGCCGCACACAGGCGACCACAATGACAATCGGCTGACAGGCGACGTTTTCGCGTTGACGCCACCCAGACCCGGCAGGTATACTGAAGGCGTGCGACACTCGCTACAGGTTCAACTTGACCGACTTGCCAGCGACCGCTGGGCCCGACGGGGCGTCCGCACGCTGCTCCGCGCGACTGCGCTGGCGCTGACTCTGGTGTGCCTGGCCCTTGGCGCGCACCTGCTCACCGGCCAACCCCTGCGCTGGACGCTGGTCGGCGCCGCAGCGCTCACCTGCATTGCGCTGGGGGCGTTGCTGGTGTTGCGACCGCGCTTGCGGGCGGTTGAGGTAGCTCGCCGGCTCGACCGCCGTTTTCACCTTCACGAACAGTTGACCACGGCCCTTGAGGTTGGCCCGCAGGCCGCGGGTGCGGGAGCCTATCTCTACGATCAGGCCCGGCGCACCCTGGCCCAGATCCGGCGCCAGGTGGCGGCGCGCCAGCGCTTTCCCTGGTCGGAACTGGCGCTGGTGGTCTTCCTTGCCGTCCTTCTGGCAGGACTGGCGACCCTGGCCACGATCGAGGCCAATCCTCTCACGGCGCCCGCGGAAGCTCTACCGGCCTTGAACCGCCCCCCCGACCTGGCCGGGCGCTTTCCCGAGGAGCCGTTTCAGCCCCCACCCGGCGATCCCTCCGGCGGGCCAGGTGAGGCCCCGGCGCTGGCCCCCGGCCCGGCTGATGCTGCGGCGCTGGCAGCGCTGGCCGATGCGCTGCGCGACCAGAGTGTGACTCGCCCTGCCGCCGAAGCGCTCGATCAGGGCGATCCGGCGGGCGCCGCCCGGCAGTTGCGCGAACTGGCCGGGCAGGCAGGCCAGATGTCGGCTGAGGCGCGCGGCGATCTGAGCCAGGCCCTGCGCGAAGCCGCCAATCAACTGGCGCCAACCAACCCCGGCCTTGCTGACCAGGTGCAACGGATCGCCGATGACCTCGGCGCCGACAGCGCCCGGGCGGCCGGGGCGCTGGAGCGCCTGGCAGAGCTGGTAGAGCAGGCCGGCGCAGGGGCGCAGGCCGGACAGGTTCCGGCAGAGCAGACCGGCCAGCCCGGCGCGAGTCCCGGGGGCGCCGGGCAGGGTAACCTGCCCGGGGAGCAGCGTGAGCGCAGTCAGCGCCTTGGCGTTGACGGCGTGCCTCTGGAGCTGTCGGGCGCCGGCCCCGGTGACGTGCCGGATGCCGGCGCCGCCGGGCAGGCCGCGGGCGCTGGCGGTCCGGCAGGGGCGGGGGGCTTCACGCGTGGCAGCCCGAGCAGCGAGCGGATTACGGTTGATGCTGATCCGCTGCGCATTCCCGGGGATCTCCGTGATGTGGTTCAAGACTATTTTTCGCCGTAAGCCGATGGCGCCCCGCAAGCCCGGAAGCGCCGTTACGCGTTCCGACGGGCCGTTGTTCGATGAGGCGTTTCTGCGGCGGCTCGAGCGGATGAGCCTCCAGGCCCAGCGCACCTTGCGCGGCAACCCCTCCAGCGGTGAACATCCCAGCCGCCGCCGGCTGCCAACCACGATTTTTAGCGAACATCGCCCCTACACCCGTGGCGATGATGTGCGCTATGTTGACTGGAACGCCTATGCCCGCCAGGAGCACGTGCTGGTCAAGCTCGGCGAGGCCGAGCAGGATGTGCACGTGCACCTCTTGATTGATGCTTCGCGGAGCATGAGCGTGGGCCACCCGCTGCGCCTGCGGCTGGCCCAGCAACTGGTTGGCGCCCTTGGCTACCTGGCCCTGGCTCACAGCGACCGCCTGCACGTGGCGCCCTTCGGCCCCGAGGTGTTGCGCTCCTTTGGCCCGGCTCAGGGCAAAAGCCGCGTGATTGAGCTGTTCCGCTTCATTGAGGGCATCGCTCCCCAGCCCGACACCCGGGTAGCAGCGGTCCTGGCCGGCTACGCCCGGCAGCACCCGCAGGGCGGGTTGCTGGTGGTGTGCTCGGATCTGCTGGCGCCTGATGGACTGGAGGAGGGCTTGCGCCTCCTGGCGCCACCGCGCTGGCAGGTGCTGGTGCTGCACCTGCTCGACCAGCGCGATCTGGACCCGCGCCTCCAGGGGCCGTTGGAACTCGAAGATAGCGAAACCGGTCAGCGCCTGGCGCTGACGCTCGATGACGCCACCCTGCGCGCCTATGCCCGCGCCGCGCGCGAATGGCGGGAGGGGATTGCCCGGCTCTGCGCCCGCCGCGGGGTGCGCTATGCGCCGATACTGAGCCACTGGCCCCTCGAACGGCAGGTGATTCCCTACCTGCACGCGCGTCGTCTGCTGTCGTAAGCGGGGCCCAGGAGCATCCATGAGTTTGCTTGCCCCCCTCGGCTTACTGGCACTGCTCGCATTGCCGCTCATCGTCTTCCTCCATATGCTGCGCGAGCGGCGCCGGCGGGTGATCGTGCCCTCGCTGTTGCTCTGGCAACTGGTGCCCCAGAGCCGCGCCGCCCGCCAGCGCCGCCGCCTCTCCATCACGCTCCTGCTGCTGTTACACCTCCTCGTCGCGGCCCTGCTGGGGCTGGCCCTGGCGCGCCCGCAGTGGGATCTGATCAGCTTTGGAGGCCAGCGTCACCTGGCGCTGGTGATTGACACCTCGATCAGCATGGCCGCCCCGGCCCCCGGTGGCGGCAGCCGCCTCGAGGCCGCGCGCTCCCGCGCGCAGGCGCTGCTGGGCAGATCTGGCGCCGGGGGCAGCATCACGCTGATCACCGCCGGCCCGCAGGCGCGGGTGATTGACAGTGATCGTACCGGTAGCGCCCGGCTGGTCTCCGCCCTTGCCGGGCTGCAACCCGCCGGGGTGGGGAGCGATATCGCTGGCGCGCTGACTCTGGCCGAGGCCGTCTTGCAGGGTCGCCCGGGCGCGCAGATCGTGGTGCTGACCGATGCGGCCCTGCCGACGCTTGCCACCGAGCTCGGCGGACGCCGGCCAGCCGTTCCCATCCGCTGGGAGACGCTGGGCGGCGAGCTGGATAACCGCGCCATCGTTGCTTTCGCGGCGCGACCCCGCCCCGGCGCTGGCCCGGTCCAGGTCTATGCTCGAGTGGTAAACTACGGCAGTGGCGCGCTGCGCACAGTAGTGCGTCTGTACGGCGATGACACCCTGCTTGATACCCGTCCGGTGACGATGCAGCCCGACGGCGAGGTTGAGTTGACCTGGACCGTGCCGCGGAGCATCGAGTTCCTGCGCGCAGAGCTTGATGGCGACGATGCCCTGCCCGCCGATGATCGCGCGGAGCTTGGCCTGGCCGCGTATCGCCCCGTGCGCGCGTTACTGGTTTCGGAGCAGCCGGCGGCTCTGGAGCGCGCCCTGCGCGCCGTGCCCGGGCTAGAACTGACGGTTATGGCTCCCTCGGAGTATCGGGGTGCCGCTGCGGATCTGACCGTCTTTGACGGATTCCTGCCGGCGGCCTGGCCCTCCGGTGGGGTGCTGGCCATCCATCCACCACGCGACTCGGCCTTGCTGAGCGCCGGTGTGGCCGCTCCGCCTTCCGATGAGGTGACCTTCACTCCGGCAGGGGCGGCTCTGTTCGAAGGGATCAGCCTCGGGGCGGTGGAGTGGGGACCGGCGACGCCGGTGACTCCTCCTGCCGGGGCCACGACCCTGCTCAGCCGGGCCGGCCAGCCGCTGATCGTTCGCTGGCAGGCCCCCGGCAGCACGATCGCAGTCTGGGCCTTCGACCTGGCCCGGGGCAATCTGACGACGCGGCTGGCCTTCCCGCTGCTGGTGGCGCGCACCGTGCGCGATCTGACCCCGCCGGCCGTGCCGGCCTCGGCCCTGGCCGGGGCAACGCTGAGCCTGCGCACCGACCCCCGGGCAACGACGGTGGAGGTGACGGCGCCGGACGGTACCGCAACGCCCCTGGCGGTCGATCCGGGCGGCCAGGCGCTGGTCACGTTCGGCCAGCCCGGTCGCTACACCCTTGTGGAGCTGGCGGGTGGTGAGCGGCTGTACAGCGGGCAGGTCGGGGTGAATGCCGGGGCGGCGTTTGAGTCCGATCTGCGGCCCCGCCCGGTGCCCGAGACGGTGGCAGCGCCGCCCCCGCGCGGCGAGCGCGAGGAAGCGGCCCAGCCGCTCTGGCCCTGGTTGGTGGCGCTCGCGCTGGTAGTGATCCTCGGCGAGTGGGTGTATGTGCATGCCCGGCGCCTGCGTGGTTTTGCCGAGGGATAGACTTTCAGCGGGGCTGCGCTTCAGGTTGCCGTCTCGTGCCGCATACCCCGACCGCGGTCGGGGTCGTCTGGCGCCCCGACGGGCATGGGGAAACCGGGTTTCCCCGATGTTCACATCAGCCGCCTATGCGGCTGCGCTGCACACTACAGGAGTAAAAAGGGATTCTCCTGGGAGGGCTTGCTGCCCCCACAGGCAGGGGGATGGGGAAACCGGGTTTCCCCATATGTTCATATCAGTCATCAGGCGCGGGCCTGAACTGCTTGCGGCTACCCATAATGATGTTCCGTAACCCTCAGTTACTCTGGCTCCTGCTGACCCTGCCCGCCTTTGTGTTGTTCTGGCGCTGGCATGGCGTGCGTGTAGCGGCGGCAGCGCTGATGTTGCGCCTGTTGACCGTGACACTGTTGATCCTGGCCCTGGCTGATCCCCTCATCGCAACGGCCCTGCCTCCCGAGGGGGCGCTGGTTGTGCTCGTGGATCAGTCTGACAGTCTTTCGGAGGCGACACGCGCGGCGTTGCGAACGCAGGCTGGGGAGCTTGCGCGTACTGCTGGCGCTGAGGCGAAGGTGCTGTACGTTGGCGCGAACGTGATCGGCGCTGGGGAGCAGGAGGGCGCGGCTGTCGATCCGGGCGGCAGCGACCTCGCGGCAGGGTTGCGCGCGGCGCGGGCGCTCTTGCCCGGTGGTGGTCAGGTTATCCTGATCTCCGATGGCCTTGCCACCTCCCCCGACACCCTGGCCGAGGCCCGTCTGGCCGCGCAGGCGGGGATAAGCGTGGACGTGGCTCCGGTTGCTCCCGCCGAGGCGCCGGAGGTGGCGATCACCGGCTTGAACGTGCCGCGCACCCTGCGCCTGGGCGAAGCGTACCCGATCGAAATCAACGTGCGTGCTACCGGCGCGCCGGTAAGCGGGCGCCTGCGACTGTGGGAGGGTGAAGTCCTGCTGGGTGATGAGCAGGTGCTGCTGACCCCCGGCGAGGAGGTCTTTTCCTTCTCGCACACCGCCAGCGCGGTGGGCATCGTCCGGTTGCGCGCTGAGCTTGAGGCGTCTGCTGGCGATACCTTCAGCGCTAACAACCATGCGGCGGCCGTTGCCGAAGTGAACCCGCCGCCGCAGGTTCTCCTGGTAGCCGCCAGCGACGACGAGGCTGCTCTGCTGGGCGATGCGCTGCGACGCCAGGGGGTGGAGACGCGCCGGGTGCGGCCCGCGGAGATGCCCTCGCGCCTGGTTGACCTCGCAGAGTACGACGGCGTGGTGCTGGTTGATGTGCCGGCAGCGGCCCTGAGCCTCGACCAGATGGCCAGTGTGCGGGAACTGGTGCGTAGCGAAGGCCGCGGGCTGGTCGCGATTGGTGGGCGCAACTCCTTCACCCTGGGGGCCTACAAAGACACCCCGCTGGAGGAAACGCTGCCGGTGACGATGGAACCGCCGCCGCGCCCCCAGCGCACCGAGATCGCCCTGCTGCTGATTGTCGATCGCTCGGCGAGTATGACCGCTGCGGTGGGGGTAAGCAAGTTCGATATGGCCAAAGAAGCTGCCATCCTGGCGACCGAGAGTCTCAAGCCCGAGGATCGTATCGGGGTGCTGGCCTTTGATACCGGGCACCTCTGGGTGGTGCCTTTTCAGCAGGTGGGGCAGAGCGCTAACCTGGCGGCTATCCAGCAGGCCATTCTCGATCTGCCCAGCGGCGGCGGCACCGATATCGAGATGGCGCTGACCGAAGGCTTGCCCGCCCTGGCCCGCCAGCCCTCCAGTGTGCGCCATGCCGTCCTGCTTACTGATGGGCGCAGCTTTACCAACAATATGGCCAACTACGAGCGTCTGGTGCAGACGGCGCGCGATCAGCAGATCACCCTCTCGACGATCGCCATTGGCGAGGATGCTGATACCGCCTTGCTCGACCAGTTGGCCCGTTGGGGCGCCGGGCGCTACTACTTCGCCGATCGTCCGGAAGACATTCCCCGCCTTACTCTGCTGGAAAGTGAGATCGCCCGCTCGGCTCCGGTGGTCGAGGGGCCGGTGCAGCCCACCCTCGACCAGCCCCACCCGATTGTGCGCGACTTTGCTCCGGCTGAACTGCCTGATCTTGCCGGCTATGTGGCCGCCACCGCCCGTCCCGTGGCTGACGTGGTGCTGCGCACGCCCGATGACGACCCGCTGCTGGCCGCCTGGCAGTACGGGTTGGGTCGGGCAGTAGCCTGGACGCCGATGGCCGGCGAGCCATGGGCCGCAGCGTGGACGCGCTGGGAGGGGTTTGAACGCTTCTGGGCGCAGACCGTGCGCTATACGCTGCCCGAACCCGATAGCGGCCCGCTTCAGGTGCGCATCGAGGGGCGTCCCGACGGCGGCGCACGCCTGGTAGTGGACGTGTTGCAGCCGGGCGGTGCGCCGCTGGATCTGGCGACAGTCAATGCGCGGGTTACGTTGCCCGGCGGCGAGCAGCGCGCCTTCGACGTCCCGCAGACAGCCCCGGGTCGCTATACGCAGGATCTGGTGCTGGCTACGCCCGGGGCCTATCTGGTCTCGGTGGTGCTGCTGCACGAGGGTCGCTTGCAACAACGTGACGTGGGCTTTGTGCAGCCCGTCGCGCCGGAGTATCGCCAGCAGAGCGATCCTGCCAAGGGGCGGGCTTTGCTGGAGGCGATCGCCACGGCTACCGGAGGCAAGGTGCTGGCTGACCTGGAACAGGCGGGCCTGCCGGAGGCGGGGGTGCTCGAAACACCTGAGGGATTGTGGCCCTGGTTGCTGAGCCTGGCGCTTGGTCTCTGGGTTCTGGAGATCGCCGTGCGGCGCGGGGTGTTCGTGCGCGCGTGAGGGCCGTGATTGACAGTCTGATCGATCGGGCCATCGCCGGGCAGGTCTTTCCGGGGGCTGTGGTGCTGGTGGCCCGCGAGGGTGTGCCGCTGCACTACGCCGCCTACGGCGCCACCATGTACGCCGACCCGGGTTCACGACCCCTGACCCCGACAGACATCTTCGATATCGCCTCGCTCACCAAGGTCTTCACCGCCAGCGCCGCGCTGGCGCTGCACGACGCCGGGTTGCTCGATCTGGAGGCCCCGGTGCGTCGCTACCTGCCACGCCTGCGCGCGGAGCGCGTGCAGGTGCGCCATCTGCTGACGCACACCTCGGGCCTGGATGTGCGGCTCTCGGTGTTGCGCGCCCTGGGGCCGGCGGGCATTCGGGCCACAGTGTACGGGGCCACGCCGCTGCGTCCGCCGGGCAGCGCGGTGGCCTACACCAACATCAACAGCTTCCTGCTGGGAGAAGTGGTGAGCACGCTGGCCGGTATGCCCCTCGATGCGGCAATTCGCACACTGATTCTGGAGCCGCTGGGGATGGCCGAGACCGGCTATTGCCCGTCCCCGGCACTGCGCGCGCGCATTCCACCGACGGAGATCGAGCCTGAATGGCGCGGGCTGGTCCACGGGGTGGTGCACGACGAAAGCGCGTATGCCCTGGGGGGCGTGGCGGGCCACGCCGGGCTGTTCAGCACGGCACGCGATCTGGAGCGGCTGTTGCGCATGTGGCTCCAGGGCGGGGCGTGGGAGGGGCGCCAGGTGTTGCGCGAGGCCACGGTCGCGGCGGCGCTGCGCGACTACACCGCGGCGCTACCGGCGCTGAGCGGCGCGCCTGCCCGCACGGGTCTCGGCTGGATGCTCGACCGGGCAAACTTCATGGGCGCGGCGCCGACGGGGAGCTTCGGGCACACCGGTTTCACCGGGCCAGCAATGGTGGGTGTGCCCGCGCAGGGCCTGGCCCTGGTGATGCTCAGCAACCGTACCTTCCCCCGGCGAACGCCGCCGCCGTATCGGCATCATGCGGTAATGGCAGCGGTGCTTGAGGCCGCCCTGAGGTGAAAATAGCCCGCCCGCGGGAGGGTTTGGGAGGGCGACGCCCTCCCAGGAAACAACCCGCGCGCGGGTTGGTTTGGGAGGGTAAAGCCCTCCCAAGAACAACCCATGTTCATCTCGTCGTTGTGCGGCGCAGCCGCGTGGACGGCTGAGGTGAACATAGGGAACCCGGGGTTCCCCACGCCCCTGCTCGTGGTATCACCCAAAGCGCCCGGAGATATACTCCTCGGTACGCTTATCCTTCGGGTTCTGAAAAATATTGCTGGTCGTATCGTACTCGATCAACTGACCGGCGCGATCGTCCTTATCCATCAGAAAGAACGCGGTATAGTCAGAAGCGCGGGCAGCCTGCTGCATATTGTGCGTCACGATCACGATGGTGTAGTTCTGACGCAACTCGAACATCAGCTCTTCGATCTTGAGGGTAGAAATGGGATCGAGGGCCGAACAGGGTTCGTCCATCAAGATCATCTCAGGCTCAACCGCGAGGGCGCGAGCGATGCAGAGGCGCTGCTGCTGGCCGCCTGAGAGGGCCAGGCCGCTCTTCTTCAGATCATCCTTGACCTCATCCCAGAGGGCCGCGCCGCGGAGCGCGCGTTCAACAAGCTCGTCCATCTCCGCTTTGCTGCCCTTCCAGCCGTTGATGCGCGGGCCATAGGCAATGTTGTCGTAGATGCTCTTGGGGAAGGGGTTGGGCTTCTGGAAGACCATGCCGATCTCGCGCCGCACCTGCACCGCATCCACATCGGGGGCGTAGAGATTCTGCCCGTGGTAGAGCACCTCGCCTTCGGTCCGGGCGCCGGGAATAAGGTCATTCATCCGGTTGAACGAACGCAGCACGGTGGACTTACCGCAGCCGGAGGGACCAATGAGAGCGGTGATCTTATTCCGCTCGATCCCGAACGAGACATCCTTTACAGCGCGAAAGGCGCCGTAGTAGATGTGCATATTGCGCGTTTCGATTGCGTATTTCGTATCGTACGTCGCGCTTGTCATGTTGAGATCCTCTTGGAACGGAGATAATTACGCAGCATAATTGCTGCCGCATTCAGTGAAAGCAGCAGGATGAGCAGGACGATAATCGCCGCCGCGGCAATGGCCCGGAACTCCTCCTGGGGCCGCGAGGTCCAGTTGTAGATCTGGAGCGGCAGCACGGTAAACTTCGAAAACAGCCCGTCTGGATCGGTGACAATAAAGGTAGACGCGCCGATGACGATCAGCGGGGCGGTTTCGCCGATGGCGCGGGAGATCGCAAGAATGGTGCCGGTGAGAATACCAGGCAGGGCATTGGGCAGCACAATCTTCCAGACCGTCTGCCACTTGGTGGCGCCCAGGCCGTAACTGGCCTGGCGCAGCGAACTGGGAACGGCGCGAATGGCCTCTTGCGAGGCGATGATCACCACCGGCAGCACCAGGAGTGACATCGTGAGCGCGGCGGAGAGGATGGTGCGGCCATTCGCGGTCACTCCTTCAGTGGCGCCAAAGATGGCGCCGCTGGTGAACGGTTCGAGCGCGCGCACGAAGATCGCCAGGCCGAGGATGCCGTAAATGATCGAGGGCACGCCCGACAGGTTATAGATGTTCGTTTCGATCAAGCCGGCGGCGCGTTGAATAGTTCGGTTGAGCCAGCGACCGACTGGCGAGCGTTCATCGAAGGGCTTATCGGCATTGTACTCTTCGAGGTAGATCGCGGCGCCAATGCCCAGGGGGAAGGCGATCAGAACGGTGAGGAGGAGCAGAAAGAGCGTGCCGAGAATAGCGGTTCGAATGCCGGCCTGGGTCGGATTGCTCGACATCGGGCTGACAATGAAGTTCCAGTTGAGCCAGCTCTTGAACTGCAACTCGGCGCGCGGGAACGCCTCGGCCAGTTCGGCCTCGATAGCCGCGCGGTTAAAGAGAAACTCCGAGAGTGGATAGATGGCTACCACCTCGGGCTTGATAATTTCCTGATTGATAATATCAATTAATTCCCCTTCATCCCGCTCGGCGAGCGGGCGCTCGCGTTCGAGGTTACGCAGCACGCGCGAGCGCAGGTTCGCCTCCAGAATGGCGATCAGTTCCGGCTGGGAGAGGTCCTCTAACCGGCGACCGTCGGTCAGGTCTTCCTCTTCAACAACCGACTGCACGGCGATACCGCCAAAGGCATCGTTGACGATGTTGAAGGCGAGCATCACCAGGATCACGATGCCCACCACGGTGCTGGCAAACAGCACCACTTCCCAGACCCGGCCGCGGCGCTGGCGCTGGGCGACATTCTGGCGCACCGCCTCGCCCTGGGGGAGAGTACCGGTGGAACGCTCGCTCGATGCGTTGGTCTCTGCGCTCATCAGTCGTATACCTCCCGGAAGCGGCGAACGATCTGGCGGCTGGCGATATTGAGGCCAAGGGTTATGAAGAACAGCACCAGGCCAATCGCGAAGATGGACTTGTAGTCAATGCTGCCGTAGCTCAGATCACCGCCGGAAATGCGCGCAATGTGACCGGTCATGGTCTCGGCGGGCTCGAAGGGGTTCCAGGTGAGATTGGGGCTGGCGCCAGCCGCCAGGGCCACAACCATGGTCTCGCCAATGGCGCGTGACATCGCGACAATCGAGGCGGCCAGGATGCCCGAGAGGGCCGCGGGCACCACAATGCGAATGGCGGTTTCCCAGCGGGTAGCGCCCAGGCCAAAGCTGGCCTGGCGCAGCCGACCGGGCACAGCGCTCAGCGCATCCTCGCTGAGCGTGGCAACAATCGGGGTGATCAACACGCCCACCACCAGGCCGGCCGACATGACGTTGTACACCGAAACCACATCCTGGCCGAAAACGCCCCGCAGAATAGGGGTGACAAAGGTCAGGGCAAAGTAGCCATACACAACGGTGGGGATGCCGGCGAGCAGTTCTATGACCGGTTTCAGGATGGCCCGCGCGCGCTCCGAAGCGTACTCGCTCAAATAGATCGCCGTACCCAACCCGAGGGGAAGGGCCACACCCATCGCAATGAAGGCCACCATCAGGGTGGCGTTCACCAGCGGGAGAATGCCAAATTGCTCGATGCGCGGTTGCCAGACGGTGTTCGTGAAGAACTCTACCAGGGTGACTGCGGGATCGGCGAAGAAGGCGAGCGACTCCTCGAACAGCACGAACACGATCCCTATGGTGGTGAAAATCGAAATGAAACCACAAGCGAAAAGCGTTGTCTGAATGATCGACTCACCAATCCGCGGGCGTTTGCGTAGATCTACCACACGCTCGGCGCGCTGAGCAGCTATCGCCCGCTGTGCACTGGCCTGTACCTGATCCGCCATGAACCATTGCCCCTTTTTTAGTCCGAGTTCTGATATGAACATGGGAAAACCTGGTTTCCCCGCACCCCTGCCCATGAGGGCGCCCGGCAACCCGACCCGCTGGTGGGGTTGGGGGAAACCGGGTTTCTCCACGCCCCTGCCTGTGGGAGTATGGGGAAACCGGGTTTCCCCGCGCCCCTGCCCTGGGGAGAGTCTGGGAGGGCTGCGGCCCTCCCAGACAAACCGCTTTATTACCTTATCGGCGTGCGACGCAGCCGCGAGAGGGCTACGTTTCCTCCGTCCGCTGACCTGAGTGGAAGGCCCTGCCCCGGGCGCGAACCGGGCCTGAGAATGTTACCGCGATTGCGCATCGAGCCAGTTTTGCTTGGCCTCGTTCAGCGCCTCGACGCTTGCAGGGAAGTAGCCGACATCACGGATCTCGTCGTTGACGTTGGTGAGGTAGAAGTTGATGAAGGCAGCCACCTGCGGCTTCTCTGCCATAATGTTTGCGGCGGAGTAGATAAAGAGCGGGCGTGCCACCGAGTACGTGCCATTCTCGACGTTCTCTTCGGTGGCTTCGACCCCTTCGACCTTGAGAATCCGCAGCCGGTTGCGGTTCTCCTGGTAGTAGGCGTAGCCGAAGTAGCCAATGGCATATGGCGAAGCCTCGATACCGGCCACGAGGACATTATCGTCTTCGGAGAGCTGCGGATTGGCGCCCAGCAGAGGCGCGGGGTCCTTCTCAAAGAAGTGCTCGACGAAGTAGTCGAACGTGCCCGAGTCGGTGCCGGGGCTGAAGAGCTGGATGGGCTGATTCGGGAAGCTGGGATCGACTTCGTTCCAGGTCTTGGCCTTACCCGAGAAGATATCAGCGATCTGGGCTTCGGTCAGATCCTCGACGAAATCGTTTCGCGCGGATACGACAATGGCCAGGGCATCGGTGCCAACACGGAACTCGATTGCCGGGCGACCGCTGGCCTCACAGGCAGCCTTCTCCTTATCGTTGATCGGGCGCGAGGCGTTGGAGATGTCGGTCTCGGCGGCGGTGCAGAAGCGCTCGAAGCCTGCGCCAGTGCCGATGCTGTCGATCGTAATCTGGCCGGTGTATCCATCTTCCTTGAAGAGTTCAGCCATCCGCTCGGTGAGCGGGAAGACCGTACTTGATCCGGCGATGATAATGTTCCCGGTGACGGTAGCCGGATCAATTTCCGGAAGTGTGAGCGCCGCGCCTGCGCCGGCGGTCGGCGCCGGGGCCGCAGTCGGCGCGGTTGTGGGAGCAGGGGCCGCCGTGGGCGCTGCAGTAGGCGCGGGAGGCGCCGTGGGCGCCGGAGCTTCTGTAGCAGGAGCAGCGGGGGCGGTCGTCGGAGCAGTGGCGGCGCCACCGCCGCAGGCCGCCAGGATGGGCAGGAGCAGCGCAAACGTCAAGAGAGCCGCCAGCGTGCGGATACGTGTCATACAACTAACCTCCACTAAGCGTGCCGTTGCGGAACGCCCCACTGGCGTACCGCACCTGTCAGGTGAGCAAAACCTGAAGCGCCACAGTGACACCGAATCTTCGCAGACTGGTCCCGCGAGGAAAGCGGCGCCAGGGCCTCTCTGGAGTAGCGCTCACACTAACAGCGACATCTTAGCGGTTTTACGTTAAGTGCAGCACATGTAAATATTAATTAAATGTTAAATACCTTGCTCAATCAACGCCAGAAGGAACATGCTTGTTCCTGGGTGGGCGTAGAGGCGCGGCGCCGCCGCGCCTCTACGCCCAAACTCTCCCACCAGGGAGGGGGATGGGGAACCCCGGGTTCCCCATGTCCCAACCGCTGGTGGAAGCGGCTGGCGCCTCCACAGGCAGGGGCGCGGTTCGACAAGCTCACCACAGGTGGGGAAACCCGGTTTCCCCGTATATTCACATCAGTCATCCATGCGGCTGTGCTGCACAACGCCAGAATGAAAATATTTGTTCTTGGGAGGGCGCAGCCCTCCCAAACCCTCCCCGCTGGTGGGTTGTAAACCCTCCCGCGGGCGGGCTATGTTCACATCACACACCAACCACCGGCTCACCTGCGCCACTGCGGTAGGCATAGGCCATGCGGCGCGTGTTCCAGGCCAGGCCGGGCCTGCCATCGGGGGTCAGGACAATGCAGCCGCCAGTGCCGCCGGCGACGCGACGATTGAGGATGCGCACGGCGGCTTCAGCGGCGGACTGTGGCGCGAGCCCCCGTTCGAGCAAGTCAACGACGCGGCGGGCGAGGGCTACACGCACAATCGCTTCGCCCCACCCGGTGCAGACAGCAGCGCCGATCTGCGCATCGGCATACAGGCCACAGCCAATCAGCGGCGTGTCGCCGACCCGGCCAGGGAGCTTCAAAGGGGTGCCGCCGGTTGAGTTGGCAGCCACCAGGTTGCCGCTCTGGTCGAGAGCGATAGCGCCTACCGTATCGCGTCCTCCCAGGGTGTGCTGGAGGCCGCTGGCGGCGGTTGCGGTCTGGCTGGCGCGCCACTGTTCCCACAGCGCGCGCTCACGTTCGACCACCAGTTCGCTGTTCTCGCACAGGGCCATGCCCTGGGCGGCGGCGTAGCGTTCAGCCCCCTCGCCCACCAGGAAGGTGGCGGGGCCGTGCAGGAGACGATGCGCCAGGACAATCGGGTTGCGCACCCGCCGCAGACTGGCCACCGCGCCGTAGCGCAGGCTCTGCCCATCCATCATCGCGGCGTCGAGTTCAACCGATCCCGCGGCGGTGAGGTGCGAGCCGGTTCCGGCGTCGAAGGTCGGATCATCTTCCAGCAGGCGTACGGCGACCTCGCAGGCGTCACGCGCCGACCCTCCACTCTCCAGGACAGCCCAGCCAGCGGCAAGAGCGGCACGGCAGCCGGCCAGATGGGCCTCGACCTGATCATCGGGAATGGCCCAGGCGCCGCCGTGGACGATCATTGCTATACGCATGCGCTCGTACCTCAGATCTGCAGCGATACCCATCGCTTAATCTATCACAAGGGCCCGTGGGGCGCAAAGGGGAGCGTGTTCGGTATATGCAAAGAGCCGCCGCACAAGTATGCGACGGCTCTCGTTGTTCTGGTGGAGCCAAGCGGGCTCGAACCGCTGACCTCAACACTGCCAGTGTTGCGCTCTCCCAGCTGAGCTATGGCCCCCTGACCTGTGGACGCACGGGGATTCGAACCCCGGACCTCGACAGTGCGATTGTCGCGCTCTCCCAACTGAGCTATGCGCCCGCAACGTGAAAAAGTATACCACTACGATTGGGGGATGTCAAACAAGTTGTGTACGCGTTCACACTTCTCCCGGGAGCGCGGGCACCTTGCCCGCATCCAGACCCTTGCGGGCGAGACGCCTACGCTCCCTCCCGGGGTGACGCCTTACCTCACATGTGAACACGCACACAAGTTGTTGTCATTGGACACGACACCGGTGAACGTGTTACACTTCTTAACATGCTCTTTCGCCGGAGGCGGGAGAGCGACCCGATGTCCTCGGAGTTTCGTATCCGACAGTCATGCGGCTGCACCGCACGACGCTAGAAAGAACATCGTTGTTCCTGGAAGGGCGCAGCCCTCCCAGACCCTCCCGCCCGGGTTCAGAGGCGGACAGAACGTATGAGCGCCGACGGGCGTGATGGCGTTGGGATGCGCTGGTTGGCTCCCGCCCCCTCCCCCTCT
>CAKZKA010000046.1 GCA_937120965.1 uncultured Chloroflexota bacterium
CTTCAAAGAGGCGCTTACACCTGCGCAAATTGAGGATCTGGTCGCTTACATGCTGACCTTGCCCTGAGGTGAAAATAGCCCCCCGCGGGAGGGTTTGGGCGTAGTAGGGGCGCGGCGGCGCCGCGCCCCTACCCCCTCCCAGGAAACAACCCGCCAGCGGGGAGGGTTGGGGAGGGCGCAGCCCTCCCAAGAACAATACTATGTTCATTCCGGCGTTGTGCGGCGCAGCCGCATAGATGTCTGAGGTGAACATAGCCTGCCCGCGGGAGGGTTTGGGCGTAGGGGCGCGGCGGCGCCGCGCCCCTGCCCCCCCAGCAAACAACCCGCCAGCGGGGAGGGTTTGGGAGGGCGCAGCCCTCCCAAGAACAATACTATGTTCATTCTGGCGTTGTGCGGCGCAGCCGCATGGATGACTGAGGTGAAAACAGGGGAACCCCGGGTTTCCCACCACCCGGCCCTGCGGGGATTCTTCGCGCCTTTGTGGCGCCTGTTCATCTCACACCAATTTCTGTTGAACACTCCGCATAACCCGAGCTGCGATAGCGCACGGTAATGCCCGGGATCGCAATCCGCAATCCAAAATCGGCAATCTAAAATGGTATCACCCCGCTGTCCCCTGCGCTCGCAGCGTATGGATCATCCAGGCCAGACCGAAGAAGGCGGTGCAGGTCAGGACAATCGCCGCGCCCGAGGCGACATCCGCGTAGTACGAGGCGTAGAGGCCGATGAGCGATGAGCCGATGGCGATCAGGGTCGCCAGTCCCATCATCCGTGGCAGGCGGTTGGTCAAGAGCGCCGCCGCCGCCGCCGGGGTCACCAGCATTGCCGAGGTGAGAATGACGCCGACGATCTGGATGCAGGCCACCACCGTGAAGGCCAGTAGCACCAGCAGCACCATGCGCATCCGGTCGGCGCTCAACCCGATCACCTCGGCGTAGGTCGGGTCGTAGCTAGTCAGCTCCAGTTCTTTGTGCAGCAGGAAGAGCGTCAGCAGCACGCCAGCGGCGATGGCCGCCATCTGCACGAGATCCACCGTCCGCACCCCCAGAACGTTGCCGAAGAGGATGTGGCTCAGGTCGCGAAATGACCGTACCCGGCTCATCAGCAAGATCCCCAGGGCGAACATCGCCGTAAAGAGCACGCCGATGGCTGTATCCTCGCGCACGGCGCCCCGCCGCGAGACCCAGCCGATGCCCAGGGCGGTGAGCAGCCCGGCCAGCAGTGCGCCCCCAAACAGGCTCCAGCCGCCCAGATAGGCCACGACCAGCCCCGGCAGCACCGTATGCGCCAGCGCGTCGCCGATGAAGGCCATGCGACGCAGCACCACGTAGGCGCCCAGCGTCGCGCAGGTAATGCCCACCAGGAGCGCTGCCGTCAGACCGGTTTGCATGAAGCTGAAGCGGAACGGTTCGAGCAACCAGTCGATCATACGCCCTCCAGGGTAGGCAGCGTCTGGGCAACCTGCTGGAGCGTGCCGTCTTGCAGGGCAAAGGCCAGATCAAACTCCTCGTCGATCCGGTCCAGATGATGGGTGGTCATCAGGATGGTCTTGCCCTGGTTACGCAACTCGTTGAGCGCCTCGTCAATGATGCGCCGGCTGGCAACATCGACTGCGCTCAGTGGCTCATCGAGCAGCAGCAGGTCTGCCTCCTGCACCAGGGCGCGGGCCAGCAGGGCGCGTTGCTGCTGCCCGCCCGAGAGCTGGCTGATCTGGCGCCTGGCGAGTTGCTCCAGCCCCAGCTTTCCCAGCACTGCCATCACCCGCTCGCGGTCCTCATCACCCGGTCGCCGGAGCCAGCCCAGGTGTACGTACCGCCCCGCCAGCACCATGCGCTCCACCGTCACGGGGAATCGCCAGTCTACGTCTCCGCGCTGGGGCAGGTAGGCCACCCGGTGATGGCAGGCGCCCACTGGCCGCCCGTAGATCCGGATCGTCCCCGAGCGCGGTCGCAAGAGCCCCGCCACGGCTTTCAACAGGGTTGACTTGCCGGAACCGTTCGGCCCGAGCAGAGCGGCGCGCACGCCGGCAGGCAACACCAGGCTCACCTCGTGCAGCACCGGCTCCGGCAATCCCGCATAGCCCACCGTCAGCCGGTCAATCGCCAGGGCCGGGGCGTCGGGGATCATCTCTACGTAACGGCGGTGACCGTAGAACAGATTCATACCTTCCCGCGCTTGCAAGCCGCGTTTGCGGCATCAGCCGTCCACGCGGCTGCGCCGCAGAACAAGCGGATGGCGTCCTGATGGGCGGCTGGTCCTCTCAGGGTTTAAGGGCGGACAGACCATCCGAGCCAACGTGGCTTATACCGCATTGGAACCCCCCGCGCGCGGCGCTGGTCTCCCCGCTTCGACAGGCTCAGCGCAGGCTCTCCAGCGAAGCTGGAGCGGCCCGCCCCTTCGGGCTGAGCCT
>CAKZKA010000047.1 GCA_937120965.1 uncultured Chloroflexota bacterium
GCCCTCCCAAGAACAATACTATGTTCATTCCGGCGTTGTGCGCCGTGCGCATGACCGTCTAACGTGAACATAGGGAACCCGGGGTTCCCCAGGCCCCTGCCTACCGGGGCGCCAGGCGCCCTCAACGGCAGTTGGGGGTTGGGGAAACCCGGTTTCCCCACCTGTGGTGAGCTTGCCGAACCACGCCCCTCCCTGGGGGGAGGGCGTGGGAGGGCGCAGCCCTCCCAGGAATAACCATGTTCATTCTAGCACGGTGCGGCACAGCCGCATGGACGGCTGAAATACTCTCTTAATCCCCGGACTCGCGGGCCAGGTAGTAGGTCAGACTGTGCAGCACCGCCACCGGATCGATGTAGCGCACCCAGACATCATCGGGGGTCTGAAGCACGATTGGCGCATAGTTCAAAATGGCGCGGACGCCGGCCTCGATCAGCAAATCGGCGACGTGCTGGGCCTGGGCCGCGGGCACGGCGATAATCGCCAGGCGCACGTGATGGTCGCGGATCACCTGGGCGAGTTGCTCAAGGGGCTGGATGGTCAGGTCGTTCACCTGCTCGCCGATCTTGGCGGGGTCAGTGTCGAAGAGGCCAACGATCTGCAACCCCTGCTTGTGAAAGCCATCATAACGGGCGATGGCCTGCCCGAGGTAGCCAACACCGACCAGCACCACCGGCCAGCGCTGGTTCAACCCCAGGATGCGCTCGATGTGGTTCAAGAGCTTCTCCACATCGTAGCCAATGCCCTGCTTTCCGAACTCGCCGAAGTAGGAAAGATCCTTGCGGATCTGTGCGGCAGTTACGTTGATCCGCTCACCCAGCTCCTGCGACGAAACTGAGTGTACCCCTTCTTCGAGCAGGTAGCGCAGGCTACGGGCATAGAGCGGCAACCGCCGGATGACAACATCGGGTGGTACGTCCAGGCGATCCACAGGCGCCTCCCAGGGGGTGATGTGATACGTTTTGTGAAGTGTAGCACGAGCTTTCGGGTCGTGTCAAGCATACCGCGTTCACGCGTTCACGGCACGCGAGGATCATAGCACCCGTGCTCGCCCGGCTGCCGGGTTGGCGTGCCTCCCTGCAAGGCACACCGTTCGCATTCGTTTATTCGTTTTCCATTCGTTGGCCTATTTCGTTGGCGCATTCAGGCGTGTTGCCGCATCAGTCCTCCATGCGGCTGCGCCGCACAATGACACGATGAACACGGGTTCTTCTTGGGAGGGCGTAGGGGCGCGGCGGCGCCGCGCCCCTACGCCCAAACCCTCCCCGCAGGGAGGGGGTTGGGGAAACCCGGTTTCCCCATTTCTTAACCGCTGTTGGGAACGGCTGGCACCCCCCCAGGGAGGAGGATGGGGAAACCCGGTTTCCCCGTATGTTCACCTCAGGAAGCCCATCGCAGAGCAGGCGAAACCCTTTGAAGGCGTCCCGCCCGCAGGCGCGCCGGAGGCCCGCGTACCCGCGTTCGCCGACGGTATCTTTGCATTCGCCCGCAGGCTGCTGCAACGTCCACCTTCGGCGGTAACGACAGTGCAGCGGCCCTGCGGCGCCGAAGGAGTCACGGGTCCAGAACGCATCGGAACGCCGTGAACCCTGCCCGTCGCTCATCACTCGTCACGGGTAACTGGTATAATAGCGAGTGCCATCGGCGCGCCGCGTAACGGCGAAAGCGGCCGCCCCGGTTGCAGGAACCCGGTGCTGTGTGAAGGACACGAGCCACAAGTTGGCGGTGTCGCGCCACCCGGTTCGGCACGACGGAAGGAGCCACCACCCATGTCAGAACCACTTGATACCCAGCCAATCGGCGCGTTTCTCGACGCGCTGGCCTCGAATGCGCCAGCGCCAGGCGGGGGCAGCGTGGCGGCCCTCGCGGGGGCAATGGCGGCGGGGTTGGTGAGCATGGTCTGCGCGCTCACCGTCGGTAAGAAGCAGTTCGCGGCAATTGAAGATGAGGTGCGCGGCGTCCACGCTCGCTCCGAAGCGCTACGGCAGGAGTTTCAGCGCCTGGCCGCCCAGGATATCGAGGTCTTCGGGCGCTTGTCGGCGGCCTATAAGCTGCCCCGCACCACCGAAGCCGATGCGGCCACCCGTCAGGCCGCTATCCAGCAGGTGACCCGCCAGGCCACCGAGGTGCCCCTGCGCATCGCTCAGGCTGCGGCTGCTATTCTGCCCCTCTGTACCGCGCTGGCCCCCAAGGTAAGCCGCCTGGTGGTGAGCGATATCGGCGTGGCCGCCGTGCTCGCCCGCGCGACGGTACAGAGCGCAATCCTCAACATCGAGATCAACCTCAGCGGGCTGGAAGATCAGCTCTTCGTGCGTGAGACCCGCGCGCAGGTGGAGGATCTGACCATCGGCCTCAGTGAGGAGACCGAGGGGATCATCGCCATTGTGCGTAGCCGCATTGGCCAGTAGCCGGGTCGCGCCCCCCGGTGCGGGCGCCGGCCCAGGCGGGTAGGTATGACTGCTACTCTGCTCGAAGGCAAGGGCCTGGCCCAGCAACTCCGCGCCAGCGCCCGCGCCGAGATCGCTACACTCACCGAACAGATCGGACGCGCCCCCTGCCTGGCAGTGGTCCAGGTGGAGGGTGACCCGGCTTCGAGTCGCTACGTGCGGAGCATCGGGCGCCTGTGCGACGGCGCCGGAGCCGCGTTTCGCCTGGAACTGCTGCCCGCCGATACGTCTCTCACCACCCTCCTGGCCACGATTGATATTCTGAATGCCGACCCGGGCGTGGATGGGATTCTGCTGCAACTGCCCCTGCCGCCGCACCTCGATGCCCACGCTGCCGTGATGGCCCTCGATTACCGCAAGGATATTGACGGCGTGCATCCCATCAACGCTGGCCTGCTGGCCCAGGGGCGCCCGGCGATGGTGCCCAATACCCCCGCCGGCGGTATGGCTCTGCTTCAGCACTACGGTGTGGAGTTACGGGGCCGGCGGGCCGCCGTGGTGGGCCGTAGCGCCGTCGTCGGGCGCCCGATGGCCCACCTGCTCACGATGGCCGATGCCACCGTGACACTGTGCCACTCACGCACGCTTGACCTCGGCGCCGTGCTGCGCGAGTGCGAGATTGTCTGTGTGGCCGTGGGGCGCCCCGGGCTGATCACCGCCGACATGATCCGGCCCGGAGCCGTGGTGGTTGATTTTGGCACCAATGTGCGCGAAGATGGCAGCCTGGTTGGCGACGTGGACTTCGCCGCCGTGGTTGAGGTCGCAGGGATGCTCACCCCGGTGCCGGGAGGCGCCGGCCCGGTGACCAACGCCGTGCTGCTGGGGAACCTGATCGCCGCCGTCCGGGGCCGTGTCGCCGGGTTGCCGTGACGCTGGGGGAGCTGGAAGGGCCTGGCGCTGCTATGGCTATCCTCCCGCCGGGCGGGGGTACAGGGAAATCCGGTTTCCTCCTTGTTCTTGGGAGGGCGTAGAGGCGCGGCGTCGCTGTGCCTCTACGCCCAAACCCTCCGATGGGGAGGGCTTGCCACCCCGTAGACAGGGGTATGGGGAAACCCGGCTTCCCCATGTCCCAACCGCTGGTGGGAGCGGCTGGCGCCCCACCGGCAGGGGTGCGGTTCGACCGGCTCACCGCAGGCGGTTCGACCGGCTCACCGCAGGCGGTTCGACCGGCGCACCGCAGGCGGTTCGACCGGCGCACCGCAG
>CAKZKA010000048.1 GCA_937120965.1 uncultured Chloroflexota bacterium
GGGCGCCAGCCGCTCCCACCAGCGGTTGGGACATGGGGAAACCGGGTTTCCCCACCTGCGGTGAGCCTGTCGAACCGCACCTCTGCCTGAGGGGGCAGTAAGCCCTGACCCGGCCCCCGCTTCGAGTCCCCGGGGCCGCGATCTATCACCGTCTGGCTGTTTAATCAGCAGCCGATGTGTGGTACAATACGAAAGGAAAAGTTCACGTCGGTTCAAAAAAGTGCGTGAAGTGATATGGCGTCCTTCGTCGCGAAAGATCGAGAAGCTAGACAGGAGTAGCGCCATGACCGAGACGTATGCTCAGGCTACTCAAATGATCGGGCCGCTTTCCCCGGCGCTGGTATGTTGGGCCTGTCTGATCATTACCGTGCTCGCGCTGGGTTTGACGTTCCTCTGGACCAACATTACCGCCTATGCGCGCCGCCTGCCGAACGGTCAACGCAAGCCGACCGTTGGTTCGATGCCTGAGAAGTCCACAACTCGCTGAGCCGCTGGCCGAGCATCTGATGCGTGTTCTGCCTGGCGCCCGATTGCCCGTATACTGGCCCGCCGCCGCCGCGCGACGAGCTTTGCTGGGAGGGCCCGCCGGAGGGATGCACCCTCCCCTGGTTGGCCTCCCTTCTTTTTTCTGATACCGAAAGTCGCGCCCCTATGGCAACAGAGACAGAGACGCTTCCGCCTCGCCCCGCTGAGAATGGTGCCACCCCTGCCCCTCAGGGTCCCGTGCCGCCCTACCCGTTTGTTGCGATTGTTGGCCAGGCCGAGTTGAAGCTGGGTTTGATCCTCTGTGTGGTCAATCCAACCATCGGCGGCGTAATGGTGATGGGGCATCGTGGCACGGCCAAGTCAACCGCCGTGCGCGCGCTGGCGGCCATGCTCCCGCCGATCAAGGCGGTTGCCGGCTGCCCCTACTCCTGCGCTCCCGAGGCCGATGGCTTCTGCGAGCATACCCGTTCGCACGACTCGCCCAATGGTAAGGGCCAGCCGCGCAAGCCGCGGGCCATTACCATCCCCGTGCCCGTGGTGGATCTGCCCCTCGGCGCCACCGAGGACCGGGTCTGTGGCACCCTCGATATCGAACGGGCCCTGACCCAGGGTGTGCAGGCGTTTGCCCCCGGCCTCCTGGCGCGCGCCAATCGTGGCTTCCTCTACATTGATGAAGTGAACTTGCTCGAGGATCACCTGGTTGATGTGCTCCTCGATGTGGCTGCCAGTGGCGTGAACGTGGTCGAGCGTGAGGGGATCTCCATCCGCCACCCTGCTCGCTTCGTGCTCGTTGGCTCCGGTAACCCCGAAGAGGGCGATCTGCGCCCCCAGTTGCTCGATCGCTTCGGCCTGCACGCCCGCATCACCACGATTACCAATGTGGACGAGCGGGTGGAGATTGTGAAGCGTCGCCGCGCCTACGATGCCGATCCCTTCGCCTTCGCTGCCACCTGGGAAAAGGAGACCGCTCGCCTCCAGCGCAAGATCAAGCAGGCTCAGAAACGCCTTCCCGAGGTGCATCTCCCCGATCCCGTGCTCTACAAGATCGCCGAGTTGTGCGTCAAGCTGGAGGTGGACGGGCACCGCGGCGAGTTGACCCTCAGCCGCGCCGCTACGGCCCTGGCTGCGTTCGAGGGTCGCAATGAAGTGCGTGTTGATGATGTGCGCCGCATTGCCATTCTTGCCCTGCGCCATCGCCTCCGCAAGGACCCTCTGGAGACCCAGGACGACGCGACGCGCATTGAACGGGCGGTGGAAGAGGTGCTGGCGTGACTCCGGCGGTGTTGCCGTTCTCTGCCCTGGTCGGGCTGGATGCCGGTCGCCAGGCGCTCTTGCTGCTCGCGGTTGACCCGGGCCTTGGGGGTGTGGCGATCGCTGCTGGCGTGGGTACGGGGAAGAGTACGCTCGTGCGCGCCTTTGCCCGCTTGCTTGCCGGCAGCGCTCCGGGGTCGGCGCCGGGCCAGGGCGGCCTGGTTGAGCTGCCAGTCGGTGTTACGGAGGACCGTCTCCTCGGTGGCCTCGACCTGGAGGCGACCCTGGCGCGGGGCGAGCGTGTCCACCGTAGCGGGTTACTCGCCCGCGCCCACGGCGGCCTGCTCTACGCCGACGGGGTTAATCTGCTCGATGATAGCACAGTCAACCATCTGCTGGCGGCCCTCGACAGTGGCGTGGTGCGGGTGGAACGCGACGGCCTGAGCCTGGTGGAACCGGCCCGCTTCGCGCTGATCGCCACCTATGACCCCGCCGAGGGGCCGCCACGTCGCCACCTGCTCGACCGGATCGGCCTGATCGTTGCGCCGGTGTCGCAGGCTCCCGGGCACGCTCGCGCCGAGGTGGTGCGCCGGAACCTGCTGATGGACCGGGCGCGGCTGGTTGCGGCGACCAGGCCCGGGAACGGGGCCGGGAATGGCGAAGGTCCAACTGAGGAATGGGCCGATGAGGACGCCATGCTGCATGCGCTGATCATGGCCGCCCGCGAGGCCCTGCCGGAGGTGCGCATCAGCGAGGCGCAGATGGTGCAGGTGAGTCAGGCGGCGCTGGCCCTGGGTGTGGAGGGGCATCGGGCGGACATTTTCGCCGTGCGCGCCGCGCTGGCCTCGGCGGCCCTCGCCGGGCGCGATGAGGTGGGCGATGAGGATCTGGAGCGGGCGGTGCGCTTTGTGCTCCTGCCCCGCGCTACCCGCCTGCCTCAGGCGGCCGAGCAGCCGCCGCAGCCCGAGCAGCCCCCGCCGCCGCAGCCCGAGCAGCCGCCACCCGACGAGCAACAGCGCAATGATGAAGACGACGAGACCGAGCAACCTCCGGCGCCCCCTGAGGATCTGACGGTCGAGGATCTCATCCTCTCCGCCCTTGATGCCGAGGTGCCCCCCGATGTGCTGGAGACGCCCTTCACCGTGCGCCGCAGCGGGCGCAGCGGCTCGCGCGGCAGCACCTCCGGCACCCGCGGGCGCCACATCCGCTCCATCCCCGGCCTGCCCTCCCAGGGCCGCCTGGACGTGGTGGCGACCCTGCGCGCCGCCGCCCCCTGGCAGCCGGTGCGCCGCCGCGAGACGCCCCACCATCGCGGCCACATTCGCCTCAAGGCCGATGATCTGCACATCAAGAAGTATCGGAGCAAGGCCGGGACGCTCTTCTGTTTTGTGGTTGATGCCAGTGGCTCGATGGCCCTCCACCGCATGCGCCAGGCCAAGGGCGCCGTCAACACTCTGCTCCAGCAGGCGTATGTGCATCGCGACCAGGTGGCCCTCCTGGCCTTCCGCGGCGAGTCGGCCGAGTTGCTCCTTCCACCCTCCCAGAGCGTGGAACTGGCCAAGCGCGCCCTCGATGTGCTGCCCACCGGCGGCGGCACCCCGCTGGCCGCGGCGCTCCTGGCAGCCTATCAGGTGGCCGAACAGGCGCGCGCCCGCGGCATCCACCGCACCACCCTGGTGCTGATCACCGACGGGCGGCCCAATGTGCCCCTGCGTCCTGATCCGAGCCACGATAAGCAGCAGCGCCTCGAAGTGGCCCGCACCGAAGTGCAGACCCTCAGCGCCCGCATCCGCGCCGCCGGCATTGGCGCCGTGGTGATTGACACCCAGCGGAGCTTTATCTCCCGCGGCGAGGCCCAGCAACTGGCGGCCTGGCTCGGTGGCCGCTACGTGTACCTGCCCCAGGGCCGTGGCGAGCAGATCGCCCAGGCTGTGCTCGACGCCAGCAACGAGGCGTGATATCGTCCGGCGCATCATGCTTGTCTACATCGCCTACCCCACCAGCCTCACCCTCCAATCGGCCAACGCAATCCAGACCTACACGACCCTGCGCGAGTTGCGCGCCCGGCGTCCCGATACGCTGGCGCTGATCCCGCGCTGGGGCCACGAACCGAGCCGCTTTGGCGAGGTAGGCGCCACCCATTTGCCGCGGCCGGCCATCGGCAAACTCTCACGCCTCTACAAGAGCACGCTGCTCTACTACCTGGAGCACAGCGCCTTTGCCTTCATGACCGCGGCCTGGCTTGCTCCCCGACGCCGGGCGGTTGAGGCCGTCTACGTGCGCCAGGTGATCGCCGCGGCCTGGTGGGCGGGCGTGCTGGGGCCGCGGCTGGGTCTCCCGGTGATCTACGAGGCCCACGATCTCGAAACCCGCAACCCGTCGCGCGCCCGCGAGCCATGGGCCGAGGGCCTGCTGCACCTGGTCGACCGCGTGGCATTGACCCGCTGTTCGGCGGTCGTATCACTCACCGCCGACTTCCGGCGCTTGCTCGCCGCTATCGGCTGGCGCGACCCCGCCGAGGTCTTCGTGGTGCCCGACGCCTATGATGAACGCCTGTTCGCGCCCCGTCCGCGTCTGGCCGCGCGTGGCGCGCTGGGCCTGCCCTCCGATCGGCCCATCGTTGCCTACGCCGGTATGACCTTCGCCCATCGCTGGCTCGACGGCCTGCTCGCTGCTGCGGCCCGCCTGCGCGCCCGCTATCCCGACCTGGCCCTGGTACTGGTCGGAGGGCGACCTGCCGAGCGCGAGGCTTTGCGTGCCGAGGCAGCCCGCCTCGGCATCGGCGCGGCCCTGCACCTCGTCGCGCCGTGCCCGCAGGCCGAAGTCGTCACCTATCTGGCCGCTGCCGATGTGCTGGTCATCCCCGACACGGTGACCGACGTAACGGCCTCGCCGCTGAAGCTCTTCGAGTATCTGGCCCTTGGCCAACCCCTGGTCCTGCCTGCGCTGCCTGCGCTGCACGAAATCGTGCCTCCGGCGCTGTGTCACACCTTTCCCCGCCGCGATCTCGATGGCCTCACCGCGGCGCTGGCCGCGGCCCTGGCTGCCGCGCCTGACGAGGCTGGCGCCGCCAGGCGACGCGCCATTGCAGCCGGGCACACCTACGGTCGCCGCGCCGAGCGCATTCTGGAGGTCGTGGACAGCGTGCACGGACACTCGCGCGTCTGCTAGCCGGCGCAGCCCGCCAGCGGGGAGGGTTGGGGAGGGCGCAGCCCTCCCAGGAAACAACGCGCCAGC
>CAKZKA010000049.1 GCA_937120965.1 uncultured Chloroflexota bacterium
GTCGAACCGCACCCCTGCCGGTGGGGCGCCAGCCGCTCCCACCAGCGGTTGGGAACTGGGGAAACCGGGTTTCCCCATCCCCCTGCCTGTGGGGAGGGTGAGGTGAAAAACAGGGGGCAACCGGCTTGCCCCTGCCCAGCGCCCCCAGAAACGGCAGGGGCGTGGGGAAACCAGGTTTCCCCACGCCCCTCGCAGTGAGGCATCTACCCGGGCCTCAGTTCACCCGGTAGACACTACTCACAAGATTAAGAAAATGCTGCTCAATCTCCGCCGTCAGGGCCAGTTCCTCAGGGGTGAGCGGCAGTTTACGCACCTCCTCGAAGAACCAGCGCACCATCGCCGACTGATGCTGGTAGGTGACCCCGTGGCGCGGCAGCACCCCGTGAGCCCAGGCAATCTCCTTATCGGCGAGCGTGGGCGCTTCGAACAGCAGCACCGAACGCACCAGTTCGCTCAAGCGCTCCACCGAGACCGCGGCGAGTCGCTCCGAAGCGGTGTAGTTCTCTTCCAGGCGCAGCATGCGCGATAACTCAGGATAGGCGCGCAGCAGGCGTCCCGCGACGTTCTGGCAGATCTGCTTCTGTTGCGCTGTGAGTTGATTGACCAGCCGGGTAGCGGCGAGCGTGTCCATCGGTCTCCCCCTTTTTCACGTGGCGCCTGCAACCTGCTCAGAGTATAGCATCCCTTGATTACTTCGGGATGTTGCATCTATCTGAGATCTCCTGTGCAGAGGTTGGGCGTATGGCCCGAACGCTGCCGTTCACCAGCCAATCGAACGCGCCGCCAGGGATCATCGCCCGACCAGGGGCATGAACCGGCGCTCGACTGGTAGCCCGGCCAGTTCGCGCAGCGCAAGGTAGGACCCGCGGCGAAAGGCCGGCTCGCCGCCAGGATCGTAGCAGGCGCCACCCGGGCAGCGCGGATCTTCGATGAAGGGGATGCGCACAATGCCCCAGTGCTGCGCGTCTGACCCGCTGAGCGGCGGAAAATCCTCGTACTTGAACCAGAACACCACCGCAACATCGGGGCGAGCTGCCATCTGCCGGTAGACGGCGCGTAGAAAGGCGGCCTGCCCGGCGCTGGTCTGCTGGAGATAGGCGGCGTTGTAGCCGATTTCGGTGATCCAGAGGGGGATGTCGGCTGCTGCGGGACTGGTTGCTTGAAGGGCCTGGCGCAGCCGCAGGCGCAGCAGGTCCAGGCGTTGATCAATGCGCCCGACTTCCTCTTCGACCGCCGCGGCGAGGCGGATCTCGGCGGGGTAGGGATGGTAGCCGAGGGCTTCGGCAGGATAGGCTCCGGTGGCGCTGAAATAGCTGCTGAACGGCTCGGTGGTGTACAACTCCACCAGGTAGTCACGGTCGCTCATCAAGCGGCGCTCGCTCGGCAGCAGAACTTCGCTGCCTCGTGGGTGCAGGCCGCCGATGACCAGGGTGACCCCGGCGCGCCAGGCGGGATCATCGGAACGGTGATCGCACTCGTTGCGCTTGAAGCAGCGGTACAGCTTGGTGTGGAGCCGTCCAGTCAATACGGGGTCAATGCCCTCGCCCCCGGCGAACCCCTGCCCCGTCGGCAGGCGATTCTGCTCGTTCAGGATCTCATAGGCGCGTACACGGCCCTGGTAGCGGTTCATAATCTGGAGCGCCCGGTCGAGCCAGAGGCGCATGTAGGGGTTGACCCCGCCGCCGTAGATCGGGTCCGTCCCGGTCCTGGCGATCAAGCCGTAGGCAGGGTCGCGCGGGTCAATGTCCACCAGGCCAAAACCGAGCAGGCCCATCACCGCCAGGCCGTAGCGGGGGGCCACGTCGTTGATGAAGTAGTCGTAGCGGGCGATCTGCTCGGCGACCGTGCCCGCGCCCCGGTCACGCACCAGAAACTCCACCCGCACCCAGCGGACCCCCGCCTCGGCCAGGATCTGGCCCATACGCTCCTGGGCGATGTAGTTGGGCTGGTTGGGGTAGGCAGGATGGGTGCCAAACTCGTACCAGGGATCGCGAACCACCATGCCGATCATCTCGCGGGGTACGGCGGTCGCGGGGGGAGGCTGGGCGCCAGCGGGCGGCAGGGCGACGAAGCTCAGCGCGCCAGAGAACAGCAACGCGGCGACCACCGCCGCGGAGATACGTTGGGCAATCATTCGAATGCTCCCATCAGTCACCTGTGCGGCTGCGCCGCACAACGACAAGGTGAAAACAGGTTTATTTTTGAGGGCGCAGCCCTCCCCACCAGCGGGTTGTTTCCCGGGAGGGCGCAGCCCTCCCACACCCTCCCGTGCACGGACTATGCTCACACCAGGCCCTTCTGAATTAAACGCGCATCAGGGATGACTTCGGGGTGTTCATCCCTGCCGACTGACAGGATCCGGGAGGGCATGGTCCTCCCGGGGCGGATCGCCCCTCTCGCTTGCGCGTCGCGGCGGCTGATGCTAGGATGCGCTCGGCGCATCAGTTCATGAGCACAAGGAGAGCAGCGATGAGCGACCTGAAGGCCAGATTCGAGCAGGCAGCGCAGGAGGTCCAGCAGCTTCCGAAACGCCCGGATAATGATGCCCTGCTGAAACTCTACGGCCTGTACAAGCAGGCCACCAGTGGCGACGTCACCGGCAGCCGTCCGGGCATTCTCGACATGCAGGGGCGTCTGAAGTACGACGCCTGGGCCAAGCTGAAGGGCCTCAGCCCGGATCAGGCGATGCAGGATTATATTGCCCTGGTGGAGCAATTGAAGGCCACGGTCAAGTAGCGCGGGGCAAGCAGGCCGCTGCCGGAAAGCTTGGGAGGGCATAGCCCTCCCAAACCTTAGCGCGACGCAACTGCACGGACAATTGCCTCCATGCGCGCCCGACTTGTGGTATGCTACCGGGTATGCCAGAATTGATCACCACCCCTGACGGGCTGCGCATACTGGTGGAAGAGCTACCACACACCTATTCGGTGTCGGTGGGTTGCTTCGTGGCGGCGGGCGCGCGCCACGAGCCCGATCCGCAGGGCGGCGCGGCGCATTTTATTGAGCATATGCTCTTCAAGGGCACCGAACGGTACCCCTCGGCGCGCCATATTTCTCACGCGGTGGAGGGTGTGGGCGGCCTGCTCAACGCCTCAACCGCCTACGAGTCCACGGTCTACTACGCGAAGGTAGCCACCCTGCACGTGGATCGGGCACTGGACGTGTTGAGCGAGATGATCCGTCGCCCGCTGTTCGATCTGCAGGAACTGGAGAAAGAGCGTCGGGTGATCATCGAGGAGATCCGCGGTCTCCAGGACACGCCCGGCGACTGGGTTCACGAGTTGCTGCAACAGGCGATGTGGGCCGGTAGCCCTCTGGGCCGCGACATCGCCGGCAACGTCGAAACGGTGAGCGCGCTCGGGCGTGAGGATCTGGCGTCGTTCTGGCAGCGCCACTACCACCGCTCGAACCTGGTCGTCTCGGTGGCCGGCAAGATCGGGGTGGCCGAGGCGTATGACGCCGTGCGCGCCGCCTTCGATGGATTGCCCGCCGGCCCGCCCACGCCGCTGCAGCCGCGCCCCGTACCGCGCCCCGGCCCGCGCCTGTCTCTCCTGGGCCGCGATACCGAACAGGGAAACTTCTGCCTGGGCCTGCCCGGTCTGGCCTACACCGATCCCGACCGGCGCCCGCTCCAGGTGCTCGACTCGATCCTCGGCGGGGGGATGTCCTCGCGGTTGTTCCAGATCCTCCGCGAAGAGCACGGGCTGGCCTACAGCGTCGGTTCCTATCACAACGATCTCTCCGACGCCGGGATGTGGGTGATCTACGGGAGCGTGGAACCCGAGGCCCTGCGCGACGCCGTGGCCCTCTGCCTGGAGATCCTGCGTGATCTGGCCCGCAGCGGCGTGACCGCCGATGAACTGGCAATGGTCAAAGAGCAGGTCAAGGGCGGGCTGTTGCTCTCGCTGGAGGACACGTGGTCGGTGGCCTCGCGCAACGGCACGCACCTGTTGCGCTACGGGCACGTGACGCCGGTCGAGCAGGTGATTGCCGAGGTCGAGGCGGTGAGCGCCGCCGATGTGCAGCGGGTTGCCCGGCGCCTGCTGCGGAACGAGGCCCTGCACCTGGCGGTGATCGGCCCCTACGAGCGCGAGGATCATGAGGAATTGCAGACCCTGATTGCCGAGGGCCTGGCGGGTTGGATCGGGTAGTCGGGGGGAAACCGGCATTCCCCCCCGTGCTCGAGGCCCGTGGAGCGGTCTCCGGCCTCTCCCTCCACCCCACTCTCAGGGATAGCGTTTTTTGCGGAGCGCATCAAGAAGCCATGGCTGCGGCGAGCCCTCACCCCCAGGCCCCCTTGTGGAGAGGCCGTGGCCCAAAACATCTACCCGTGAAAGTCTCCCCCCCACCCCTGACGTACCTGTTCACATTTCGGGTACGCCACCCCGGGAACGCGGGCGTCCCGCCTGCAATGGCCCGGATGCGGGCACGCCGCCCGCGCTCCCGGGCGAAGGGTGAACACCTAACCCCCTGAAGATTCCAACATTCTGTTAGCATTCCCCGACTTGACAAACCCGGCGCCCTTTGGTACTATACTCCGCGGTTAGCACTCTCGCGTCGTGAGTGCTAACAATCCAGTGGAGTGTCGCACCATAGAGTGTGTAGGAGGGATTGCAGCTATGGGTGATTTCCGCATCCGGCCCCTCGGCGACCGTGTGGTGGTCAAGCCGATGGAGCGAGAGGAGAGGACCAAGGGCGGTATCTTCCTGCCTGACACCGCCAGCAAGGAGCGCCCGATGGAGGGCACCGTGCTTGCCGTTGGTGAAGGCCGCCGGGATGACAGCGGGAAGCTGATCCCGATGAACGTCAAGGTTGGCGACAAGGTGCTCTTCGCCAAGTACAGCGGCACCGAGTTCAAGATTGACGATGTCGAGTACCTCATCCTTTCGGAGAAGGACGTTCTGGGCATCATCCAGGACTGAGCGCCGATCCGACGTTTCCACCGCTTTGTTACCATAAGGAGATAACCGGTCTATGCCGAAGCAGCTTTCCTTCAACGAAGAGGCGCGGCGCGCCCTCAAGCGGGGTGTTGACACGATCGCCGAGGCGGTCAAGACCACCCTGGGTCCGCGGGGCCGCAATGTTGCGATCGATAAGAAGTTCGGCGCCCCCACCGTCACCCACGATGGTGTGACCGTAGCGAAAGAGGTCGAACTGAAGGACCCCTTCGAGAACATGGGCGCCCAGCTCCTCAAGGAGGCGGCAACCAAGACCAACGACGTGGCCGGTGATGGTACCACGACCGCAACCGTGCTGGCCCAGGCGATCGTCAACGAGGGGCTGAAGGTCGTTGCCGCGGGCGCCAATGCTATGTTGCTCAAGCGCGGCCTCGACCGCGGCGCCGAGGCCCTGGTCGCGGCGATCAAGGCCAGCGCTACGCCGGTGCGTGACCGTGCTGACATCGCCCACGTGGCGACGAACTCGGCTGCCGATAGCGAGATCGGCGACCTGATCGCCGAGGTTATGGAGAAGGTCGGTAAGGACGGGGTGATCACGGTCGAGGAGTCCAAGGGTGTGGCCTTTGAGAAGGAGTACACCGAGGGCATGCAGTTCGACCGGGGCTACATTTCGGGCTACATGGTCACCAACGTCGAGCGCCAGGAAGCTGAACTCGAGGACCCCTACATTCTCATTACCGATAAGAAGATCAGCAGCATCCAGGACATTCTCCCCGTGCTCGAGAAGGTCCTGCAGGTTACCAAGAACTTTGTGATCATCGCCGAGGACGTGGACGGCGAGGCCCTGGCGACGCTGGTGGTCAACAAGCTGCGGGGCACGATCAACGCCCTGGCGGTGAAGGCGCCCGGTTTCGGCGACCGCCGCAAGGCTATGCTCCAGGATATTGCCATCCTCACCGGCGGTACGGTGATCAGCGAGGAGATCGGCCGCAAGCTCGATAGCGCGACCATCGAGGACCTGGGCCGCGCCCGCAAGGTGGTGGCGACGAAGGACGACACGACGATCGTCGAGGGTAAGGGCGACGAGGCGGCCATTCGCGCCCGCATCGAGCAGATCCGCGCCCAGATCGAGACGACCACCAGCGACTTCGACCGTGAGAAGTTGCAGGAGCGCCTTGCCAAGCTGGCCGGCGGTGTGGCGGTGATCAAGGTCGGCGCGGCCACCGAGCCGGAGCTGAAGGAGAAGAAGCACCGCGTCGAAGATGCCCTCTCGGCGACCCGGGCTGCGGTTGAGGAGGGCATCGTGCCCGGCGGCGGCGTCGCGCTGATCAACGCCATTCCGGCCCTGGACAGCGTGAAGGTGGAGCACGAGGATGAGAAGGTCGGCCTGCAGATCCTCCGCCGGGCGCTGGAAGAGCCGCTGCGCGTGCTGGCCCGCAACGCCGGTGAGGACGGCTCGGTGATCATCGCCAATGTCCGCCGTATGCAGGAGGAGAAGGGCGATAAGACCATCGGCTACAACGTGCTGACCAGCGAGTACGGCAGCATGATCGAGCAGGGCATCATCGACCCGGTGAAGGTGACCCGCAGCGCCGTGCAGAACGCGGTCTCGATTGCGGGCATGATCCTCACCACCGAGGCGCTGATCACCGATATGCCCGAGGAGAAGGCTCCTGCCGGCGGCGGTATGCCTGGCGGCATGGGCGGCGGGATGGACTTCTAGGACCGGTACGTTTTCGCCCCGGCCTGCCGGGGTGTGTACCGCAGCGGGGCGACCTGAACCGGTCGCCCCGCTGTATCTTTATGGCAACCAGCGGTACTCCAGGTATGGCGTGGGCGGGTTGGTGATGGCGCGCAGGCCCAGGGGATCGGCCTGGCTCGAAGGTGCGGCCAGGCGCGCGGCCAGCAAGGCGCGCAACGAACTGCTTCGGGTGTAGCGCACCACCAGCGCCGTTTGCAGGCCGGCAAGGTCCTTTGCCCCGGCGATGGCTTCCTCGAGATTACCAAGCTCATCAACCAGTCCCAGCTCCAGAGCCTGCGAGCCGGTGTAGATACGCCCATCGGCAATTTCACGCACCCGCGCCTCCGGCAACCCCCGGCCCTCGACAATCACCCTGATGAACCCGTCGAAGGCCTCGTCCACGATGGATTGCAGCACGCGCCGCTCTTCGTCGGTTGGCGGACGGGTCGGCGAAGCGATGTCCTTCAGTTCGCCCGATTTGTAGACAAAGGTGCGTAGCCCGAGCTTGTCGAAGGCCTCTTCGTAGTTTACCAGCGAGAAGATGACGCCGATGCTGCCGGTGATCGTGTCGGGGTTAGCGTAGATGCGCTGGGCCGGGGTGCTGATGTAGTAACCGCCACTGGCCGCGGTAGGGCCCATCGAGACAACCAGGGTCTTGCCTGCGTCGCGCAGGCGGCGGAAAGCGGCGTGGAGTTCGCTGCTCGCCACGACGCCGCCGCCGCCGCTGTTCACCCGCACCACGACGGCCTTTACCCGCCCGTCACGCTCGGCCTGGCGGATCTGGCTGAGCAATTGCTCCTGCGAGAGTTGCAGGCTGAAGGCGTCGGCGGGCGCGCCGATCACGCCGCTCACCTCGATAATCACGATCCGATCCTGCCCCGTTCCCTCGACGATCTGCTCTTCCCAGCGGGTGGAGGGCAACGGCCCTGCCACACCGGCTGCGCCGCCTCCCGCGCGCAGCACCAGCCATAGCCCGCCCAGCGGCAGAATGGCGCAGGCCAGAACTACACCGATGATGATCGAAAGGGCGATGAGCCAGCCCCGCCCTCCCGATGGTCGAGGTTGTGTATCCATTGTCTCCTCCATAACCAGTGTGATATTTGCATACGACTGCGCCACACATAGACAAGATACAAACAGGTTTATTTTTTGGGAGGGCTTCGCCCTCCCAAACCCTCCCTGCTGGCGGGTTGTTTCCTGGGAGGGCGGCGCCCTCCCAAAGCCTCCCCTCAGGGAGGGGGTTGGGGAAACCCGGTTTCCCCGTTTCCCAACCGCTGGTGGGAGCGGCTGGCGCCCCCACAGGCAGGGATGCGGTTCGACAGGCTCACCGCAGGTGGGGAAACCCGGTTTCCCATATGTTCACCTCAGGGCGCCATAGCAGATTGACAGCGCGGGCAGAGGCCGAAAAGCTCCACCAGATGAGCAACGATGCGATAGCCGGTCTGCTGTTCGAGGTGCTGGACAAGGGCCTGCATCCCGCAGTCGTCGAAGCGCACCATGCTGCCGCAGCGGGTGCAGATCAGATGGTGCCCGTGACCTGAACCGAGGGTGTAGCGATGGCACTCCTCCAGGCCGTGGATGCGCTGAACCAGCCCCAGGTCGCTCAGCAGGCGCACGGTGCGGAAGATGCTGGCGATCCCCGGCGACTCGCCCCGGGCGAGGAGCCACTGCTCGAGTTCGTGCACACTGAAGGCGCCAGGGTGAGCGACGATTGCTTTGAGCACCGCCAGGCGCGGCCCGGTGACCTTGTACCCTGCCTCGGCCAGTTGCTCGGCTAGGCCGGTAACGGCCTGGGGAAGGATATCACGGCGCGCATCCAGGTAACGGCTCATACACTGCTCTCCCTCTGCCAACGGCCTTCACCGTCAGGTTCCTGATTGTACCATGGCGCGCGATTGCGCGTCAGGGTGAGGCATCGCCCACGGCAAACCGCCGCACCCTGCCGGGATAAACCCCTCATCAGGGAGGGGTTACGGGGAAACCCGGTTTCCTGTACCCTTTAATGATAGATACTTGCAATCTTGACGAACGTTTCACTGAATGATAGACTATCGCATCAGAGAGGAGGTATCAGTGCCCCGGCTCGCGGGGAGGGATTGGGAGGGCCTGGCGCCCCGATGGGTGGGGGTATGGGGAAACCCGGTTTCCCCGTATTTTCACCTCAGGCATCCATGCGGTTGTGCCGCACAACGCCGGAATGAAAATAATTTTCTTGGGAGGGCGCAGCCCTCCCAAACCCTCCCGCGGGCGGGTTGTTTTCTGGGAGGGCGCAGCCCTCCCAAACCCTCCCGCGCGCGGGTTGTTTTCTGGGAGGGCGCAGCCCTCCCAAACCCTCCCGCGCGCGGGCTACTTTCACATCAGGAGGTTGAAGCGTGAACCAACACATTCCGGTACGCCTGCCGGCGCTGCTGATCATAACCGTGCTGAGCCTGCTCCTGGCGGCCTGTGGTGGCGCGCCCGCTGCGCGGCCCACCGAGGCCCCTGCGGCGGCGCAGCCAACCGTTGCGCCGGCCGCGCAGGCAACCGAGGCCCCCGCGGCGGCGCAGCCGACCGCTGCTCCGGCTCCAGATGCTCAACCCTTGAAGGTCGTGGCAACCTTCAGCATCCTGGGCGACTTTGTGCAGCAAGTCGCCGGTGATCGGGTAGCATTAACCACCCTGGTCGGCCCCGGCAGCGATGCCCATACCTACGAACCTATCCCTCGCGATAGCGCGGCGCTGGCTCAGGCGGACCTTCTTTTCGAGAACGGTCTGGAGTTCGAGACGTGGATTGACCAGTTGTACGAAGCCTCGCAATCCCGGGCGCAGCGGGTAGTGGTGAGCGAGCGCATCACTCCGCTGCCCGCGAACGACCACGCGCTGGAGCACGCCTGTGAACATTTTGATGACCCTCCCACGGCGGTGACCGCAGGACCCGGCGCCGCTATTCCGGACGATCATACCCACTATCAGATCGCCTTGCCGGGCGGCGCGGCCGCCGTCGAGCTAAAGCTCGACGAAGAAGGTGAGGTGACCTTCTACCTGGGCGCCGATGTGCCCCTTGCGCTGCTGGCCGGCGACTCACCCCTCGCCCCCGAACAGACCAGAACCATCGGCGAGGTGTGCGCTGCTATTGCTATGGCGTACACCTACGATCTGGCCCCTGGCGACTACAGCGTGCGCTTCGGCCCCGGCGCGGGCGAGCAGGTGGCGCTGGTGTGGGAGCGCGCCGGTGAGCATATGCATGGTGAGGAACAGGACGCCCACGGCCACAGCCACGGCGAATACGATCCTCACGTCTGGCAGGACCCGAACAACGCCAGGCTCATGGTCGAGGCTATCCGTGATGCACTGGTGGCCGCCGATCCGGCCAATACCGCGACCTACGAGGCCAATGCGGCCGGCTATCTGGCCGAACTCCAGGAGCTGGATGCCTACATCGAGCAGGAGGTGGCGCAACTACCGGAAGAACGACGCAAGCTGGTCACCAACCACGACACCTTCGGCTACTTCGCCTATCGCTACGGTTTCACCATTGTGGGGACCGCGCTCGGCGCCACTACCGAGCAGGCCGATCCCTCAGCCGGAGAGATCGCTCGCCTGGTTGAAGACATTCGCGCTTCGGGTGTGCCGGCGATCTTCGTCGAGAATGTCAGCAATCCGGCGCTGATGGAGACGATTGCCCGCGAGGCCGGGGTAGCGCTGGCCCCGCCGCTCTTCACCGACGCCCTGGGGCAGCCGGGAAGCGCAGGTGAGACCTACCTGAGCATGATGCGTTACAATGTTAGAACCATCGTCGAGGCGCTGGCAGCGTAGCGTGCGCCATTGCGCGCCCGCTGGAGGCGTGGGGCACAGGGAGGGCGTTGCCCTCACGGTGGCGGACAGAACCTATGGGCGCCGACGGGCGGTATGGCGTGGGGATGCGCTGGGTGGTCCTCACCCCCGGCCCCCTTCGACAGGCTCAGGCTTCGCCCTGAGGCTCAGCCCGAAGGGG
>CAKZKA010000050.1 GCA_937120965.1 uncultured Chloroflexota bacterium
TAGAGACGGCCCGGCGGGCCGTCTCCACGCCCCCGCCGGGCAGGGCGGCCACGGGGTGGGCCGTGGGGCGGCCACGGTGGGAGGCCCCACGGCGGGCGGGGCGGGGCCCGTGCAAGAAGATGAATATGCGTCACACCTGCCATGGCGCGCGGTTGCCCGCTCGTTCGCGTGCATGCTATACTGAGCATACGTCATCCGTAAGCAGGGAGCAGGTCGTGCATCCGGAGCCTTCCGCGTTGCTGGAGGCAGCGCATACCATCGTCGCCGAGCAGATTGCCCGTCTGCGAGCGTTGCACACCTCCGCGCAGCAGCACCTTGCGCGGCTCGAAGCCGAGGTGCGCCGCTCAGAGCGCCAGCTCGACGAGGTGCTCATCCAGGCGCGCTTTGCGTCCGAGCGCGGTCAGGTCAGCGCCACCACCCTGGCCGAGCGCCAGCGACGCCTGCGCGTCGCCCACGAGGCGCTGACGCGGGAGTACGAGCAGATGCGCCGCGCCCTGCGCCAGCTCGACCAGTTGGTGCGCCAGATTGATATGAGCAGCGCCACCCTGGGCGGCGGCGGTGACGGTGAGACGTCCGACCCCTGGGTGCAGGCTCTGCGCTCCCAGGTGATCATGGGCCGCGAGGAAGAACGGGCGCGCCTGGCCCGCGAGGTGCACGACGGGCCGGCCCAGGTACTGGCAAATGCCCTCATGGGCCTCGAACGCTGCCACACTCTGCTCGCCGAACGCAGACTGGACCGGCTGGAGGAGATGCTCGGGCAACTGAGCGAGAATGCCCGTGAGGGTCTGCGCGAGGTCCGCGGCTTCATTGCCGATCTCCGACCGGGCAAGCTCGAAGAGCAGGGGCTTGGCAATGCCATCCGCGACTATGTGCAGCGCTACCACGATACGGTCAACGTTCCGGTCAGCCTCGATCTCGATCCCCTGCCGCGCCTGCCGGCCGAGGCCGAAATCGTTCTCTACCGCATTGTTCAAGAGTCGCTCCAGAATGCCCGCAAACACGCCCCCGGCGCGCCGGTGCACATCGTGCTCACGCGGCGTGACGAGCGCGTGGTGCTCCTGATTCGCGACGAGGGGCCGGGCTTCGATCTGCGTGAAGTGGCCCGCCGCGCCGGTCGTGAGAGTTGGGGACTGACCAGTATGCGCGAACGAGCCGAGTTGATTGGCGCCAGTTTTGTGGTTACCACCCGCCCCGGCCATGGCACCGAGGTGGCGGTGAGTCTGCCGCTGCGCGGCGCAACAACCCCATCGAGGCCCCTATGACGAACCCGAATCCCATCCGCGTATTGATTATTGATGATCACCCCCTCTTCCGCCAGGGGATCCGCTGGAGCCTCGAAGACGCCGATGATATCACGGTGATCGGCGAAGCGGAAAATGGCCAGGAGGCGCTCAAGCTTACCGAACGCCTCAACCCCGATGTGGTGCTGGTGGATATCAACCTGCCCGGTCTCAATGGCCTGGAGGTCGCCCGGGTGATCAAGCGCCGTGACCCGCGCATCGGGATCATCGTGCTCAGTGTGTACGAGGACGATGATCAACTGTTCCAGGCGATCAAGGTCGGCGCGGCTGCCTATTCTTCCAAGGATGTGCATCCCGAGGAGCTGCTGCTGTTCATCCGCGAGGTTGCTCGCGGCCGCTACCTGATTAACGACGCCGTGCTGGCCCGCCCCGCCGTCGCCACCCGTGTCCTCCACCAGTTCCGCGAACTGGCCGCTACCGATGATGAGCAGGCCTCAAATCTCTTCGCCCCGCTTACCAGCCGGGAGATCGAGATCCTTGACTGCATCGCCCGCGGTCTCTCCAACAAGGAGATCGCCAGCGAGCTGTCCATCAGCGGCCAGACGGTCAAGAACCATATTACGTCGATCCTCTCCAAGCTTCAGGTGAACGACCGCACTATGGCGGTGATCTACGCCATCAAGAAGGGCTGGATCAAGATGGGCTATGCGCCCGGTGGCGACGCCTCCGCCACAGAGTAACCGCCGCCACCCGCACGGCCGCTCGTGGGTGGGCGGCGCCTGCCCCTCTCTCCATCGCCGCGCCATTGTGGCATGCTGCGGTGCGTCGCAGCGCGCGCCGCGCACAGGCGCCCTTTAGCGCGCGGTGAACAGCCACCGATCTCCAAACTCGATTGCCAGGGGAATGATCAGAAGCATCGGCACAGCCAGGCTGGCGGCAGCGAAGAGGAAAAAGAAACTCAGGGGCAGGATCACCAGGATCACCGCGAAGATACTGCGCCCCAGGCTGCCCCAACCGGTGGCCGCCACCACGCCAAGGGCCGTCAGGGCAAAGATGACCCCATCGCCGCAGGTGCTCAGGGCGGGGCTGGTGTAGCACGAGTAGAGCGCCGACGGAATGGCAATCGCCAGGGGCAGGCCCTCAAGCTCGAAGTAATTTGGCAGCGCTAACCGTCGCAGCGCAAGCAGCAGCGCCCCGACCAGCGCCACGCCGTAGGCCCAGATGATGCGCTGTGTAGTGGTTGGCATACTGAGGTGAGAATAGCCCGCGCGCGGGAGGGTTTGGGCGTAGGGGCGCGGCGCCGCCGCGCCCCTACCCCCTTCCAGGAAACAACCCGCCCGCGGGAGGGTTTGGGAGGGCGAAGCCCTCCCAGGAAACAACCCGCCCGCGGGAGGGTTTGGGAGGGCGAAGCCCTCCCAAAAAAACTTGTCTTCATCCTGTCAGAGTATGGGGAAACCGGGCTTCCCCATACCCCTGCCCATGGGCGGGTTGGGGACCTTCCCCGCCCGTCTGTTCCTAACCAACCACAATATTGACCAGTTTACCCGGCACGACGATCACATTCCGCAGCGTTTTTCCGTTGACATACGCCTGCACTCGCTCACTGGCCAGGGCCAGTTCGCGCAAGCGCGCCTCGCTGGTATCCACCGGAGCGATCAGCTTGTCGCGCACCTTACCGTTGACCTGCACCACGATCTCCACCTCGTCCGCGGCAGCCAGGGCCGGATCGGCGACTGGCCAGGGTTGCTGGTGCACGCTATACGTGCCGCCCAGGCGCGACCACAACTCCTCGGCGATGTGCGGCGCCACGGGAGCCATCAGCAGGATCAGCGTCGTGATCGCCTCGCTCCAGGCAGGCGTACCCGCCAGGCCGGCGTCGCGCGCTTTGTAGAGCGCGTTGGTGAACTCCATCAGGGCCGCGACCATGGTGTTGAACTTGAAGCCCTCAATGTCGCTCGAAACGCGGATGATCGTCTGGTGAGTGACCCGGCGCAACTGCCGTTCACTGAAGGTTGCCTCGGCAGGGCGCTCCTCCTCGGGCGCGAGCACGATCCGCCATACCCGGTCGAGCCAGCGGCGCACACCGGGCACGCCATCGGTGCTCCAGGGCACAGAGGCCTCGAAGTCAGAAATAAAGCACTCGTAGCCGCGCAGGGCATCGGCGCCGTGCTTTGCCACCACTTCGTCAGGGGTGATGACGTTGTTCTTCGACTTCGACATCTTCTCGATGACGATCTGCCCATTCACCTCGCGCGGCGGCGCCAGGATCAACCCCTGGTTCCGCAGGCTCTTGAACGGCTCCACGAACTTCAACAGGCCATAATCGTGGAGGAACTTCGTCCAGAAGCGCGCGTAGAGCAGGTGCATCACTGCGTGTTCGGCGCCGCCGACGTACATATCCACTGGCAACCAGTAATCGAGCAGTTCCCGGGCGGCCAGTTCGCGATCGTTGTGCGGGTCGGCAAAGCGCAGGAAGTACCACGAGGAGCAGGCGAACGTGCCCATCGTGTCGGTCTCGCGGCGGCCCTTGCGCCCATCGGGCAGGGTGACGTTGACCCACTCGTCGATCTTGGCCAGCGGTGACTCGCCTGTGGCCGTCGGCTCGTAGTTCTCAACCCCGGGCAGGGTCAGCGGCAACTGCTCGTCGGGCACCATCACTTCCAGGCCGTCTTCGGCGTGAATGATGGGAATGGGGGTGCCCCAGTAGCGCTGGCGGCTGATCAGCCAGTCGCGCATCTTGTAGTTCATGCGCCCTTTGCCCAGCCCCTGTGCCTCCAGGTAGGCAATCGCGCGCTCGACCGCCTCGGTGCCGGGCACGCTGTTGATCGGCCCGGAGTGAATGGGTGTGCCGTACTCGTCGTGGTAGACGATCTCACGGTAGGCCGGCACGGTCACCAGGTAGGCCATATAGGTGGGTATGGCGTCTACCCGTAGATCGGTGCGGATGCGGTCGGCGATGCGCGCATCAGCTTCGACGCTATCGAAGGGAATGACCGCATCGGGAAAGATCGCCAGCCAGCCCGAACCGGCCACCTCGGCCCAGCCCTCTACGAGGTACGGTCGTACCATGTCGGCGTAGGCGGCTGCCTGGGCGCCGCGCAGCTCCACGCGCAGCTCCCCGGCTTCCTCGGTGAAGGCATACCCGGCCGCTTGCAGCGCCTCGCGCAGCTCGGGGCGGTAGGTGCCGGCGCGAATCACCGAACGCGCCGCATCATCGGGGCGATTGATGACCGGAATGATCGGCAAGCCGTACTTGAGGGCGAAGGCGAAGTCGCGCGCATCGTGGGCGGGCACGGCCATAATCGCGCCGGTGCCGTAGCTCATCAGCACGTAGTCGGCGATCCAGATCGGAATGCGCGCGCCGTTGACGGGGTTGATCGCATAGCCGCCGGTAAAGACGCCCGTCTTATCCTTCTCGTCGCCCGGGGCGACGACGCTGCTCTGCGCCCGCGCCTGCTCGATATACGCCGCCACCGCCCCCTGTTGCTCATTGCTGGTCACCTTCTGCACCAGCGGGTGCTCGGGCGCCAGCACCATAAAGGTTGCCCCCCAGAGCGTATCGGGCCGGGTAGTAAAGACCACGATCGGATCGCCCTGCTCGGTGTGAAAGATCACCTCCGCGCCACGCGAACGCCCGATCCAGTTGCGCTGCATGGTAACGATCTGGGGCGGCCAGTCTACCGTATCCAGGTCGCGATCCAGCCGGTCGGCGTAGGCCGTGATGCGGAAGAACCACTGCTTGAGGACCTTCCGCTCGACCAGGGCGCCACTGCGCCACGCCCGCCCGTCGGGGCCAACTTCTTCGTTGGCGATCACCGTTTTGTCAACCGGGTCCCAGTTGACCGTCGCTTCGCCACGATAGGCCAGGCGGAAGTGGCGCAGGAACTCCTGGCGCTCCAGGGGCGTGTAAGCGTTCCACTCCGCGGCGCTGATCTGGCGTTCCGACAGCGGCAGATCGAGGCGGCTGGTGCCACTGACGGCTAGTTCGGCCTCCAGTTCGGCGATCGGGCGGGCCCGGTCCACCCGCCGGTCGTACCAGTGGTCGTACAGGCGCAGGAAGATCCACTGCGTCCAGTGGTAGTAATCGGGTTCCGAGGAGGTGATTTCGCGACTCCAGTCGTAGCTGACCCCGATCAGGTTCATCTGACGCTTGTAATTAGCCGCGTAGCGCCGGGTCAGCACAGCCGGATTGGTCTTCGTTTTAATGGCCTGATTTTCGGTAGGCAGGCCGAAAGCGTCCCACCCCATCGGGTGGAGCACATTGTAGCCGCGCATGCGGTAGTAGCGGGCCACCACATCGGTGGGGATGTAGTTGCGGCAGTGGCCGACGCTCAGCCCCTCGCCGGAGGGGTAGGGGTAAAAATCCAGGACGTAATACTTCGGGCGGCCATCGGCGGGGCCGGTCTTGTAGAGTTCATCGGCGGCCCAGCGATCCTGCCACTTCTTTTCAATCGCGGCGGGATCGTAGCGCTCGGTGTGCGTTTTCTCAGACTTCGGGTCGCTCATACTGGTCTGCTCCCTGGGAGATGAGCACGGCTGGCAGGCCGGGTGTCGAACGTGACTGCAACATTGGGGCGCTAAGGCCACTAAGGTCAGGGTCTGACATGGTGCTCACCTCCTTTCCAGAGCCGGACTGGACGTTCTGAGGCCATAAACGCCGCACTATCTTGCGCAAATACTCTGGGTATTATAGCACGAGCCAGGCGGGGGGCGAGAGGGGCGTATATCCGGTAAGTGTTCACACTTCTCCTGGGAGCGCGGGCATCTTGCCCGCATCCAGGCCCTTGCGGGCGGGACGCCCGCGCTCCCGGGGTGACGCCTTATACCATTTTTGGTTTTAGATTTTGGGTTGTGGATTGCCACACTGGGCAGCACAACGCCTAAAACCGCTTTAAGCAATGCGGCATCATCAACGGTAATTGGTATTAGCCCGACTGTGAACACGCACCATATCCGTGATCCTGGTCAGCGCCGGGTCAGCGGCAGGTAGAGGCGCTGCAACTGGTCCACCACACGCACCTCGGCGCTGCCCAGGCTTTCGCCGGGGCCGCGCACGCTGATACGCAGCGTGCCGGGGGCGGCCACGTCGGCGGAGGTCAGTTCGGCGCGGAGCGCCAGGGGGCTGACGAAGGTGGTGGCGCGGTCGGCGCCGTTGACCTGCACCACGCTGCCGGCCGTGAAGCCGGCACCCTGCACGCTGAGGGTTGGATTGGCCGCATTCACGCCGATCAGCCGGGGGGCAACCGAGAGAGTGAGCACCAGTTCGTAGGCGCCCAGATCGCAGCCTGCGCCCTGCGGGCGAGCACTGCCGCGCTGGTCGACCGGCGGACAATCGGCGCCGGCGTCGAGGGCCGGGCTGGCAGTGGTGATGGCCATGGTGCGGGTCGGCCCGCCATTGTCGGCCAGGGCCTGCAGTTGCGGGTTACGGAACTGGGGATCGCCAGTCTGATTGGGCGCGCTCTTGCCCTGGAAGCAGGTGACATCGTTGAAGAAGTTGGCGCCCGTTAAACGTGGGGGAAACTGCAAGCTGCGGCCATCGTGAGCCAGTTCGGAGGAGCAGTGCTGCTGGATGTTCCAGTCGTTGGGGCCATTGTCGGCGGTGTTATTCACAAAGAGCGTGTTGCGCACCCGACCGCCAGGCTGACCGTTGATCTGTCCGTTGCTGATCGCCCCGCCGACCCATCCGGCGGTGTTGTTGGCAAAGGTGCTGTTGATAATCTCGAAGGGATCGCTGTTGTTCACCACGTAGAGCGCGCCGCCGTTGGCGTTCACGCTCGTCCCGGCGGCCCGGTTGCCTTCGAAGGTGCTGTTGACGATCCGCAGCCGCGCCCGTTGGGGAAACGCCAGCGCGCCGCCCGAACCATCTTCGTTGGGGTTGCCCCCGGCTCCGGGTGTGCGCCGGACGCTGTTGCCGCTGAAGAGGCTGCGCTCGATCACAATCGATGGGTTACCGGTCGCCCCACCCAGGCTCGAACCGCCGCCGCCGATAGCCCCGCCCTGGGCGCGTTCGCCGCCGATCACCGCGTTTTCGATGAACGCGCTGTCGAGCACTTCGGCCTGGCTGCTGTTCTCGTACATGTTCACATACATGGCGCCGCCCGAGTTGTAGGCCCGATTGTTGGTGAACGTGCTGCGCGCTATCCGGAGCAGGCCATTTTCCCCACCCAGACCATCCACGTAGATCGCGCCGCCCAGGCTATCCTGCGGTCGCGCGCCGATTGCACTGTTGTTGCTGAACTCGCTGTTTTCGATCACCAGGCCGCTCTGGAGGATGTGGATGGCGCCGCCGCCGCCGTTGTTGGCGTCGTTGTCAATGAACCGGCAGTCTTTCACCGTTACCGATCCGCCCTGGGAGTAGATCGCCCCGCCGCCATAGTCGTAGGCGTCGCCACGGGTCAGGCTGGTGACCGTCGCGTCGTTGTCGCGGAAGGTGACCTTCTCAACGTAAAGCGCCGGTTTGAAGGCCGGATTGGCGGCAGCAAAGCTGCTGTGAATGGCGCCGCCATTGGCGGCGTCATTCGCGCCACTGGCCCGGCCACCGCTGATCGTAAGGTTCCGCAGGGTGAGCACACTGCTCCCCTGGACGCCGATGGTACGATGCACGATGATCCGGCTATTCTGGCCCTGCAACGTAATCAACCCGCCGCCGTCAATTGTCGTCTCGGGCGCGGTGATCTCGAAGGGCCCGCTCACAGGAATGGTCACGGGCGTGCCGCCGCAGTTGAAGCTGATGCTGCCGCCGCCCACCAGCGCCGCCCGCAGGCGCGCTTCGGTGCAACTGCCGGGCGTGCCGTCGCCGACGATCTTGACGGCAGTCTGCGCGGTAGCAAGCATGGGCAGTATTGCCAGGCCCACCAGCGTTATCACGATTAGCGTGTAGCGTTGTCGCATGCGGTGTAGCATAGCTCCTTCCTGAATCGATAGAAATGGTATCGTCAGCGTGAGTCTATCCCTACGACCGTCATACGAACAACAGTACCTCTATCCTGATCGCTTACTACACCTCAGTCGCCTATTGGTTTGTCAACCAGGTTGTGATGGATAGTTTTTTGCGGGGAGGGCTTCGCCCTCCCACGCCCCCTCCCGCCACGTTCATCACAAGTATCGTGGCAGACCACGTTCCTGGAAGGGCTGCGCCCTCCCGCAACCTATCGCCCTCTGCCCGTATGCGCCCTGCCCTCTCTCCACACCCCATGGAAGCGCTTCAACCAAACATCAGCGCCGCGCCGATGGCGAGCGCGCCCAGGATCATCAGCATCGCCAGATGCACCGGACTGATCAGAGTCTGTCCCGGTGAGGCGCGCTCTGGTATCATCTGCGTGACTTCTGGCTGCTCCTCCGGCAGCGGGATCAGCAGCGTATAGGGCAGCGCCACCTGCAACTCGGGCTTATCAGCCCCCGGGATCGGGGTGGTGTCCGGCGCAATCGCTGCTGGCGCGACACGTTCTTTCTCCACCGCGAGCGTCGCCGCAGGCCGAATAGCCTGCTCCGGCGCCCCGCTCACGTCAGCCGCGAGCGTCGCCGCAGGCCGAATAGCCTGCTCCGGCGCCCCGCTCACGTCAGCCGCGAGCGTCGCCGCAGGCCGAATAGCCTGCTCCGGCGCCGTGCTCACGTCAGCGGTCATCAGGGTGTCAGGGGCAAGGCGCGTCGATTCGCCCGCAGCGTACGACGGAGTCGCCGGCTGCCGGACGGTGTACTGCTCCGCCGCGCCAGGATGCGCCTGCGTAACAAACGCCTCTGTCCAGATCTCCGACGCCTCGGGCAGCGACAGGGTGGACACGCTCTGGCGAGGGCCGAATGGCGCGCGTGACCGTCGATCCATCAGGCTCTCGCGCAGCGCCGCGCGGAAGGCCTTGATGCTGTCGTAACGTTCAACAGGGTTGGCGAGCGTGGCGCGGTGGATAACCGCAGCCAGGGGATACGGACACATCAGGCTCGTCCGCACATCCTCAAGCACTGGCAGACTACCCGCGCGCTGCTTCTGCGCAAGCACGCTCAGCGCATTACCCTCGAACGGTAGCCGGCCACAAACGAGATGGGCCAGCAAGACGCCCAGACTGTAGACCGCGCTCGCGTCTTCATACGGCAGGCCAGAGAGCTGCTCCGGCGACGCGTAGACCAGCGCCGCTACAGAAGCCTGGAGCGGGTTATCGGGCAGAGGTTGGCCGAGGCTGGTCAGCACAACCCGCCGGCCCTCGGCCAGCACGATGTTCCCCGGTGTCAGGTCGTACACCCGCACGCCGCGTCCCTGAGCATACTCCAGACCATCGGCCACGTTCTGCACGATATGCGTCACCTCATCGAGGCTCATACGCTCCTCTTGCTCTGCCAGCAGATCGAGCCGATGCTGAACAGTGACCCCGCGCAGCCGTTCAAAGACAGCGAAGGGCGTCTCGTCACATATTCGCGCATCATAGACGCGAATGAAAGTATGGTGGCTGAGCATCGCCAGGGACTTGATCTCGTTAACAAAGCGGCTGCGAACGCGCGGGTGCGCCGCGGCCTCGCCGCGCAGGCGGCGAATGACAACATCGCGCTCCAGCAGGTCCTGAAAGCCGCTTTCCACGCTCACGTAGTCGCGATAATCTTGCTGCCCGGTGCGATCGATCAGTTCGGTAAAGAGCGTATTCGATTGCATTGTGCGTTCCTCTATGGATACGAAGGGAAACTGGATGTCCCCGTGCTCCGGTCTGCCTGATGGAAGGGCAGGGCTGACCCACCCTCGACGTGCGCTGCTGCCGTGATGAACCGGTCTGTCAATGAAGGCTTTTCCTATCTGCTTGCCCCTCTCCGGTCTCTGTGTAAGGGCAGATAGAACATCCGGGCCACCGTGGCTGATACCGCATTGGAAGGCCCCCGCGCGTGGTTCTGGTCTCCCCGCTTCGACAGGCTCAGCGCAGGCGCTCCAGCGAAGCTGGAGCGGCCCGCCCCTTCGGGCTGAGCCTCAGGGCGAAGCCTGAGCCTGTCGAAGGGGGCCGGGGGCGGGAACCAACCAGCGCATCCCCACGCCATAACGTCCGTCGGCGCCCATAGGTTCTGTCCGCCCCTGAACCGGCCTCTACCGCGTTTCTCTGCGGCGTGCGGTCGGGCGGAGGGAAGCCCCGGAGCACTTCGTGTACAGCCGGTCAATCCTCCCAGGTGTAATCCAGAATGTCCAGGTAGAAAGCGCTGCTCAGCCATGCCCAGCGTTGCTCGGCCACGCTCTTGCCATTCCCCCAGCGAACCCCTTCAGAGGTGTTGGTGTAGGCAGTAGCGATCCTGGTCGCGTAGAGAGCGTGACCGGCAGATTCATTCTCCGCCAGGAACACTGGCAACACGGCGCTGTAGAGAAGCAGGCTCTCCTCGTCGCTCTGCACGGTGCCATTGCGGCCGTAACGGGCGGCAAGCGCGCCGGTGCGCTGCCATTCATTGATGAGAAACGCGGCGCTGCGCAAATACTGTTCGGGTCGCTCATCTTCGAACCAGCGCGCATCCAGGGCGATGCGCCAGTAGGTGAGCGCGGCTTCCTCGCCGAAGGCGCCGCCGACGCCCGGCAACCCACGCTGGTCAGACTGGATCGCTCCGGTCGCGCGATCGATCGCTACGTAGGTTGGCGGCAACCCCACGCTTCGCTCATCGCCCGGTCGGGTGACGCTCGCCTGTTGCAGGAGGGTGTAGGTTGTATCGAGCAGCCACCACCAGTTACGCTCGGGGTCAACCTCGGCAAACAGGCGGAAGGCGTAGGGCACAAAGCTTCCTGGCGCCATGATGATCCGCTCATCTTCAATCGCCCAGTCGCCTGCGGCCAGATAGGGCCGACCATCAATCTCGACCACGCAACGCTCCCATAGCGCGCGGGCGATCCGCAAACCTTCGCGCCCATAGCTGGCATCGTTCCAGCGTCGCTCGGCCAGAAGCAGCGCCAGAGCCGCTTCGGCGTTGGCGTCGGCATAGGTGTGCAGGGCGATCCCCGGTTCGTTGGTGTGCAGAAGGTGACCTTCCGGAGCCTGCAAGCGCAGTTGCGCCCAGCCCCACAGCGCGTCGAAGGTTGCCTGGTCGTTTTGCCAGACAGCCATAAGCATGGCGCCGGCCTGGTCGCGCACATCGGTGTAGGGGCCGGCGCCAACGACCCGCCCATCCTGCACGTAGCTGGCCACAAAGCTGGCGTAACCGGTGCGTACCGTGTCTTTGATCGCGATCCCGGCGTGGTTCACCCGGCGCACTTCGATGGCCGCGTCGCCAACGTTGAACCGCGCCACCGGGGTGGAATTGCTCCAGGCCTGGTAAGGCAACTTCTCCGGGTTTTGCTTGAAAATCTCTTCCAGACCCGGCGTGGTGACCAGGTAGTCAATGTTGCGCCAATCGTTATTGAACAGCTCACGGTACACCGCCGGGTCGTTTGCGACCTTCCAGTGCGAGTGAGCGCCCGGGAAACTCGGCTGCCCCGGGGGGCCATCCCGCAGATCCACCCACAGATCATCATCAATGATGATCTGCGCATCGGTCGGAACATGCTGCCGCACCCAGGCAAGGGCCTGGCGCTGGGTTGTGGTCATGTTGAGCGTGAAAATCTCACTCTGGCGATTCAGATTGCTGAAACCGAGCACCCCAACGCCGATCAGCAGCGCCACGAGCAACCCGGGCATGCGCGTAACGTCGGCGATCCGCGCGGCTGCCAGACCAACGTTCAGCGCCATAAAGGGCAGCACCCCGATGATGTAGAACTCGAGCACAGGCCCGCCGCGCATCAGGCTCAGGCATGCGACCAGGCCAAGCGCGGCGATCAGACGCGTGCGCCCATCACCCCGCACCAGGTTCCAGAGCATAGCGATCAGGCTGACCCCCAGCAGCCAGGGATCGCGCGCCAGCCAGCTCCCCGTCAAGACGCGCAGAAAATCGCTCTGCGGATCCCAGGGCGCTCCACCACTGCGCCCGAGTTGCCAGAGCACCGCGCCTGAGAGGGTCACACGGCTGCCATCCCCATTCAGGGGCGAGGAAAAGGAGAGGTTCAGCAACTCTCCGCGCAGCGCCGCGTAGAGTGGGTAGAGCGAGAGTGTCGCCACGACGCCAAAGAGCCACACGCCGCGCGCAAAGGGGCGATGCTGAGCATGCGCCAGCGTCCAGACGCCAGCGATCAGCACCGGTAGCAGCACAGCCGCGCTTTCCTTGGAGAGCACGCCGATGCCGACAAGCAGACTGCCCAGAAATAAGCGCCACAGCAGCCCCTCGTAGTTCACCAGCAGCAGTACACCGCCAAGAATGAACACGATCATGATATTATCGAGCAACACCATGCGCCCGTAGACCACCGTCAGCGGCGAGAGCGCGTAGCACAACCCGCCGATGGCGGCGGCCAGGTTGCTCGCGGTCAGATGCAGAATGATCCGGAACAGCAGCACCAGCGAGACGATGTGCAACAGCAGCATCAAGGTGCGGCCGCTATCAATGGCGGTGCCGAACGTGTGGAAGCCGCCGGTCGCCATCGTCCACAAAGCGATCAAGATCCAGCCTGCGGGCGCGTGGTCGTACCAGTATGCATAGGGGGTAATGCTCCCCAGTTTGGCCACCGCATAGGCCTGGGCCATATAGATGCCCTCATCACCCAGGTAGAGGGGAAAGCCAAACATGTTGTAGCTGTGCACCACTGCTGCCACACAGACGAGGCCGAGGGCGACCAGATTCGACCAGATTGCCTGTCGCGACGACGCAGTGGGCAGCGCAGTCGGGGCAAGGCTGACACTCATAATGCTCTCTTTACGACCAGTTCCAATTACGAATTGCTGCGATGACAAATGCAACGTGCGGGCGTTCACGTAACGGCGCTCCGGTGGGCGTTGATGTGCCGGGTCTTCTCCCAGTTGTTCGTTCCGCGCAGGTGGCGGTACAGCCCGCGAAGAGCGCCAATGCCCAGCAAGACCTGGAACGGGTAGAAGGCAAGCAACAGCCGCAGCCACATCAGGGGCGGCATAGTCAGATTATGAGCGCGCACGAACTCGCGTAGCCCGATCCAGTTGAGCACATACTGGCCAATCAGCATATACGCCGGCAACCAGAGGATCAGCGCCACGAGCGGCGGCATTTGCACGAAGAAGATCGTGTAGAGTGATACCGGAATATAGAGCGTTGTAAAGGCTTGCAGCACCGGCGAGGCCAGGGTAAAGACTGCCAGTAACCGCTGGCTCAACTTCGGTAGCGACCAGTACGCGCCCGCCTGCAAGACTTGCAGAAATCCCTGGTTCCAGCGGGTACGCTGCTTGATAAACTGCCCCACGGTGGGCGGTGTCTCTTCTCTGGTGACAAACTGGTCTTCGTAGACGACCCGAATACGCTCACCCATCTGGCTCAAGCGGATGCCGATGTCAGCGTCTTCGGTCAGACAGTGCTCGTTCCACCCGCCGATCTTGTTCAGGATCTCGCGGGTGAAGAACACCGTGTTACCGCCAAGCGGAATAATGCCCACTTCAGCGTGGTAGTGCAGCCGACTTTTGAACCAGAAGAAGTATTCGAGGACGTTCAGTGCCGAGAACCAGGTCGAGTCGAAGTTCATCAATTGCACTCCGGCCTGGACCACGTTGACGCCCTCGGTGACCATCACCGTGTTCACCACGTTGAACACTTCGGGGTGAATTTCGTCTTCGGAGTCGAAGATCGTGACCACATCATAGTGGGTGTTGCGGAAACCGATATTCAGCCCGTGCGGCTTGTTGATCGGCAGATCCTGAAACACGATCAAACGCACGTTGTGAATGCCCCGCTGCACCAGTTCGACGATCTTTTCCTGCACCTTCTCAATGGTTCCCGGATCGTCAATGCGACAGATCACCACAATCTCCAGCAACTCGCGCGGGTAATTGGCGCGCAGCACGCCCTCGATCGTGTGCTGGATGACCGCTTCTTCATGACGCGCCGGCAGCAGCACGGTGAAGCTCTTCTGCGGCGACGCGAACTCCTTCGGCGCGGCGAAGATGTCGCCACGGCGGGCGTCGTTCCAGGCATAGAGCATCAGATAGGTACTGAACGATACCTGCGCCAACAGGAGCAGCGAGATGATAACCAGTGTTGCTTCGAAGCCTGTCATCGCCTTCTTTCCCTCAATTCCATTCCACACCAGGGTCCGGCTGATGCCCCACCGGGTCATCAGTGATCCTTGCGCCATCCTGAATTGCCACTCTCTCTGCGTAGGTGGCACTGCGTGTAGCGTGGCAGCCGGGGCAAGGCAAGCATAACGGTGAGCGTTCAACAAGCGATGATCGTGTTTCGACCGGAGGTGAAATGTTTCTTATTAAACTTGCTTGTCGTAGTACTTGCCCGGCAGCGCTCAATGCCTGATCAAATCCGCATAAGGATATCGAAAATTGGAGTAAGAATGCTCGCTACGTCAAGCGATAGAGGAGCCTTGACCATCTGCTGTCGCACGGGTGATAGATAGTTCATTCTGGTAACACGTATAGAAAATCTCTACTATGTGAAAATACGGGAAAACCGGGTTTCCCCACCTGCGGTGAGCCTGTCGAACCGCACCCCCGCTAGCTGGGTCGCCAGCCGCTCCCAACAGCGGTTGGGAAATGGGGAAACCGGGTTTCCCCATTCCCCCTCCCTAGCCCGCATGCGCCTGATACATACCTGATTTCCAATCGATGGTATTGCGATGATGTCATCCCGCACGCGTTCAATAGATAGATCCAGAAATCTACAATCTGAGATGGTATAACGTACCAGGAATTGCCAGAGCAAGAGGTCCCGAGCTTGAAATCTTGAGGAGCAGGAGATGCCGTACCGAAAAATCCTCCTGGCGCTGGTGATGGTATGTGGCTGTGCGGTGATAGTAGCCCTGCCTCTGGCACTGCGCGCCACCGATCAGCGCCCGTTCGCAGCCGAGGCCTTTCGTGAACAATGGCGCCGCACCGACGCCCTGGTCGCCGAGGGGCGCGCCGAATATAGCTGGTATTGGGGGCCCGCCCCGCGGAGCGCACCGCTCCTCGAACGCGACGATGACGCCCCCGGCGGCAAGCGCCTGGTGGTCTACTACGATAAGGGCCGCATGGAGTTGCCGCTGCCGCTGGCCGGCGCCCGCGCTGCAAGCCAGATCAGCTCCGGGCGTCTCGTCGCCGAGATGGTCAGCGGCAATGTGCAACTCGGTTCGCAACGGCTCGATCCCGGCCCTTCAGCGCTGATCCCGGTCGCCGGAGATCTCAATGATCCCCTCGCTCCGACCTACGCCGTCTTTGCCCGCCTGACGGGGCCAGTGCCGCAGCGCAGCGATCGCCCCGCCGAGTCACTCGACCGTAGCGGCTCGATCCGCTCCCGTCGCGAGCTGGCCGCCGCATACCCTGAGACGGCCTATGCCGCCTATGACCCTGTGACCGGCCATAACGTGCCCCGTGTGTTTAGGGCCTTTCTCGAGCGCCGCGGTCTGGTTGAGACGCCGCGTGGGCGTCAGGTCGAGCAAATTATTGACCCGCTCGCCGTGGTTGGTCGCCCGATCAGCGAGGCCTACTGGACCGACGTGCAGCTCAACGGACAGGTAGCGCCGGTACTGGTGCAACTCTTTGAGCGACGGGTGCTGACCTACAACCCGCTCAATCCTGCCAGCGCGCAGGTAGAGATGGGCAATGCGGGACTGCACTACTACCTCTGGCGCTATGGCGGCGCCCAGCCGCGCGCGGCGCGCCAGGAGGAGCTACTGGCCCATTTCGAGAACGGCGACCAGGCTCTGAGTGGGAACTACTGGTTCAGTTTCGACGATCGGGGCAGTGGTGGTTCCTCAATTGCCAGCAACCGCCTGATCACTCCAGGCGCCGCCGCGAGCGTGCAGGCTATGCGCTTCGAGTATGCCCTGGCCGACAGCGGCCCGGTCAATTTCACCGCTCTGGCGGTCAACCTCGCGCCGGGCGATGGCCCGCGCGACTTGCGGGGCGTCACGGCGATTGGCTTCTGGGCGCGAGGGAGCGGGCGTTACCAACTGCGTCTCAATAGCGCCTTCACCGACAAGCCCTTCGTCGGTACATTTGCCGCTCCCGGCGACTGGGCCTGGGTCGAGATCCCCGTCGGCGAGCTGCGGAATGCCGACGGCTTTGCTCTTGAAGCCGGTCTGAGCGCTGCAACCCGCATCGAAGTGCGCCCCGCCCGCGCTCCACAGACCGGCTTTCTCGATCTTGACGACCTGGTGCTCATTCGTGGCGCCGTGCGCCCAACCGTTATCAGGCCCGGCCTGCCGTTGATTGACGACTTCGAGGACGGCGACCTGCGCTCCACACTCGACACAGAATGGTTCACCTACAGCGACCGGCAGATCGGCGGTTCCTCGGTGGCCGAGCTGGCGGTTGTGCCCCGTGACAACGGCCTGGCCCTGCGCTTTCGCGGTTCATTCAACAACCCGTGGGGCGAATCGTACCTGGGTATGGGTGTGCCGCTGGCGCCTGCCGGCCAGACACTCGACGTGAGCGACTATGCGGGCATCGAACTCAGCGTGCGGACCGACGGGCAGAATTACCTGCTGCGCTTGACCTCGGCCACCATTAAAGATGACCGCCAGTATCAACTGGTGATCGTTGCTCCGCCTGAATGGATGACGCTCTACATCCCCTTCTCGCTTCTCCAGCCCGCCGGTGTCGGCCAGACGATCCGCTGGGAGACTGCGCGTACCCAGATCCAGAATCTGATCATCACTCCTGCGAATCGCTCCGAAGCTTTTCAGTTGCTGATCGATGATATTCGATTGGTGAAACGATGAAGGAGCCGGCATTGCTCTGCGCGGGCGACTGCGGCACGGGCGTGGGGAAAGGGGGGCGCCCCGGGGCCTGGCTATCTCACGGGTAGAGGTCTGGGACCACGACCTTCGAACCTTACTCCCGAACTCCTCTTAGCGAGGCTTTCGGTGGAGGGTTTCTGGCGGATGGCGTCCTGATGGGCTGCTGGTCCTCACCCCCCTTCCCGCCCTTTGGCTCCGCTCAGGGCAGGCCTCTCCCTGAGCAGGAGAGGGGGAGGGGGTGAGGACCAACCAGCGCATCCCAACCCCAGAACGCCCGTCGGCGCCCACAGGTTCTGTCCGCCCTTAAAGCGCGGGAGGGTGTGGGCGGGCGCAGCCCGCCCACGACCCCCTTGTTCATCACGGCAAGGTGCGGCGCAACCGTCAGGGCCTCTGTCTGGAATAAGGTGGGAAAATCACGACTCAGTGATCGTAATCCCCAGAATGGTCTCGCCGGGACGGGCGAGATCGGCGGGGTTCTGCGGGTCACGCAGTGGGATGCCGTCCACAATCTCCTGACCTTCGATCACCCGACCGAAGATCGTATACTGCCCATTCAGCCAGTCGGCCGGGGCGGTGGTGATGAAGAACTGCGAACCGGCGCTATCGGGGTCGGCGGAGCGGGCCATGGCCACAATGCCTGGACGGTCGAAGGCCAGTTTATCGGTGAACTCGGCGGGGATGCTGTAGCCGGGGCCGCCGGTGCCGTCGCCGAGCGGGTCGCCGCCCTGAGCCATAAAATTGGGTAGCACGCGGTGCCAGGTGAGGCCGTTGTAGAAGTTGTTGCGCGCCAGGAACACAAAGTTGTTGACCGTCTGTGGGGCGATCTCTGGCAGCAACTCGATAACGATCTCGCCGCGGGGCGTGAGGATCGTAGCCAGATAGCGCCGCGAGGGGTCAATGGTCATGGGTGGCGGCGCGCTGAAGGTGTAGGTCGTGGCGGTGGGCAGGATCCCCGGCGCCGGCGCGGCAGCGGGCGCCGTTGTAGGCGCGCTGGCGGGGGCGGTGGCGGGCGCAGCGGCTTCGGGCGCCGTCGTGGGCGCGCTGGCGGGGGCGGTGGCGGGCGCAGCGGCTTCGGGCGGCTGCGCGCGGGTGATGAGCAGACCGGCAATAAGCCCGAGGATAAGCAGCACGACGACTGCGGAGATAATGCCCGGCACAGGGCTGGCCGGTGACGAAGCGGTTTTACCTTTGGAACGGGACTGACTCACGGGGATTCCTCATGCCTGGTACGTCCGGCGACAGTGCTTGCGCGCGCTGTCGGATCGGCCGGGGATCGGGTATCTGTTCACTACGCCGGACCGACGATACTGTGACGAACGCAACGAACCGGCTGCATTATAGCACGGGGCGGACAGACCGCCCCTGAGGTGAACATAGCCCGTGTGCGGGAGGGTGCGGGAGGGTGAAGCCCTCCCAGGAACCAACCCGCCAGCGGGGAGGGTTTGGGAGGGCTTCGCCCTCCCAAGAACAATAATATTTTCATTCTGGCTTTGTGCGGCGCAGCCGCATGGATGACTGAGGTGAACATAGCCCGTGTGCGGGAGGGTTTGGGAGGGCGCAGCCCTCCCAAGAACAAATATTTTCATTCTGGCTTGTGCGCCCCGGCGCCGTGAAGGTACAGAGCCGATCCGCTGCGATGCCGGCAGGTAGCACCAGCATTACCCCAGCCGGGCGGCCAGCGCGGGCGCGTGGCGGCCAATTTCTGCGCGCAGGCGCAGCAAGGCCAGCTCACCGGCCCGGGCCTCGAGCATCAAGTCAAAGGGCGGCAGGCCGGCGGCGGCGCACAGCAGGCGCTCGAGGTCGCCGATGGCGACGAAATCAGCGTGCTGCCCGGGGCGGGGCGGCACGATGCGCGCAGGGGCGGGCGGGCGCGCCGGCAGCAGATGCGCCTCGCTGCGCTGGCTGCTGAGGTGCACTTCAGGGCGCAGGCCAGGAGGCCAGGTGGCCAGCGCCAGCCCCAGGGCCACGGGCAGCGACAACCCCTCAGGGTTATGCAGTTGCCAGTGCAGCGCATCGAAGACGATAGGCACGCCGCAACGCTGATGCACGGCCAGCAGGCGCCCCAGGCTCGGCCCGGCGTGGCCGTGCTCCAGCGCCAGACGCGCGCGCGCCCGGGGCGACAGGGCGGCATAGCGGGCCGCGAAGCGCTCAGCGGCCTGCGCGTCGGCAGCGGCTGAGCTGAGATGGGCCACCAGGACGCCCTCGAGCGGACCGCCAGCCCGGCGCGCCTCGAGGGCGGCGAGCAGCGCCGCAACGGCCTCGACCTCTGCCAGGGCGCTCGCGGCCGTCACCTCATCAGGCGCCCCCAGATCAAGCCCCGGCGCCAGGTGAGCGCAGAGCCGCACCCCGGTGGCAGCGATGCGCTCGGCCAGCACCTCCAGGAGCGCTGCGCATTCGGCGAACTCAGCGTAGATCTGGTGGACGTCGAGGGTCAGCCCGAGACGGTAGTAACGCACGTCCAGCCGCTCAAGATAGGTCAGGGTATCGCCCAGGCGGGCGAGGATCAGGCTCAGATGCGTGACTGGCCCCGGCCTCGAGCGGGCCGCTTCGGGCTGGCCAACCGTGCGCCCGCCGAATCCCAGGCGGATCATCGGTAGTACCATGTCAGGCCCCATGCGCGGGGCGCACAACGCCGCGATGAACATGGGGTATCTTTGGGAGGGCCGCCCCCTCCCTGGCCCTCCCCCGCTGGGGGAGGGAACCGGGCTCCTCCCCACAGGGAGGGGTTGGGGAAACCCGGTTTCCCTATTTCCCAACCGCTGTTGGGAGCGGCTGGCATCCCCACAGGCAGGGGTGCGGTTCGACAGGCTCACCGCAGGTGGGGAAACCTGGTTTCCCCATATGTTCACCTCAGCCGTCCATGCGACTGCGCCGCGCAACGCCAGAAAATCTTATTTCCGGGAGGGCGCAGCCCTCCCAAACCTTTCCCTCAAGGAGGAGTATAACACGGAAACGTGTAACCTGCAACCTCTGCGGATGCCCCCGGGAGGGCATTGCCCTCCCGGATCCTCCCGTTGAAGAACTTGCCGGATGCGCCGCTTAACTTCTGGCAATGTTGACGCGGCGATGGGTACGGGTGTAGTAGCGGATCTGGCGGGGGAGGTTGCTGTCGAGGGGGGTTTCGCGCACAGCGGTGACAATCGCCGCGGCGGCCTCAGCCACACAGGCGCCAATCGCCGCTTGCGGCGCGCCTTCGGCCCGCAGGCGCCGTAACGTCGCCTCCCAGGGCACACTGCACGCGCCGCGGGCAGCAATGCCGACGACGTCGGGCAACACCTTGGTGTGACGGGTCCAGTTGAGACCCAGGCAGAAGGCCGTGACGGGGCAGGGCAGCCGTTCGACCGTGAGCAGCAGCAGCTCGACCTCGCGCGCCACGGCGAAGACCAGCAAGGCCCGGTCATCGGCGGCAAGTTCCTCGGCGCTGCGGAGGGGGATCTGCAGCAGTTCGGCGAGCGCGGCGGCCAGGGGCCGGGCGAGGCCGTCGGCGGCGACGACGGCGCTGAAGCGCCACTCGCTGCTGGCGACCAGAGCGATCAGGCGTTGCAGGGTCGTGCCGATGTTAGGATAGGTGAAGTGGTAATCCTGGGTTTCGCGGAGTTGCAGCCCGTCGTCGCCGGTTGAGCCGAGGTAGATCACGCCATCTTCGGCGTACAACTGATCCTTGATGCTGACCAGGCTGCGGAACTCGCGGTGGCGTTCGACGCTGTTGAGGTTGTCAACCACCTCGGCTATTGCCGCTGGCGAATCGGCCAGCAGCAGCGCGCGCCCGAAGGCAGCGGTAGCCTCGTCGTAGCGCCGCAGGCCGAGCAGGCAGCGGCCGTGCAGATTGTGGACCTCCCAATCCTGCGGGTAGCTCTGCAACGGCAGGTCAAGATGGGCCAGCGCCTGGGCATGCTCGTTGCGCGCGAGGTGGATCAGCACCAGTTCGAAGTGGGCTGCCGGGTCATCGGGGGCAAGTTTGAGGCAGTGCTCAAAGGCGTCGAGCGCTTCGTCGTAGCGTTCAAGCTCGACCAGCACATAGCCGAGGTTGAAGAAGGCCAGGAAGCTACCCTCAAGACTGGCGACCAGGCGAAACTCCTCGACGGCTTTGGCGAAAAGCCCCGCGCGCTGGTAGTAGAACCCGAGGGCATTGTGCGCCTCCGGCTGCAGCGGGTCGGCGGCGATGGCCTGGCGGTAGTGGGCAGCGGCCTCATCGAGCCGGTTGGCCCGCTCCAGGGCCATGCCAAGCTGAAGGTGACGCAGCGCTTCTGAGCGGTTGTGCGGTTCGTTCATCGCTCATTCCTGCGCTTCCCTATTTTCATACCAGCTGTCCATGCGGCTGCGCCGCATAAAACCAGAATGAAAATATGTGTTCTTGGGAGGGCGCAGCCCTCCCAGAGCCTCCCGCGGGCGGGTTGTTCCCGGGAGGGCTGCGCCCTCCCAACTCCTCCCCGCGGGTGGGTTGTTTGCTGGGAGGGCTGCGCCCTCCCAACTCCTCCCCGCGGGCGGGTTGTTTCCCGGGAGGGCTGAGCCCTCCCAGAGCCTCCCGCGGGCGGGTTGTTTCCCGGGAGGGCTGCGCCCTCCCAACTCCTCCCCGCGGGTAGGTTGTTTCCTGGGAGGGCTGAGCCTTCCCAGACCCTCCCCGCGGGCGGGTTGTTTCCTGGGGGGCTACGCCCTCCCAAACTCTCCCGCGGGCGGGTTGTTTCCCGGGAGGGCTGAGCCCTCCCAGACCCTCCCCACAGGGAGGGGCGTGGTTCGGCAAGCTCACCACAGGTGGGGAAACCCGGTTTCCCCATATGTGCAATCCAGGATCTTATACCAATTACCATTGATGATGCCGCATTGTTTGAGGCGGTTTTAGGCGTTGTGCTGCCCAGCGTGGCAATCCACAATCCACAATCCAAAATCTAAAATGGTATTATGTAGCAGCCCTCCCGCGCGCGGGCCAGTTCACTTCAGGCCCAGCGCGCGCTGCTGGACCACCAGCAGCGCGCCGATACCCCCCGCAGCCAGATCGATCAGGGCGTCGAGGCGCTGCCGGGAGACCGGGGCTCCCTCGGCGGTGCCCTGCACTTCAACAAACTCGCCGCTGTCGGTCATCACCACGTTGCAATCCATATCGGCGCGGCTATCCTCGCTATAATCTAGATCGAGGAGCAGGGCCCCGTCAACGCTGCCTACGCTCACGGCTGCTACGGCGCGGATCAGCGGCGAGTGGGCCAGGACGCCGTCGGCAACCAGGCGCCGGCAGGCAAGGGCCAGGGCCACGTAGCCACCGGTGATCGCCGCGGTGCGGGTTCCCCCGTCGGCCTGTAGCACGTCGCAGTCAACAGTGATCAGCCGTTCGCCGAGTTCCTCCAGCGCCACGGCGGCGCGCAGTGCGCGCCCGATCAGGCGCTGGATCTCCTGGGTGCGTCCGCTTGCCCCGCTGCGCTCACGGCGCGTGCGGGTCAGCGTTGCGCGTGGCAGCAGGGCGTACTCGGCGGTAACCCAGCCGCGGCCCTGCCCGCGCAGCCAGGCCGGAAGGCTCTCCTCGACGCTTGCGGCGCACAGCACTCTGGTGTCGCCACATACGATCAGCGCCGATCCTTCGGCATAGGGAGCCGCGTTGGGAATAATCTCTACCGGCCGCAACTGGTCTGGCCGGCGCCCGTCCTGGCGTAGCATGGCCTGCTCCTGGCGATTGTGGCTGTATCATAGCATGAGCCTTTCACTCTGGACAAGGTTTAGAGACGATGAAAACCTGCCAGCGGGCGGGGGTTGGGGAGACCGGGGTTCCCCGCGACCCCTTCGGGGGTGTCCCGGGAGGGCTAGATCCGCCCCAACCCTCCCCGACGGGCGAGGTTTAGAGGAAACCTGGTTTCCCTCACGTTCAGTATCACCGCGATGAGAAAACGATGTACGTGATAGGCACAGCCGGCCATGTTGACCACGGAAAGTCAACCCTGGTGAAAGCGTTGACCGGGATCGACCCGGATCGTCTGGAGGAGGAGCGGCGCCGGGAGATGACCATCGATCTCGGCTTCGCCTGGTTGACCTTGCCCTCCGGGCGCAATGTCAGCCTGATCGACGTGCCCGGTCATGAGCGGTTCATCAAGAACATGCTGGCCGGCGTGGGCGGCCTCGACGCCGCCTTGCTGGTCGTTGCCGCCGATGAGGCGGTGATGCCGCAGACGGTTGAGCACCTGGCCATCCTCGATTTGCTCGAGGTGCGTCACGGTGTCGTTGTGCTGACCAGGGCCGACCTGGTGGATGCGGACTGGCTGGCGCTGGTGGAAGAGGAGGTGCGCGCCCGTCTGAAGGGCGCCAGCCTGGAGGACGCGCCGATCGTCGCTGTTTCGGCGCGTACCGGCGCGGGCCTCGACGCGCTCGTGGCTGCGCTCGACCGGGTGCTCGATGCCACCCCTTCGCGCGCGGCTGCGATCGGCGCGCCACGGCTGCCCGTGGATCGGTCCTTCACCATTGGCGGCTTCGGCACGGTGGTGACCGGCACCTTGCTCGATGGGCCACTGCGGGTCGGCCAGGAGGTGGTGATCCTGCCTGCGGGGCGCCCGGCCCGTGTGCGGGGCTTGCAGACGCACAAGCAGCGCTGCGAGATAGCGCTGCCCGGCACGCGGGTGGCGGTGAACCTGGCCGGGGTGCACCACAGCGAGGTGACCCGCGGCGATGTGCTTGCGCTTCCCGGCGCCCTGCGCCCGACCAGCTTGCTCGATATGTATCTGCGGGTGCTGCCCGATGCCCCGGCGCCCCTGGAGCAGAACACGGCCCTGGATCTGTTTCTGGGCGCGGCTGAGGTGTGCTGTCGCCTGACGCTGCTCGATGCTGAAACGCTGGAGCCGGGCGGGCGCGGCTGGGCGCAACTGCGCCTGGAACGGCCCCTGGCCGCCATGCCTGGCGACCGCGGCATCCTGCGCGTGGCCTCGCCGGGCCGCACCGTAGCCGGCGGCGTCGTGGTCGATCCGCACCCGCCCCGGCACCGGCGCTTCCGCCCCGAGGTAATCGCTGCCCTCGAGGCGCGCCGACAGGGTGATCCGCTCCAGTTGCTGCTGCAGGCCCTGGGGCAGGGCCTGCCCCGTCCCTGGGCCGAGGTGCGTCTTGAGGCCGGCCGTGGCGCGATGCTCGACCAGCACACCCTTGCCCCCCTGATCGCCGCGGGGCAGGTGCTCTGGCTGGGGGCGCTGCCAGAGCAGGCGGACCCGGGGGAAGGCGGATGGCTGATTTCGGCGGCCGGTTGGGCGCAACTGGAGGCGCGACTGCTCCCGGCCTTGCGCGCCTACCACAAGCGCTATCCCCTGCGGCGCGGTATGCCGCGCGAAGAGATGCGCCAGAAGCTGCGCCTGCCGGCGCGAGCGCTGGACGTGGCGCTCGACGAAGCCAGACGCCGCGGCCTGGTGGCGTTCAATGAGACGCGCATCTGGCTGGCCGGCCACGACCCGCAGCCAACACCCGACGAACTGGCAGCGGTTGATGCGGCCCTGGCAGCGATGCGACGGGCGCCCTACGGCCCACCGTCGCCCGCCCTCGATGAGGAACTCCTGGCCTGGACCCTGGAGCGTGGCCTCATCGTGCGCCTGGCCGCCGATGTCTTTCTGCTGCCGGAGACCTACGCCGAACTCCTGGCGTGGGTGCGCGCCACGGCCGCCGTCGAGGGCAGCGTGAGCGTTGGCATGCTACGCGATCGCTTTGGCAGCAGCCGCAAGTATGCCGTAGCCTTTCTCGAACACCTCGACGAACGCAAGATCACCCGCCGTGAAGGTGAGGGCAGGGTGCTGCGGTGAAACTATGGGCCAACCGGGTTTTCCCAGACCTCCGCCCACGGGGTGGCAAGCTCTCCCCAACGGAAGGGTCTGGGAGGGCTTGCCATACCAGGAACAATTCTAGCTCGATGCGGCCCAGCCGCATCGAGCCTCGCGGCGGAGGTCTCCAGCCCTTGCGAGATACGTTCTTAGCTCCTTCGAACCGCGCCGTAGCCTACCGCGAGTTCCAGTTCCTGCGCTTGCTGTAACTCGCTGGTCGTGCTCGCTACGACCTCAGGTTCGGGTTGGCGCTGCCTGTCGAGCAAATCCCTGACCCAGCCATTGGTCGGCTGGATGGAGCCGTCTTGCAGTATCCGGGTCATGGCCTTGGTATTGCAGTAGCGCGGATCGCGATAGTCCTGGATCTCGCCACGCTTGAAAGCCTCGATCACCTGCTTAATGCCGGCCTCAATCGTCCAGCGGGGCTGGTAGCCGAGCATGCGGTGGATCTTGTCAAAATTGACGCGGTAGTTCCGGCGGTCGGTCCCCGCGCCCTGCTCGATCAGTTCGGCTTCGGGCACCAGGGCATGGATCATTTCCCCGACCTGGCGGATGGTGTAGTTCTGGTGGTTCGAGCCAACATTGAAGGTCTCGCCGCGCACAACCGCCAGTGGCGCCTCAATGGCGTGGAAGACACCCAGGGCTGCATCGGCGACGTGGAGAAAGGGTCGCCACTGATCGCCGCCGAAGACGGTGATTTTCCTTTCCTGAAGCGCCTTCGCCGTGAGCAGGTTCACCACGAGATCGAAGCGATGGCGTCCTGACAGACCATACACTGTGCCAAAGCGGAGAATGACCGGCGCGAAGCTTTCGCTGCTGAGTTCGAGCAACACGCGCTCGGAGGCGATTTTGCTGCGAGCGTAGAGCGAGACGGGATTGAGGACCGAGCGCTCGTTAAGGATCTCGTCACTCGCTCCGTACACCGAGCAGGTACTGGCGAAGACGAAGCGCTCGACGCCCGAACCCTTGGCCACTTCGGCGAGCATGCGTGTGGCCATCAGGTTGACCTCGATCGTGATCTCCTCATCAATCGCACAGGCGGGGTCGCCAACAATCGCGCCGAGATGGACGACCGTATCAACGCCATGCATGGCTTTGACGGCCTGATCCACATTGCGGAAGTCGGCTCGAATGATTTCGAGCCGGGGATGCCCGAGCATATCTTTGATCGGCTCGGTACCGAAGAGGAGCAGATCGAGCAGGCGTACTCGATAGCCGCGTTCGAGCAGCATCGGTAACAAGGCAGAGCCGATGTAGCCGGCGCCGCCAATTACCAGAATGTGTCGCCCGGCCTCCACGGACCGCGTCGTGGCGGCAGGAGTGTGCCGCTCGCCCTGGAGCGTCATGACTTCCCAGATCTTCGACCAGAAGCGCGCGCCGATCAATGCAACCAGCGTGATCAGCCATGCGCTCAACAGCGCTACGCGTGGCACCGGTAGCAGCTGCGGCAGCAGGAACGAGAAAAAGCCGAAGATCAGGTAGGCGATACTCACCGCCTGGGCAATGACCAGCATCTTGTAGCGACTGGCGTAGGTGCGACTGCGGGTGTAGAAGCCGGATATGTCGAAGGTGAACAGGCAGATTGTCAGCAGCAGGGGCAACCCCACGATCACCGACTGGATGAAGCTATCTGCCAGGGTTGAGGATACACCAGGTCTGCTGAGCAGAACAAACCATTCGTACTCAAGGATCAGTGCCAGCAGATAGGCCCCTGAAACCATAAGCGCGTCGGCGACGACACGAACAACCACTGCGGGACGCCAGAGTTTCGTATCGAAAAATGCTCCGATCATGGTAGCATTCCTCCTTGTCCGGGAGTTGTGGCGGCTGGAATGCCGACCACAACAGGGTTTATGCCAGGATAAGATCCGCGACGGCGGCGATAACGTCTTCGAGGTCATCTTCGGTCATTAGTGGATACAGCGGCAACGAAACACTACGATCATAGATGGCTTCAGCTCCGGGCAGATCACCGCGCTGGTAGCCGTACGTGTGGGCGTAAAACGGGTGCAGGTGCACCGGGATGAAATGCACACTGGTGCCGATCTTGCGTTCACGCATAGCTTCGGTGAACGCAGCGCGATCGATACCGGTAGAGGGGTCGAGCTGAATGACATACAGATGGTACACGTGATTGCGGTCATTGTGACGGGCCAGCGTGCTTACGCCGGGCAGTGCGGCGAAGGCCTGGTCGTAGCGCGCAGCGTAGTGCTGGCGTGTGGCGATGAAGGCATCCAGGCGGCGAAGCTGGTGCAACCCGAGGGAAGCCTGGATGTCGGTCATGTTGTTCTTGTAGCCCGCAGCAATCACTTCGTAGTACCACGAGCCTGCGCTGGTGTACCGTTTCCAGGCGTCACGACTCATGCCGTGGAGGCTGAGCAGGCGCATCTGCTGGGCAAGATCGGCATCGGCGGTAACAATCATGCCGCCCTCGCCGGTAGTCATGTTCTTCGTGGCGTAGAACGAGAAAACGGTCACCCGGGTGAGGCCCTCCGGTCCCAGGGCGTCAGCGCCGATCTTCTGGTCGCGGTAGATGCTCCCGACGGCGTGGGCGGCGTCCTCGACCACCGGCAGGCCGTGGCGCAGGGCCAGGGCATAAATCGGCGCAAGATCGCATGCCTGGCCGGCAAAATGCACCGGGATGATCGCCCTGGTGCGCGGAGTGATCGCCTCTTCAATCGCGTCGAGAGCCACGTTGCCGTCAGGATTCACATCAACCAGCACCGGTCGGGCGCCCAGGTGTACCACCACGTTGGCCGTGGAGCAGAAGGTCAGCGTCGGTACGATCACCTCATCACCCGGGCCAATGCCCAGAGCCGTGAGGGCGATATGCAGCCCGGAGGTGCAGGAACTAACCGCGATGGCGTGGTCAGTGCCGACGTAGGCGGCAAAATCGGCCTCAAACCGTTTCACTTTGGGGCCGGTGCTGATCCAGCCTGAGCGCAGCGAATCCACGACTTCGGCGATCTCCTCCTCTCCGATCTGGGGCAGAGCGTAGGGCAGAAATTGCTCGCGCACAGGACGGCGCTGGCGAACCACGGCGCTCATTTCAGTTCTCCTTTACAAGCTGACGGATCGGCACAAAGGCTTCAGCGGCGGGTACACCAACGCTCACGCCCCGCTGCTGGGCGTAGATGCGCACGGCTTCGAGCGAGCGGGGGTGCGGGAAGGGCTTCACCTCACTCTGATAAGTCTCGCTGTAGGCTGCAGCAGCTCGCACCTTGTCCTCAAGGGTCGAGGTGATTTCGACAAAGTGCGTCGGTACGAAAGCCGTCTCAGCAAACGGCGCGCCCCATTCGGTCGAGGAAGCCACCTCGTAGCTGTAGGCCTGCTCCACCGGGCAGGCCCCGAAGGGCCGGATGGCGACCAGTGTTGCCGCGAAGATCGCCCGATGGTCCTGATTGGCATCGCCACGATGGTGGGTGTACACGATCTGCGCGCCCAGTTCGTTCACTGCGGCAGTGATGGGCTTGATCAGGTCGAGCAGGGGCAATGAGTCGAGGCGTTGATCGGCCAGGCGGGCAAAACGCACATGCTCCACTCCCAGGATGGCGCAGGCATTGACTGCTGCCGCCTCCTGAGGCGCAGTCACTGTGTGCCGCGCAGTGACGCCATCGGTCATGATCAGTACCGTCACATTGTCGCCTCGGCGGACGTGCCAGGCGATAGTTCCCCCCATCCCATAGGTTTCATCATCGGGGTGGGCAGCGATGACCAGGACCCGTTTTGGCATGTGACTCTCCTTTACGCTCGGTCTCAGGCCGAGGTTGCTCTATTTCCCCAGCAAAACGCTTCCCCTGAACCGCGCGGCGCTGCTCGCAGGCCCCTGCGTTGCTCCCCTGGCCCGCCACGAGGGCGCGGGGTGACAGGAGGCGAAGGTAGCCCGATCTGTCGGTTCCCTCTGCTCCAGGGAGGGAGCGTCAACAGGTTTCAAGCAGCCGCCTCGTGTGCCGGTGTACTGGCTGCGGTCAGTATCGCGAGGCTCTCGGGGCCGCAGTTGAACAACAGGTCAATCGCCGACATTCCCGGCACGAAGTCGCCCCACAGTTGTGGGTAGACAGGGTGCTGGAACTCCTGATAGCGCACGCTGATCCCATGCTCAGCGAAAGGCGTCTCGTCCAGGTACGTGCGTCCGGCGCGGCCCGAAAGGTACGCCGTCGCGCCAACGGCGCGGCAGATCGCCAGGTTGACCTGTGTCGGGCCGCGCTCGGCGATCCCCAGGGCGGAGGCGCGCACGAAGCGATTGCCAAGGCCAAATTGCTCGGCCAGATAGCTGATAATCGTGATGTTCAGATCGACCAGCGACGTCCACCGCTGGGTGTACAGTTCGGTGAAGAAAGGGCGGTGCGTGGCGAAAAAGGGTGATCGAGCGTAGCTCTGTGTGATCAGGGCCAGGCTGCGCCGGCCCCAATCGCGATCGTTGCAGATCTGAGTTTCGATGATCGCTTGCTCCGAACGACCAGCCTTGTACACCGGCACCGTCAGCCAGGTCGGCCCCTGCGCCGTCTTGATCCGGTTGCGGTTCTGAAAATCATCCTTGGCGAACTGGCATGTATCGAGCAGCACGAAAAGATCGGCCTGGCGCAGTTTGTCGAAGAACCCGAGCCAGGGCAGGTGCTCAGGCTGGTGGATGGTGACGAACATCAGCTCCTCCTGACCGTTTTTGAGCGCAAAAGACCTCTATGGCGCCGCAGGAGCGGCTCCTTTCACCGTGCAAGGCGGACAGAGCGCGTTCTACACTTTGCTGGGCATCGGTCGTCGCGGTGGCGGCAGCCACGAATAGACCAGGATGCAGAAGATCACGCGGATGATGATCCAGAGGTCCAGTAGCAGCGACTGGCGCTCGATATACTCGAGATCCACGGCCAGGCGCGCTGGCAAATGGCGGCGTAGGTAGTGTTCCTGGAGTGGCACCCCCGCAGGGGGCGGATCGTGGTAGGCGAAGTCGGGATACCAGTAGACGTCAGAGAGAGCCGCAAGGCCAGGGCGCACGCTGAGGGTGCGGCGCATAGCGTCGGTGTAGTGGCGTTCGACGATGTCCCAATCCTCGGGACGCGGGCCGATGACGGACATGTCGCCGCGCAGCACATTCCAGAGCTGGGGCAGTTCGTCAATCCGCAGACGGCGTAGCCAGCGACCCACAGGGGTAATCCGGTCATCATTGGCCTCGGTGACGCGCCGGTCAACCGTATCCAGACCGACGCGCATCGTTCGTAGCTTGTACATGGTGAAGGGGACGCCGTATTGCCCTGCCCGTCGGGCGCGGTAGAACGCTGGTCCGGGCGAGGTAAGCTTGACAGCTATCGCGCCGGCGAGGATCAGCGGCCAGGTCAGCGCCAGGCCAATGCCGGCGACAATCACGTCACACAACCGCTTGCTCATGGCTGAGTCCCCTTTGCAGCACAGGTGGTAGATCCTGCTGGTGTGCTGGCCGCTGGCCCTCCAGGTAGAAGCGAAGCAACCCCTCGGCCTTACTCAGGGTCACATTGTCGGGGCGGACCCTGAGCGCCCGGCGGATCAGGCGGTGGGTGAACGGATTCATCAGCGGGGCAATGAGCGGATGGAAGAGGATCCGCTGGCGTACCGGCTTGGCCCGGTAGCCCATCAAAAACTTGAACTCATCAACGCTGGGGGGCGCATCCAGTGAGTGGATGCTGTAGAACACCGCGCGCACGCCCGGGCGGCTGAGGACATCGCTGCTCACCGTATAGCAGAGGGCATTGTTGACATATCTGTCGAAGTAAGCGCGGTGACTCTGAGCTGTGAGTATCGAAACTGTGTCGCCAATCCGGGCAATCAGCATACTGGCGGCGAGTTCATCGTCCACACGGGCGCCCCAGGCCTCGAAGCCCGGCAGGTCGTGGGCCGCGCGGCAGAGCCTTGTCCATTCGGCCTCGTTCATGCTCCTCAACCGTCCCTGGCGCTCGAGCGTGTCGCGTTGCAGGCGCCAGCCCTTGCTGGCCAGTTCGTCAAAACTGATCTGCCCGATACGGCTCTCGCGCAGCCCGCGACGGGTCTTGTTGCGTGTGCGCGGGCGAATGTTCTCGAGTGAGTATGCGCCCTCATCAAAGACAACGTGATAGCTGAGCAGTCCTGTGGTTGCCTCAGGCGGCGTGGAGTAGCGCAGGCCCGCAGCGCCGGCCTCGCGCATCAATGCGCGCAGGTCGGCCTCAGGCGGAGAAAAGACCTGGTGAAAGGGTATCGGCTGAAACACCCGCGCCCCTGCATCGTACCAGAGACTGCCGGCTCCGCGGATGATGCGGTGACCGCGTCGGCGTAGCCACTCGGCAAGCGTTTCGGCGTTCATGCTTCCACCTCCTGTAGCCGGGCCGCGGCCCGCTCGCGCAAGCGTTGCGGTAGCAAATCCACCTGGAGGGCGTAGGTCTCGTCGAGCATCCGCTGGATGGAGTAGTGCTCAACGACACGGCGACGGGCTGCACTGGCGCAGCGCCGCGCTAACTCGCGGTCATGAATGTAGCGGGCAATGGCCGCAGCGATAGCCTCGGGCGCCTGTGGAGGCGCCTGAAGACCGGTGATCTCGTGCTCAACCAGTTCGGCGTTGGCCAGAATGTTCGTTGTTACTAGGACTTACGCAGTTGGGGCACCTGCGGTATGATGAGGGCATGAATGAACCCAAGGTGTGGGATCTCGACTCCATCAACTTCCTGCTTGCGACGCCACGCGTGGTATCGGCTACAGAGGCGGAGCGGGTCCAGCCCGAGGAACCACGG
>CAKZKA010000051.1 GCA_937120965.1 uncultured Chloroflexota bacterium
ACCGGCCCCGGCAGGCAGCATTTCGCCAACAACCGTGACCGGGGTGCCGGTTTCGCGCTGGATGGCCGCGGCCAGGGTGGCGGCGGCGGCGGGCGGTGCGGTGAAGCACAGTTCGTAATCTTCGCCGCCTGAAAGAGCAAGGTTCCAGAGCTGCTCGCCACGTGCCGCCGCAATCGCCCGCGCCGCCGGAGCAACCGGCAAATGCGCGGCCCACAGGCGCACCCCCACGCCGCTCTGCTCGCAGATGTGTCCGATGTCGCTGCTCAAACCGTCGCTCAGGTCAATCATCGCCGTCGCCTGACGCGAGCGGGCGATCACCCTGGCCTCGGCGAGGCGCGGGGTGGGCGTGAAGTGCCGCGTCAGGGCCGGCGCAGGGTCGGCGACAACGCGCGCCAGGGTCGGATCAAGCAGCAGTTGCAGGCCCGCCGCCGCTGCCCCGAGCTCGCCGGTCACCAGCACCCGGTCGCCCGGTTGCGCGCCGGAGCGTAGCATCACTTCGTCACGTCGCACCTGCCCGAGCACAGTCAGATCGATCCAGATACCGGCGGGCGAGCGGGTCATGTTGCCGCCAACAATCGCCGCCCCGTGCTGGTCGGCCTCGAGGCGCAGGCCGCGGTACAACTCCTCGACCCACGCCACCTCCAGGCTGGCGGGCAGGCCGAGCGAGACCAGGGCAAAGCGGGGGTGGCCGCCCATTGCGGCGAGGTCGCTCAAATTGATCGCCAGCGCCCGCCGACCCAACTGTGCCGGCGTGATCGAGTGGCGCAGAAAATGCACGTCCTCTACCTGGCAATCAACCGTCGCCAGGAGCCACTCATCGCCCTCGACCGACAGCACCGCCACATCGTCGCCAATGCCGGCAATAATGTCGGGACGCTCAACCGCAACCAGGCTCCGCAAGCGCTCGATCAGCGCAAACTCTCCGATGTCGGCGATGCGCATACCTTTTCCTCGCAGATCGCTGATGTGAACATATGGGGAAACCAGGTTTCCCCATCCCCCTGCCGGTAGCGGCGCCAGCCGCTCCCACCAGCGGGTGGGCTATGGGCAACCCGAGGTTCCCCATCCCCCTGCCGGTAGCGGCGCCAGCCGCTCCCACCAGCGGGTGGGCCATGGGCAACCCGGGATTCCCCATCCCCCTGCCGGTAGCGGCGCCAGCCGCGCGCATCTACAGCGTCAGGATGCGCGCCCCGGCAGACAGTTGATTTGGCGTGAGGTGATACAGGTGATCAAAGAGCGCCACCTTGAAACTGGCCGGGCCATGGGCGTGGGCGGCTGCCAGTTCGGCAGCCAGGCCAAAGGCAGCCAGCGCCCCGGCAGTGGCCAGCAGATAGTCCTGCTCGACGGCGGCAAAGGCGGCGACCATCGTCGTAGCCATACAACCCGTGCCGGTAATGGTCGCCAGCCATGCGTGACCGTTGTCTACCGCAACTGTCCGCTCACCATCGGAGATAATGTCGCGGGGACCGGTGATAGCGACCACCAGTTTCCGTTCGCGGGCCAGCGCGCGCGCCACAGCCAGCGGATCGTTGACACCTTCGACACTCTCGACGCCCTTCACCACGCCGCCTGCCCCGCTCAAGGCGCCAATCTCGCCGCTGTTGCCACGCAGCACGGCCACCTGAAGCTCATCGAGCAGGCGCAGATTGGTCTGGGTGCGCAGCGCGGTGGCTCCCGCGCCCACCGGATCGAGAACCACCGGAATGCCCCGGGCGTTGGCCTGCCGCCCGGCGATCAGCATAGACGTGACCCAGTCCGGGGTCAGCGTGCCCGGATTGAGCACCAGCGCTCCGGCCATGGCGACCATTTCGGCCACCTCTTCAGCGGCGTGGGCCATGACCGGCAGCGCCCCGATATGAAGGGTGACATTGGCAGTATCGTTCATCACCACCAGGTTGGTGATGTGGTGGAGCAGCGGCTTCTCGATGCGAATACGCGCCAGGGCCGCCGCAGCGCGGGTTGCCATCTCGCTCATGCTCGCCTCCTTCGTTGATCAACAATCGCCCGCAGCGCGCGGGCCGCCTGCTCGGGGTCAGGAGCGCCGATCACCGCCGAGATCACCGCCACCCCCGCTGCCCCCGCCTCAATCACCGCAGCGGCATTCTCCAGCGTGATGCCGCCGATGCCAACAACCGGCAGAGGCACGGCGTGGACAATCGCCCGCAGCGCCGCCAGGCCAATCGGCGGGCCAGCATCGGGTTTGCTCGGCGTGCCGAACAGGTCGCCGGCCCCCAGGTAATCCGCACCATCGCGCAGGGCCTGCTCAGCCTGCTCCACCGTCTCGACCGAGACGCCGAGGAGCCGATCCGGCCCGATCAACGGGCGCGCCAGGTGCGCCGGCAGGTCATCCTGGCCCAGGTGCACACCCTCGGCATCGAGAGCCAGGGCCACATCGAGACGATCGTTGACGATCAGCGGCACCCCGGCCGCGCGGGTGGCCTCGTGCAACGCTCGCCCCAGCGCCAGCATCTCGCGCGTCGGGCCGTCTTTCATCCGCAGTTGCACGACCGTTGCCCCGCCACGCAGCGCCGCCTGCACCAGCTCGAGCAGCGGACGGCCCGCAGCGGCGCGGTGGTCGGTAATGACGTAGAGCGCCCAGTTAGGAGGGGGCAGAGAGGATCGGGTCATGGTTACACTACCTTTCGATTGAGATGGCAGATGTCGGATTGCGACATGCCGCTGAGGTGAAAATATGGGGAAACCGGGTTTCCCCACCTGCGGTGAGCCTGTCGAACCGCACCCCTGCCGGTAGCGGCGCCAGCTGCTCCCAACAGCGGTTGGGACATGGGGAAACCGGGTTTCCCCATCCCCCTCCCTGCGGGGAGGGTTTGGGAGGGCTGCGCCCTCCCGGGAACACGTATGTGCACTCGGGCACTGCGCCGCCACGAGAACAAAACGCCGCCGATCGCAGGGATCAGCGGCGTTGAACGCAACTGCCGACGCTTCCCTACGCTGGTATGACCCAGGTCAGGTTCAAAGGGTTAGCGGCATCAATCGGGCCGCACTCTCAGCCAGACTCTTCTGGCGCCCCTAGCAGTGGCCGCACGGGCCGTGGTATTCAGTAGTCTGTCAACCAGGAGCCTATCGGAATAATCATGCTATGTACGTGGAACTGAAGCCTCCGCATTGTTCGGTTATCTCCACCGCTCTACAGAGGCTTTGTGGAGCTGTAGAGGTGTGGAGGTGTGGAGCTGATCCAATGCGATGCCATCAGGCAGAACTGGTGTAATGACGTTCTGGGTGGACTGCGCCCTCCCGGCCCCTTCTCTGATTAGCGCTTTTGCTGTGCATTATACCCATGACCCGGCTCGGCGCAAGGGCAATTTAACACTCTTCTAACGACTCGCTGACGCAGGTCTAACAATCATTGATTATGTAATGTAACCGAAACCGGTTGTACCCAGACGGTCGGTAATGGCGGGCGCGCCCGCCGGTGACCCACCGGGTGACCTGGCAGGAACGGCGCCAGCACGGGTGCCGTGAGTGGCACGCTCGGCGTCAGGCGCATACCGCCATACCGGGGCCTGCATACGAGTCATGTCCTTACCTCTACAGCACTGTAGAAAGGAGGGATGCCTATGACGAGCCTTACGCGGTGGGAGCCCTTCGAGGGCATGGTAACGCTCCGTGACGCGATGAACCAGCTTCTCGCGGACAGCTTCGTCTGGCCGCGCGCCAGCACGTTCCTGGGCGCCATGCTCGACCTCTACGAGACCGACAACGCCTACACGGTGGAGCTGGCGGCGCCGGGCCTCAAACCCGATCAGTTCGAGATTACGCTGGAGCACAACGTCCTGACCATCCGCGGCCAGGTGAAAGCTGAGCTGCCCGAGGGCGCGCGCTACCACATCCAGGAGCGGCGCTTCGGCGAGTTCCGCCGCAGCATCACGCTACCGTCGGCGGTAGACGCCGAGAAGATCCAGGCCAACCTCAAAGACGGAATCCTGACCATCCATATGCCCAAGGTTGAGTCGGCCCGGACGCGGCGGATCGAGATCAAAGCTGCCTGATCGTCTGGAACGCTCGACGTGGCGGGTGGCTGTTGAGCCGACCCGCCACATTTTGTTTGTGCGGCGCCGCCGCATAGACGGCTAATATCCTGTGGGAGGGTTTGGGAGGGCGCAGCCCTCCCAAGAACACATATTTTCATTCCGGTGTTGTGCGGCGCCGCCGCACAGGTAGACGCAGGCCGCTCTGGCTCTATAATTAGAGGCAGCGGAGCAAGCGCGTGGGGGACCCTGGTTGCCCGGCATACCCCGCCAGGTGCAGCACTACAGGCGGTACGAAACTATGGAATTCAAAGATTACTACGCCATTCTGGGTGTGACGCCCGACGCCGACGACCAGACCATCAAGAAAGCCTATCGCAACCTGGCGCGCCAGCACCACCCCGACGTGAACCCGGACGACAAGCAAGCCGAGGCCCGTTTCAAGGAAATTAACGAGGCGTATCAGGCGCTCGGCGACCCTGAACGCCGTCGTAAGTACGATGAGCTACGCGCCCAGTACCAGAGCTGGCAGCAGCGCGGCAGTGGCGATTTCAACTGGTCGCAGTGGCAAAGCGCGCCGGGCCAGTACGTCTACACCATCGGCGTCGCGCCCGAGGATCTCGAGGATCTCTTTGGCGAGGGCAGCCCCTTCTCCGAGTTCTTCAGTTCGATCTACGGCCAGCCCCGGGCGCGCGGGCCGGAACGTCCACGTCGCGGTCGCGACCTCGAGGTGCCGGTTACCATCTCGCTTGAAGAGGCCTTTCGTGGCGCCACTCGTTCGCTGCACATCGGCGACCGGCGGATTGAGGCTCGCATCCCTGCTGGCGTGCAAACAGGCACCCGCGTGCGACTGGCCGGTCAGGGCCGCCCCGGGCGCGGAGGCGCGCCAGCGGGTGACCTCTACCTGGTCGTGGAAGTGGAACCCCACCCCCAGTTCGAGCGCGAGGGCGACGATCTGACCACCGTTGTGCCGGTGGACTTCCTCACCGCGGCGGCCGGCGGCGAGGTTCGCGTGCCGACCCTGGACGGCGCGGTGAAGCTCAAGATCCCGCCACGGACTCCTGCCGACCGGGTGTTTCGTCTCAAAGGCAAGGGGATGCCCCATCTTGACCGACCGGGGGAGCGGGGCGACCTGTTCGCGCGGGTCAAGCTGGTAATGCCCGAAGCTCTCTCCGACGCCGACATTGAGACCCTCCGCGACCTGGCCCGGCGCCGGGCCGCCTGAGGCGCGGCATGCGGCCGGGAAGGCCCGCGAGGGCCAGGTTCTCCGGGACCGGCCCCGCAGGCGGGACGCAGGGCGCAAGATGTTTCGCCCTGATCAGGGGCCGGAGGAGAGTGTTTCCTGAGAACTGCGCCCATCCCGGCTCCCCTCGTCTTTGCAGCGCATGCTTGCAATGCTCTGGTAACGCCCCGGGCCCATGCTCAGGAACGACCATATCAAGGGAGACCATGGCCAGTCGAAAGAACAACCCGGAATCGCCCGAAACAAGCGCCGCCACCGTCGGCTACGAAGCCCGGCTCTGGCAGATGGCCGACGCTCTGCGCGGCTCGATGGACGCCGCCGAGTACAAGCACGTCGTCCTCGGTCTTATCTTCCTCAAGTACATCTCCGACACCTTCGAGGAGCAGCGCGCCCGGCTCGAAGCCGAACGCGCGCAAGGCGCCGATCCCGAAGACCCCGACGAATACCGCGCCGCCAACATCTTCTGGGTACCGCAGGAGGCGCGCTGGTCATTTTTGAAGGCACAGGCCCGCCAGCCCGCCATTGGCCGGCTGGTGGACGAAGCTATGACCGCCATCGAGCGCGACAACCCGGCGCTCAAGGGCGTGCTGCCCAAGGACTACGCTCGGCCCGCGCTCGACAAGACGCGTCTGGGCCAGCTCGTTGATCTGATCAGCAACATCCAGATCGGCGACGAGGCCAGCCGCGCGAGGGACGTTCTGGGCCGCGTCTACGAATACTTCCTCTCGCAATTTGCTAGCGCCGAGGGCAAGAAGGGCGGCGAGTTCTACACGCCCCAGTCTCAAAGCCGACTACATCCTCGCCAACCCGCCCTTCAACGTCTCCGACTAAGGCGGCGAGCGGCTGCGCGACGACAAACGCTGGAAGTACGGCATCCCGCCAGCAGGCAACGCCAACTTCGCCTGGGTGCAGCACACAGTCTATCACCTGGCGCCTGCGGGCGTGGCCGGCTTTGTGCTGGCCAACGGCTCGATGTCTTCCAACCAATCCGGTGAGGGCGAGATCCGCAAGAACCTGATTGAGGCTGACCTGGTGGATTGTATGGTGGCGCTGCCGGGGCAGCTCTTCTACTCGACGCAGATTCCGGCCTGTCTGTGGTTCCTCGCGCGTGACCGCGGTAGGGGCGGGTCACCGACCCGCTCGTTCCGCGACCGTCGCGGCGAGATCCTCTTCATTGACGCCCGCAAGCTAGGCCGCATGGTAGACCGTACCCACCGCGAACTGACCGACGAGGACATCCGCAAGATCGCCGATACCTACCATGCCTGGCGCTGTCGGGACGGTAAGGGCGCAGCGGCGCTGCGCCCCTACGAGGACATCCCCGGCTGCTGCAAGCGCGCCACGCTCGACGAGGTGCGCAAGCACAGCTACGTGCTCACGCCGGGCCGCTACGTCGGCGCCGAGATCAAGGACGAAGACGACGAGCCGTTCGCGGAGAAGATGCAGCGGCTGGTGGCTGAGCTGCGCGCCCAACAAGCCGAAGCCGCCCGCCTCGACGCGGCGATTGCCAGAAACCTGGAGGAGTTGGGGTATGGGGAGTGAGTGGGCCGAGAGAAGCTGGGGCGACCTCGCGACACTAGAATACGGCCGTGCTCTCCGAGGCCATGAGGTGAACACGGGGCCATTCCGAGTCTTTGGCACAAACGGACCTATCGGCTGGCACAGCGAGGCCCTTTGCCCTCATCCGGGTGTGATCATTGGCCGCAAGGGAGCGTACCGAGGGGTACACTACTCGCCTGCACCGTTCTTCGTGATCGACACGGCTTTCTATCTCAAGCCGAAGGTCCAGATAGATTTGCGTTGGGCTTATTACAACTTGCTAGCACAAGACATCAATTCACTCGATAGTGGCTCAGCGATCCCATCTACGAGTCGCGAGTCGTTCTATAGTTTGCCTGTTCAGGTACCTTCCCTCCCCGAACAACGCGCCATTGCCCACATCCTCGGCACGCTGGACGACAAAATCGAACTGAACCGCAAGATGAGCGAAACGCTGGAAGAAATGGCGCGGGAGCTGTTCAAGGCGTGGTTCGTGGATTTCGAGCCCGTGCGCGCCAAATGTAGGGGCGGGGTTCAAACCCGCCCCTACGCCTGGCCGCAACACATCCATGCAGCGGCTGGTCGCGTTGTAACGCGGGGCGGGGTTCAAACCCGCCCCTACGCCTGGCCGCAACACATCCATGCAGCGGCTGGTCGCGTTGTAACGCGGGGCGGGGTTCAAACCCGCCCCTACGCCTGGCCGCAACACATCC
>CAKZKA010000052.1 GCA_937120965.1 uncultured Chloroflexota bacterium
GACCAGCACGTAGGCCCCGGGGAGCACCTCCATGTGGCGATCAGCGTAGTTCCGATCGAGCAACACATTGGCGGTTTCAATAGTCAATGTGCCGCCCGCCGGCATCGCATCACGGGCGTTGATGCAGAGGTTGAGCAGCGCACTCTCGAGTTGCGCCGGATCGACCAGCGCCGGCCACAGCTCGGGGGCGAGGATCAGCCCGATCTCGATGTGCTCGCCGAGCGCCCGTCGGATCAACCTGTCCATCCCGGTGATGAGGCGATTCACATCGACTGCACGGGGATCGAGCGCCTGCCGGCGGGCGAAGGACAGCAGGTGCTGGGTGAGCGCCGATCCCCGCTGGGCGGCGGTGCTGATGATCTCGGCCAGGGGGTGGAGATTCGGATTCCCGGCCAGCGCTTCACTCAAGAGTTCAGCGTTGCCGAGAATCACCGTCAGCAGATTGTTAAAGTCGTGCGCGACGCCGCCAGTCAACTGGCCAATCGCTTCGAGGCGCTGCGCCTGGTGCAACTGCTCTTCAAGCGCCAGTTGCCGGGTAATATCACGCTGGATCGAGACGAAGTGGGTGCACTGTCCCTCTGCATTCGTGATCGGGACAACATTAAACTCCAGCCAGTACTCACGACCGTCCTTCGTGTAGTTAATCACCCGCACCGATACCGGTTCACCCCGCTGCAACGCGCTGCGCACCCGGTCAAGCTCGCTTCGCTGGGTCCGCGGGCCCTGGAGGAAGCGCGGACTGCGCCCGAGCGCTTCGGCCCGCGTGTACCCCGTTACACGCTCGAAAGCGTCGTTGACAAAAAGAATCGCCGGGCCGGGTTCGTCGAGGGGGGCGGCCTCGGTGATCATCACTATATCGTTCAGGCGCGACACCGCGGTCTCCAGCAGGCGCAACTGGTCCTCCGTCGCCCTCCTCCGGGTAACATCGCGAAAATAGATCGCCATGCCTTCCTCGGAAGGGTACAGGCTGAACTCGATCCACAATCCTCGTGTGGCAAAAAACTGCTCGAACTGCGCCGCGCACCCCGTCTCCCGCGCCGCGAGATACTCGCGATCGAACCGCGTTCCGCGCACCTGAGGAAACACCTCATACATGTGTTTGCCGAGCAACTCCGCCTGGCTGTGGAACAGCAGGTGTTCAGCCCGGGTGTTGAGATAGGCAAAGCGCCCCTCGGGATCAAGGGCGACGAATCCATCAGTGATGCTCCCCAGGATCGTTTGCAAGCGTGTGGACAGGCGCTTCTGGTCGTCAATGTTGGTGGAGGTACCGTACCACTTCACGATCTGGCCCTGATCGTCGCGGATGGGGATGGCGCGCGCCAGGTGCCAGCGATAGCTCCCATCGCTGGCGCGGAAGCGAAACGCCGCCTCAGATGGTGTGCCGGCGCGCACCGCCTGATCCCAGGCTGCCCGGGTCGGGTCCACATCATCGGGATGCAGGAACGTTAGCCAGCCGTCGCCAAGAGCCTGATCCGGCGCCGACGGACCGGCGAGATCGGCAAAGGCCTCGTTGATGTACTCAAGCTTCCCCGCGGCATCGGTAACCCAGACGATTAACGGCAACGTGTCGGCAAATTGCCAGAAGCGCGCCTCGCTGCGCGCCAGCGACGCCTCCAGCTCCCTGGCTTTTGAGATGTCCTGCACGGCCCCTTGCACCGCAACGATGGCCCCGGCGGCGTTACGCACCGGGCGGCCAAAAGACCGGACCCAGACGCGCCGGCCACCGGACGTGATGATTTCGAACTCCTCATCGTACGGCACGCCCTCGCTGGCGCAGCGCTCGAAACACGCGCGCATAACCCCCAGGTATTCGGGGGCAACGAAGCGCTCAAAATCCAGGCTTTGCGGGGGAGCAGCCGGGTCCCTGTCAAAGATCCGCGCCAGCTCGTCGGTCCACTGCACAGGCCCGGCAGGGAGGTGTACGATCCAGCCACCCAGGCGCCCGATTTCGCTCGCCATCTGCAACAGGTCGCGCTGCTGTTCCACCGCCCGCCGTTGTGCCTCGTTCCGCTCGAAAAGGCGCAGCAGGACCATACCCATCCCGCCCGTAGCGAGGATGCTGGCCACCGCGGTCCCACGGCTGATCAGCGCAAACGCCGTCCATCCATCGGACTCCAGCGCATACCCGGCGGTACACAGCAGCGCACTCAGCGCCGCGACGGTGAGGACAAGCCAGACCCGCCGCGCCAGCACCGCCGCCAGGACCGGGAGGACATACAGCGCCGCTATGGCGCTTGTAAGGGGCGCGACCACATCGGCTATGGTGACCAGCAACAGCGTTACCAGACTCAACCCTATCCAGAATAGTGACGTTCCGGTCATGAACAAAAGGGTCATGGACCGTTTCATTGACTACGTCCTTCTGGCGCAACCGTCTGCACATCCGGGTAGTGTGGCCGCACTTCCCGTATTCTGACTCACCGGCATTCTCACCGCGGCTGGTCGCCGGCGAAGGCCGGTTCCAGGGCTACGCTATCCTGCCTCCACGCCACCAGCTTGCCGGGCTGAAGGCCCTTCGCGTGTACCTCCATATCCCATGGTACCCCATGACGGCCCGAATATCGCGGGGCGCGACTGCAAATCAAGGCCCACATCATCATCATACGCTACCGGTATTACCCCGCGCGCCCTCCGTGGTTTGGGGCAAGGTAAGGAAATGCATGCAGGAATACGTTTACATCTCCACCCCTCCACAGAGAGAACCCCGGGTTCTCCATTTTCATATCCGAGAAGGTTGACAGGCGCAGCGAAACCGCGTATACTGTCCTTGTGCAAAGCGTGGACAAACCTGTGCAATAGGGTGTGCAAATGCACAGGATCGCGGGCCTGACGCCCGGAGAGGAAACTGACCGATGATTAACGTGACGCGCCAGGCCTATCTGGAAGGGTTCACTCCTGCGGAAATTTTCGCTACCCTCTCCGACACCCAGGCCCTTGCCCATATTCTGCCCCGCGTGCAGCGGGTTGAGGTCACTCAGCGCAACAACGACACTCGCACCGCTCGGGTTGTGACCTATATGAACATCGGCGGCATCTTCGGCACCATTCGCTCCGAAGGTGAACTGACCTGGGAGAATGACCGCGCCATTCGTTTCAAGGTCCGCACCCCTGTTCAGGTGGAGACGACCTGGGAACTGGTGCAGGTGAAGACGGGTACGGATATTCAGTTGACCACCTCGCTGAACCTGGCGCCTATGCTCGGGCCGATGGCGAGCTTCGTGCCCACCCAGCAGGTGAGCGAGATGATGGCGACCGAGCTGGAAACGGTTCTCAAGGCCCTTGCCCGCCGGATGCGCGAGAGCAAGCTGCGCGAGCGCGCCATCGCCGCCTGAAACCCCCACTCAGACGCTATATAATGAGGACCTCGCGGATGCTTCCCATCCGCGAGGTCTTTCGGTTTTTTTGCTTTCCTGAGGTGAAAATAGCCCGCCCGCGGGAGGGTTTGGGCGTAGGGGCGCGGCGGCGCCGCGCCCCTACCCCCTCCCAGGAAATAACCCGCCAGCGGGGAGGGTTTGGGAGGGCGTAGCCCTCCCGCTCAAGGAAAAGTCTTTCGTACCCTGGTCGGGTGCGGCCCGGCCGCACAGGCGAGCGATGAACCGGGCGCCCTGGCCGCCACTCACCTGCCGGAAGAAGCGTATGCCTCTCCCATTTCTCAACCTCTATCGCCACGGCTTCGCGCGGGTCGCGGTAGGCGTGCCTGCTGTGCGCGTCGCCGACCCGCCCTTCAACGCCGAACGCACCATCGCGCTGGCACAGAGCGCCCACGCAGCCGGAGCGGCGCTGGCGCTCTTTCCGGAACTCGGCCTCTCGGCCTACACCAATGAGGATCTCTTTCAACAAGCAACCCTGCTCGACGCCACGCTCGAGGCCCTGGAACGGGTGGTGAAGGCCAGCGCCGGCTTGCGCCCCGTGCTGCTGGTGGGCGCGCCGCTGCGCGTTGAGGGTAAGCTCTTCAACTGCGCGGTCGCCATTCACGCCGGGCGTGTCCTCGGGGTGATCCCCAAGAGCTATCTGCCCAACTACCGCGAGTTCTACGAGAAACGCCACTTTGCCGCCGCCCGGGCCGCCCTGAGTGCCACCATCGATCTCTTCGGCACATCGGCGCCCTTCGGCCCTGATCTGCTCTTCGTCGCCCAGGGGTTACCCGCCCTCACCATCCACGCCGAGATCTGCGAGGATGTCTGGACGCCGATCCCACCCAGCACCTACGCCGCCCTCGCCGGCGCCACGGTCCTCTGCAACCTCTCGGCCAGCAATATCACGATCGGCAAGGCCGACTATCGCCGCGCCCTCTGCGCCGCCCAATCGGGCAAGTGCCTGGCGGCCTACCTCTACTCAGCCGCCGGTCCCGGCGAAAGCACCACCGACCTGGCCTGGGATGGGCACGCGCTGATCTACGAGAACGGCGAGTGCCTGGCTGAGTCGCAGCGCTTCGCCAGCGGTGAGCAGATCATTTTTGCCGATGTGGACCTGGAACGGCTGCTCCAGGAGCGCATGCGCCAGACCAGTTTCGGCGACGCCGCCAGCGATTACCACGAGCGTCTGCAAGCGCTTCGCCGCGTGCCCTTCGCTTTTGAGCCGCCTGGCAGCGAACTGCCCCTGCTGCGGGTGGTTGAACGCTTCCCCTACGTGCCCAATGACCCCGCTACTCGCGACGAGCGGTGCTACGAGGCCTACAATATCCAGGTTCATGGCTTGATGCAGCGACTCAGCGCCACCGGGATCAACAAGGTTGTCATCGGTGTCTCCGGCGGCCTCGACAGCACCCAGGCGCTGATCGTCGCCGCCCGCACGATGGACCGCCTCGGCCTGCCGCGCACCAGTATTCTTGCCTATACCCTGCCGGGCTTCGCCACCAGCGAACGCACCCGCGCCAATGCCCACGCGCTGATGCGCGCCCTCGGCGTCAGCGCCGGTGAGATTGACATTCGCCCCTCCGCCCTGCAGATGCTCCGCGACATTAACCATCCCTACGCCCGGGGTGAAGCAGTCTTCGATGTGACCTTCGAAAATGTGCAGGCCGGCGAACGCACCTCGCACCTCTTCCGTCTCGCCAACTTCCACCAGGCGCTGGTGCTGGGCACCGGCGATCTGAGCGAACTGGCCCTGGGATGGTCCACCTATGGCGTTGGTGACCATATGTCGCACTACAACGTCAATGCATCGGTACCGAAAACCCTGATCCAGCATCTCATTCGCTGGGTGATCCGTTCGGGCCAGTTCGACCCGGAGACCAACGTCACGTTACAGTCCATCCTCGATACCGAAATCTCACCGGAACTGGTGCCAGCCCATGATGGCGCAGCCCGGGAGCCGGCGCAACACACCGAGGCCATCATCGGACCCTACGCCCTCCAGGACTTCAACCTCTACTATCTGACACGCTTCGGCTTTCGCCCGAGCAAGGTGGCTTTTCTCAGTTACCACGCCTGGGCCGATGCCACGCGCGGCGACTGGCCCGAGGGTCTGCCCGAAAGCAGAAGGACGGCCTATGACCTGCCGACCATCAAGCGCTGGCTGGAGGTCTTTCTGTACCGGTTCTTCCAGATCAGCCAGTTCAAGCGCTCGGCGCTGCCGAATGGTCCCAAGGTCGGCTCGGGCGGCTCGCTCTCGCCCCGCGGCGACTGGCGCGCCCCCAGCGACGCGAGCGCCCGCATCTGGTTGGAGGAGCTGCGCGCCAATGTGCCCGACGAGGTGGGCACAGGCCGGCCCCTGCTATAACATCGGGGAAACCCGGTTTCCCCACGCCCCACCCTCGCCGCAGGGTCCGGGCAGGCCCGGTCTTCCCAGGAACCAGACCGCCGGCGGGGAGGGTGCGGCGTAGCCGCATGGACATCTGGATCGCAGATTGCCGCAATGCCAGGCGGGCTTGAACCATACTCGAGAGGCAAAGGAGGGAGCCATGCGCGTCCTTGTCTATGACACCCATTCGTATGATCGCACCTTTCTCGATCAGGCGAACCAGGGTCGCCACTATCTGGAATACACGTCGGCGCAACTCGATCCCCACACTGCGGCGCTGGCCCAGGGCTACGACGCCGTGTGTCTCTTCGTCAACGACCGGGCCGACGCGCCGGCCATCGAGCGGCTGGCGCAAGGCGGCGTGCGGATGATCGCCCAGCGCTCCACCGGCTTCAACAATATTGACCTGGTCGCCGCCCAGCGTCACGGCCTGACGGCGATGCGGGTCAGCTACTATTCGCCCTATTCGGTGGCCGAGTTCGCCGTCGGGCTGTTGCAGACCCTCAACCGGCGCATCCACCGGGCCTACAACCGCACCCGCGAGTTCAACTTCCGCCTGGCCGGGCTGCTCGGCCACGACCTGCACGGGCGCACCGTGGGCGTGGTGGGCACCGGCAAAATCGGGGCGATCTTCGCGCGGATCATGCATGGCTTCGGTTGCCCGCTGCTGGCCTATGATGTGCGCGAAAACCCCGAGTGCCTGGCCCTGGGCGCCACCTACGTGAGCCTGGAGGAACTGCTGCGCCGTTCCGATATCATCAGCCTGCACGTCCCACTGTTGCCTCAGACCCACCACATGATCAATGCGGCCACCCTGGGGCTGATGAAGCCCGGGGTCATGCTCGTCAACACCAGTCGCGGGGGCCTCATCGATACCGAGGCGCTGATCGAGGCCATCCAGCGCGGGCATATCGGCGCCGTGGCCCTCGATGTCTACGAAGAAGAGGAAGGCAAGTTCTTCCGCGACCTCTCGGACACCGTGATTGACGACGAGGTGCTGGCCCGCCTCATGACCTTCCCCAACGTGCTGGTCACCAGCCACCAGGCCTTCTTCACCTACGAGGCCATGACCACCATCGCCGAGACGACCATCCGCAACCTCACCGACTTCGAAGAGGGGCGCGAGAACGAGAACCTGCTGCGCCCTTTGTAGGGGAGATGGCCGCCCCGTAACCTCCTCCGGTTCCACGCGGTACACACAGCGGAACATCGAGGGGGACGCGAAGACGGGGGACCAGATGCTCGCCAAGGTTCACAGTTGCGCCGTCATTGGTCTGGAAGGCATGCTGGTAGAGGTCGAGGTAGACATCGCCCAGGGATTACCGACGTTCACCGTCGTCGGCCTGGGCGACGCGGCGGTGCAGGAGAGCCGCGAACGGGTCCGCTCGGCGGTTCGCAACTCGGGGCTGAGCTTCCCGATGAAACGGCTCACGGTGAACCTGGCGCCCGCCGACCTGCGGAAAGCCGGGCCGGCCTATGATCTGCCGATCGCCGTGGGCCTGGCCCTGGCCTCGGGTCAGGTATTTGCCGCCACCGAGGGGGCCGCGTTTATCGGCGAACTCGGCCTCGATGGCGGGGTGCGGCACACCGAGGGCGTGCTGCCCATGGCCGCGGTAGCGCGCCAGCACGGCCTCACCACCCTCTACGTGCCGGTTGAAGACGCCGCCGAAGCCAGTCTGGTCGAAGGCATCACCGTGATCCCGGTACGGAGCCTGGCGGAACTGCTTGCCCACATCAGTGGCGAGCGACCTATCGCGCCATACCTGAGCCAGGTGCGCCACGCGCCCGAAGAGGAAAGCTTCCCGATCGACTTCCAGGACATCAAGGGCCAGGAACACGTCAAACGGGCGCTGGAAGTGGCCGCTGCGGGCGGGCACAACCTGCTAATGTCTGGCACACCCGGGTCGGGCAAGACGATGATGGCCCGCGCCCTGATCTCGATTCTGCCCCCGCTGCGGCTCGACGAGGCCCTGGAGGTAACCAAGATCTACAGCGTCTGCGGTCAGTTGCCCAGGGACACCCCCCTGGTACGCCGGCGACCCTTTTGCGCGCCACACCACACCACCTCCATCGCCGGGCTGGTGGGCGGCGGCGCAGGTCGCGCCCGACCGGGTATGATCAGCATGGCCCACCGGGGCGTGTTGTTCCTCGACGAACTGCCCGAGTTTGGCCCCAAACTGGAGGTGCTGCGACAACCGCTGGAAGAACGGATCGTCACCCTGAGCCGCTCCTCGGGCAGCATCACCTACCCGGCGGCGGTCATGCTGGTGGCCGCGCAGAACCCCTGCCCGTGCGGCTGGTACGGCGATCCTGAACGCCAGTGCACCTGCTCGCCAGCGATGGTCGCGCGCTACCAGAAACGCATCTCGGGGCCGCTGCTCGACCGGCTCGACATCCACGTTGACGTGCCGCGAGTGAACTACGAGAAGCTCAGCAGCGACCGCCTGGGCGAGCCCTCGCGAGTGATCCGCGCACGGGTAATCGCCGCGCGCGAGCAGCAGAGCCAGCGTTTCGGCGGGACGGGAGCGCGCACCAACGCCGACATGGGGCCTGCCGACATTCGTCGCTACTGCCAGCTCGACAGCGCCGGGCAGGCGCTGATGAAGGCTGCCGCGCGCCAGATCAACCTCTCGGCGCGCGGTTTCCACCGCGTCATCAAAGTCGCCCGCACCATCGCCGACCTGGCCGGCGCCGAGCACATCGGCCCGGCCCACCTGGCCGAAGCTATTCAGTACCGACCACGCCGGATGGAGTGATATCCGTCATGACTGAGGTGAAAATAGCCCGCCCGCGGGAGGGTTTGGGAGGGCGCAGCCCTCCCAGGAACAAGAATATTATTTTCATTCTGGCGTTGTGCGCCCCACGAATGGTGCCTGATGTGAACATACGGGGAAACCCGGTTTCCCCACCTGCGGTGAGCCTGTCGAACCGCACCCCTGCCTGTGGGGGGTGCCAGCCGCTCCCACCAGCGGTTGGGAACTGGGGAAACCCGGTTTCCCCATCCCCCTGCCTGTGGGGGGTGCCAGCCGCTCCCACCAGCGGTTGGGAACTGGGGAAACCCGGTTTCCCCATCCCCCTGCCTGT
>CAKZKA010000053.1 GCA_937120965.1 uncultured Chloroflexota bacterium
TGGGCAGCACAACGCCTGAAATCGCTTCAGGCAATGCGGCATCATCAACGGTAATTGGTATTAGACGGTCATGCGCGAGGCGCACAATGCCAGAATGAACATGCTTTGTTTCTGGAGGGCTACGCCCTCCCACACCCTCCCGCTGGCGGCTTGTTTCCTCGGAGGGCGTAGCCCTCCCACATCCTCCCGGTGGGGAGGGCTTGCCACCCCGCGGGCGGGGATACGGGGGAACCCGGTTTCCAGCGCATTGCGCGCTTCCCACAGGCATGGTACCATACGCGAATGCGCCGTCGCAGGGTTGTGCGACGAGCGTTTTTGTATCGGGAGCCCCGCGAAGCGGTGGGGCAGGCACGCAACGCTTGCGAGCAGGAGACGACGCCAGCCTGCTTGCCGGGAGGCCTGGTTCCACTGGTTCGCGGGCACTCGTTTGTATACAGGATCAGAGAGAGGTTGCCTATGTCGATGGGAGTGGCCTATACCCTTACGCTACGCTGTCAGATCGAAAATCGCCCTGGAATGCTTGGTCGGCTGACCACTCGCATCGGCGAGGTAGGCGGCGACATCGGCGCGATTGACATCGTCCGGGCCGAGCGCAGCGTACTGGTACGGGACATCACCGTCCGCGTGCAAGATGAGGAGCATGGGGCCACCCTCGTTGCCGCGCTCAACGACCTTGGGGGGATCCACGTGCTACAGGTGAGTGACCGGGTCTTTCTCGCGCACCTGGGGGGCAAGCTGGCCATGCAGAGTCGCGTGCCGTTGAAGACTCGTGATGATCTGTCGATCGCCTACACGCCGGGGGTCGCGCGGGTGTGCAAAGCGATTGCCGATGAACCCGAGAAGGTCTTTGCGCTCACGTGGAAGGCCAACAGTGTGGCGGTGGTGAGCGACGGGAGCGCGGTGCTGGGATTGGGCAACCTGGGGCCGGAGGCGGCGCTGCCGGTGATGGAGGGAAAGGCCATTCTCTTCAAGGAGCTGGCGAACATTGACGCGGTGCCGATCTGTCTGCGTTCGCAAGATCCCGAGGTCATCGTCCAGACGGTCGAGCAACTGGCCGCGAGCTTTGGCGGCATCAACCTGGAGGATATTGCCGCGCCGAACTGCTTTCTGATCGAAGGGCGCCTGCACGAGAGCCTGGATATTCCGGTGATGCACGACGACCAGCACGGCACGGCGGTGGTGGTGCTCGCGGCGCTGAGCAACGCGCTGCGCCTGGTGGGCAAGCGCCTCGGCGACGTGCGGGCAGTGGTAAACGGGGTTGGCGCCGCTGGAACGGCGATCATCCGCGCCTTGCTCGAAGCCGGTATCGGCGAGATTACCGCCGTGGATCGGTATGGCATCCTGCGCGAGGGTGACGACGCCGTGCAGACCCCGATGCAGCGCATTGTTGCCTCGCAGACGAACCGCGACCGCCGCCGCGGGCACCTGCGCGAGGCCCTGGAAGGCGCCGATGTGTTTATCGGGGTTTCCCGGGGCAACCTGCTCACCCCGGAGATGGTGCGGGGGATGGCCGGCGATCCAATTGTCTTTGCCCTCGCCAACCCTGTTCCGGAAGGTGACCCCGAGATGTTGCGCCAGTATGCCCGGGTCGTGGCGACGGGCCGCTCGGACCAGCCCAACCAGATCAACAACGTGCTGAGCTTCCCCGGCATCTTCCGTGGCGCCCTCGATGTGCACGCCCGGCATATGACCACGGAGATGCGGCTGGCGGCGGCCGAGGCCCTGGCCGGCGTGATTCCACCTGAGGAGATCAGCGAGGAATACATTATTCCAAGCGTCTTTAACCGCCACGTGGCGCCGATCATCGCCGAGGCCGTGGCCCGCGCGGCGATCAGGGAGGGCGTGGCGCGTCGCGACCATTTGCCCGCCGGGGGAGACTAGTGGTCTGCCACGATAATTGTGATGAGCGTGGCGGGAGGGGGCGTGGGAGGGCTTCGCCCTCTCCGCAAAAAACTATCGTTCAAGATCGCCTGCACCCCTCCACAACGCTCCACTGGCGGTCCTGAAGCGGGCTTCAGGCCGCATTGATGCGCCGGGGCGGGCGTAGGGCCCGCGGCGCGCTTTCGCGGCGCTCGAGGGCAGCCGCCGCCTGCGGGTTCGCAGGCTTGATGATCAGCCCTTGCTCCAGACGGGTGCGCCCTGTCCAGCGCCAGTAAGCCTGGTCAGGCAACGGACGCACCGGCGGCGGTGTGGGGTGCGGGTTGAGCTCGCGGCTGCTGTACCAGCGACGTGGCTTCATCGGGGAACTCCACGATACTGCGAACACCGGGACACCGGACGATACGCCGTTGTAAACACTTTACACTATACGAACCGGGATACTACGAAGTTGTATCGTACCACTCACTTAAGGTGACAACGGGGAGGGGTTTTCACCCCTCCCCGTTGTAAAGTTGGACGTGTATTATAGCGAGCCATAGCGGCGCTGTCAAGGGGTGTTTCCGTATGTGGCGTCCCCACGCCCGCTCCCCCCTCTGCCGATCAGGGTTTAAGGGCTCACAGAGCCTATGCACGCCGACGGACGTTATGGCGTTAGGATGCACTGGTTGGTCCTCACCCCCGGCCCCCTTCGACAGGCTCAGGCTTCGCCCTGAGGCTCAGCCCGAAGGGGCGGGCCGCTCCAGCTTCGCTGGAGAGCCTGCGCTGAGCCTGTCGAAGCGGGGAGACCAGAGCCGTGCGCGGGGGCGTTCCAATGTGGTATAAGCCACGTTGGCTCGGATGTTCTGTCCGCCCTTAAACTCTCCCCGGCTCCGCCCTCGGCAATAGCGACCTCACCGGCGGTTGCGATTGCGCAGGAAGGGCGGGATGTCGAGATCGTCACTGCTGCTGAAACTGGGGGCAACGCGCGGCTGCGGGGCCGGTTGGGGCTGGCGCGCTACCGGATTGGGCTGCGGGTGGTGCGCCGTGGCATGGCCCGAGCTGGTGGCAGCAGTGGGGTATGAACGGGAACGCTGGGCATTGGCGCCGGGCTTGCTCAGGTCGAAGCCGGTAGCGATCAGCGTGACCTTGATCTCGCCGGGCGGGTAGGTCGGGTCAATCACCGCGCCGACCATAATGTGGGCGTCGGGATCCACCTGCTTGGCGACAATGTCGGCGGCTTCGTAGACTTCAAGAATGCCCAGATCCTCGCCACCGGTGACATTGAAGAGCACCCCCTTGGCGCCATCTATGCTGACTTCGAGCAACGGGCTGGCAATGGCCTGGTTGACCGCGTCAACGGCGCGGCTGTCGCCCTTGCCGTAGCCAATGGCCATCAACGCCGATCCCTGCTGGGCCATGATCGTCTTGACATCGGCGAAGTCCAGGTTAATCAGCCCGCGCTGGGTGATCAGGTCGGCAATGCCCTGGATGCCCTGGCGCAGGACGTTGTCGGCCATCTGGAAGGCCTGAGTGAAGGAGGTGTTCTTGCTGGCCATCTGGAGCAGGCGATCGTTGGGAATAACGATCAGCGTGTCCACCACAGGGCGCAACTGGTCAATGCCGGCCTCGGCCAGTTTGCGGCGGTGGTTGCCCTCGAAGGTGAAGGGGCGCGTCACCACGCCCACCGTTAGCGCGCCGAGGTCGTGGGCAATGCCGGCGATGATCGGCGAGGCGCCGGTGCCGGTGCCGCCACCCATCCCGGCGGCCACAAAGACCATATCCGCCCCTTTGAGCTGCTCGTAGATGTCTTCCTGGTTCTCTTCGGCGGCCTTCTGGCCGATCACCGGGTTGCCCCCCGAACCGAGACCGCGGGTAAGTTTGTCGCCGATGCGGATGCGCGTCGGCGCGAGGGAGTGCATCAGGGCCTGCACGTCGGTGTTGACGGTGATGAACTCCACCCCCTGCACGCCATCGGCAATCATGCGATCCACGGCATTGCTGCCCCCGCCACCGACTCCCACGACCTTAATCTGGGCAAAATCCTCGAGTGTCAGGCCATTGCTGGTGCGGTCAACCATGTTTCTCCTCCTGATGTGAAATAGGGAACACCGGGTTTCCCCACGCCCCTCCCTGCCGGGGCGCCAGGCGGCGCCCCCAACACCGGTTGGGGGATGGGGAAACCGGGTTTCCCCACGCCCCTCCCTGCGGGGAGCTACGGGAGAAACTCCCGCAGCCAACCCTTGAAGCGTTCGTAGACATTACCCCAACCTTGCCGCTCCTCCGAACGGTGGGTGGGTCCGAGCATCGAAAGTCCGTGGCGCGAACCCCAGCGCAGCAGGCCCACGCCGGTGGCATAGGTCGGGCTGTCGAGGGAATCGGCCAGGCCGCTGAGATCGGTGGGCACGCCGATCCGCACCGGCATGCCAAGCATTTCGCGCACCAGCTCGTCGAAGCGGCTCAACTGGGCCGCTCCTCCGGTAAGGACGATGCCCGCGGGGAGCAGGCCCTCGTAGCCACTACGCTTGATCTCGTTGTATATCAGTTCCACCACCTGCTCGGCGCGAGCCTGAATGATTTCGTTGAGCAGGTGCCGGCTTATTTTCTGCTTTTCGCCCACCGTCAGAGTGTCGATCTCCACCAGGTCGCCCTCTTCGCCCTCGCGCAGCGGCTCTTCGGCGATGGCGCTGCCATAGCGGATCTTCAAGTATTCGGCGGTGTTGTGGGGCGTGTGCAAGACATAGGTGATATCGTTGGTGAAGTGGTTGCCGCCCACCGAGATGACACTGGTGTGCCAGACACCGCCCTGCACGAAGATGGCGATGTCGGTGGTGCCGCCGCCGATATCCACCAGCATCACCCCGCGATCCTTGTCCTCCGCCGTGAGCACAGCCTCGCCGGAGGCCAGGGGTTGCAGCACCAGGTCGTCGATCTCCAGTCCCGCCTTCTGCACGCTGCGGATGAGGTTCTGGATCGCCATCACCTCGCCGGTGACGATGTGGGTCTCGACCTCAAGACGGAAGCCGCTCATGCCGATGGGATCGCGGATGCCTTCGTTGCCGTCCACGACATAGGCGCGCGGGATGACGTGGATAATCTCGCGCTGGGTAGGAATGGCGACCGCCTGGGCCGACTCAACCGCCCGCGCGACGTCGTTGCGGGTGATCTCGCGGTCGGGTCGCTGCACCGCCACCACGCCCCGGCTGTTGAGCGAGGAGATGTGGCGACCGCTCACGCCCACGAAGGCCGTAGCGACCCGATAGCCGCTCAGGCGTTCGGCTTTCTCGACGCTGGCGGTGATTGCGTTGACGGCGTCATCTATGTTGACCACCACCCCCTTGTCGAGCCCTTTGCTCGGGGTGAGGCCGACCCCGAGGATATTGAGCTTGCCCACGTCAGATACCTGGGCCACAATGGTGCAAACTTTGGTGGTGCCGACATCGATTCCAACGATGGTTCGTTGCATAGCGTTCTCTCGTCTTTTCGCAGTTGACGCGCAACCGCGGAAAGGGTTGCCCTCTTCCACGCCACAGGACTCTACGGCGCCGGAGCGCCGACCGGGGCCGGCGCGGCGGGCGCCCGGTTCTGGTAGAAGGGGTTCGATGGTCGCAGATCAAGATAGGTAAACGCAGTTTGATCTTGCAACACTACGTTTAATATAGCCAGCTTACGATCAAGGTTCTCACTCCGCCCAAAGACGATCGTCTGCCCGAGGGGAGCACGGACAAACACGCCCAGGCCGTAGTCCCAGCCGATCTGGGCCGGGGTAAAGCCCAGTTCCACCGGCAGGCGCAGGGCCAGTTCCTGGGCCAGGTGCACCGCATCAACGTCCACCAGGTCATTGGGTTTCAGCTCCAGGTGCGAGGTGTCGGCGATGACCAGCGCGTCGTCGGGAGCGCTTTCGCGGGCCAGGCCGAGGACCTTGCCGCTTCCGTCCACCAGGTAGTGCGCCCCGCCGGCCTGCCAGCGCACCTCGGGGCGGCGTTCGACGATACGGATGCGCATAACGTCGGGCAGGGCCAGATCTACCGAGGCGGAGGCGATGTAGGCGTTCTCGCGTAACCGGGCAGCAACGGCTGCGGGTTTCACGAACCAGATCGGCCGCCCGAGGGCGTCGGCCAGCCCGGCCACCTGTTCGGCCTCGAGGATCCGGTTGCCCTCGACGCGGATCTGCCACACGCTGAAGCGCGGGGAGGTGAGGGCATAGGCCAGAATGCCGACGGTGACGACGCAGAGCGCCAGGCTGAGGAGCCGGCCATTCGCCAGCCAGGAGGCCAGGGAGCGACGCAGACCCGGCACGGCCTGCTGGCCTGGCCCCGGGGTGGCCGGTGGCCGGCGAGGGGGCGCAGCGGACGGCGCTGTGCGCCGTTGCTGGCGCCGCGCGGCGATGCGTTCTCGAGTGTTGGGGGTGTTGTACTCCATAGGCGTTGTACCATTCGTGATTGCCGGCCCCATGCGGCTTTGCCGTACACTACGGGGACGAAAAGCAGGCGTTTTAACGTTACAAGGGCAACCTCACCCGGAGCGCCCGGGGGGACGTTGCTGATGCCGTTCAAGCGCCAGTTGAATGAGCCGGTCGAGGAGCTGGGGGTAGGCCAGTCCGCTGGCGGCCCACAACCGGGGATACATACTGATCGGCGTGAAGCCGGGCATGGTGTTGACCTCGTTCACCCAGAGCGCGCCGGTCTCGCGGTCGAGCAAGAAATCCACCCGCGACAGGCCGGCGCCGTCAATCGCCAGAAACGCCTCCAGGGCCAGGGCGCGCGCCCGTTCGGCCAGATCGGCCTCGAGCGGGGCGGGGATCAACAACTGCGAGGCGTCAGCGAGATACTTGGCGGTGTAGTCGTACCACTCGCCCGAAGGCGCCACCTCGCCGGGCACGCTGGCCGCAGGCGCATCGTTTCCGAGCACGCTGACCTCGATCTCGCGCGCCGGGATCCCCTGCTCCACAACGATGCGCCGGTCGTAGCGAGCCGCCTCGGCCAGGCCCGCCCGGAGGCCCGCCCGGTCCTGCGCCTTGCTGACGCCGACGCTGCTGCCCATGTTTGCCGGCTTGACAAAGACGGGGTAGGGCAGCGCCGCTTCGACCCGCGCACAGACAGCCTCGCTGTCGGCCAGCAGGTCCACACGGCGCACCAGGAGCCAGGGGAGCACGGGCAGGCCAGCGGCGGCGAAGGCGGCCTTCATCAGGGCCTTGTCCATGCCCACTGCGCTCGCCGCGACGCCGCAGCCGACGTAGGGCAGGCCCGCCAGTTCCAGCAGGCCCTGCACCGTGCCGTCCTCGCCCATCGGGCCGTGCAGCACCGGGAAGACCACGTCAATCCGGCCAGCGGCGTGCAGGAGGTCGAAGTCTTCGATCAGCGGGCCGGCATCGGTTGAGAGGGTTACGCCCGTTGGCAAACGGTCGCGGTCGGCTGCGGCGACCAGGGCGGCATGGGCGCCTGCGCCGGCCAGCCAGCGACCCGTTCTGGTGATCCCCACCGGCAACACCTCGTAGCGCTCGGGGTCCAGCGTTTGCATGATCCCGTGGGACGAGACCAGGGAGACCTCGTGTTCGCCGCTCTGGCCGCCGAAGAGCACGGCGACGGTCATCTTGCCGGGCATAGCGCTTCTCCTTGATGTGAACGTATGGGGGAACCGGGTTTCCCCACACCCCTCCCTGCCGGAGCGCCATGCGCCCTCAACACCGGTTGGAGGATGGGGAAACCGGGTTTCCCCACACCCCTCCCTGCCGGAGCGCCATGCGCCCTCAACACTGGTTGGAGGATGGGGAAACCGGGTTTCCCCACGCCCCTCCCTGAGGGGAGGATTTGGGAGGGCGACGCCCTCCCAGGAATAACCATGTTCATGCAGGTGTTGTGCAACGCAGCCGCATGGACGGCTGCGGGTTGTTTCACCGGCGTCACACCACGCAGACTTCTAACTCCAGCGCGATGCCGAACTGGCGCAGCACTTCGCTCCGGGCCAGATCGATCAGGGCCAGGATGTCGGCGGCGGTGGCAGCGCCGGTGTTAACGATGTAGTTAGCATGAATGGGGCTGATGATCGCCTCGCCCACCGCGCGCCCCTTCAGCCCTGCCCGCTCGATGAGGCGCCCGGCGCTGTCGCCGGGCGGGTTCTTGAACACGCTGCCGCAGGAGCTACCAGCGGGGGTTTTGCGCTTGCGTTCGGCAGCAATGCGTTGCATGGCAGCCATCAGCGCCGCCGGGTCGTCGCGGGTGAGCCGGAAGGAGGCCGACAGCACCAGGGGCGGGAGCGCCCCCGGCGCCACGCGGGCCGCTTTCAGGGCGCTGGTGCGGTAGGCGTAGGCCAGCCGCTCCACGGGCCAGGTTTCAACCACGTCGTCCACCAGCACGTCGGCGCTGAGCAGGACACCGGCGGTATCGCCGCCGTAGCATCCGGCGTTGCCGACCACGGCCCCACCCACAGTGCCAGGCAGACCCTCGGCCCACTCCAGGCCGGCCCAGCCCATCGCGGCGAGCCGGCGGGCCACTCCGGCCATCGGAGCGCCAGCCTCGACGGTCAACGTAGCCGTGTCGCTGTGTTCGTCGATCCACCACTGCTGCGCGCGGTACATGGCGATCAGGCCGGGATAGCCCGCGTCGCGCACCAGGAGGTTGGTGCCGCGCCCTATCCAGATCAGGGCGAGACTGTGGGCCCGCGCCCAGGCTGCCAGGGCCAGCGCCGCGGCGCGGTCGCCCGGTTCGGCGTAGTAGCGCGCGACGCCGCCGGCGCGCCAGGAAGTATGGCGGTCCATTGGCTCGTTCTCACGGATGGGGAGCGGGGCGTTTGTGATGTCCATAGCTGGCGTTGATCGTGCATCCGGCAAATGTATGAAGATGGGGAAACCAGGTTTCCCCATCCCCCTGCCCGCGGGGGGTGGCAAGCCCTCCCGGTCCTCTCTCGCAGGAGGTCTGGGGAACCCGGTGTTCCCCACCTGCGATGAGGGCGAGCCGGTTGTATTGCGCCCCTCCCGGCGGGAAGGGCTGGGAGCGAGGGCCGGTCGGGATCATCCTTCACGTAAATGCTCCAGCAGCCGCAGCCCGACGCGGTCACCATCGCCAGCGCCGAGGGTCAGCACGACGTCGCCGGGTTGCACCTCGGCGGCAAGAAGGCGAACGGCGGCCTCGATATCGCCAGCGTAGCGCGCGTCGAGGCCGAGGGCGGCAACCCGTTCGGCCAGGGTGCGGGCCAGGGCCGGGGCATCGCCCTGCTCGCGGGCAGCGTACACATCGCCCACCCGCACCAGGTCGGCGGCGCGACAGGCCGCGGGCCAGGCATCGAGCAGGGCCGTGGTGCGGCTGAAGGTGTGCGGTTGCAAGTAGAGCACCAGCCGCCGCCCCGGAAAGCGCAGCCGCGCCGCTTCCAGCGTCGCCCGGGCCTCGGTCGGGTGATGGGCGTAGTCATCAACCACCATGACGCCCGCGGCTTCGCCCTTAATCTCGAAGCGTCGCGCCGTGCCGCTGAAGGCGGCGAGGGCGCGCGCAGCCGCGTCGAGCGGAACCTGGAGCAGTCCGCAGACAGCCAGGGCAGCCAGGGCATTGCGGACGTTGTGGCTTCCCGGCAGGCGCAGGGTGAGGCTACCGAGGCGCTGCTGAGCGAAGCGGCGCCGGTGGTAGCGCCACAGGTCGAAACGCGCGCCGCCCTCGGCGGTGGGCGCCACGCCGCTCGCCGACCAGTCGAAGGGCGCCAGGCGGCACGAAACCGGGTCGCTGGCCAGAGCCTCCTCGATGCCATAGCGTGTCGCGCCGCTCAGGCCGAGGGCCACGGCGCCCGGATCATCGCTGCAGATCACCACGCGCTCAGGGGCCGGCGCCAGGGCGGCGAAGCGAGCAAAGGCGGCGGTGTAGTCTTCCGCCGAGGGGTAGATATCGGGATGATCCCACTCCACATTGGTGATCACCGCAACGGCGGGGCGAAGGGCCAGGAACACCCGGTCGTACTCGTCAGCCTCGATCACCAGGGGCGCGTCGGGGCGGCCCCAGGCAGCGTTACCACCCAGGTCGGGCACTGCGGCGCCGATCAGGTAGCCGGCCTCGACACCGGTCCCACGCAGCGCCACGGCGACCATAGCGCTGGTGGTCGTCTTGCCGTGGGCGCCCGCCACGGCTACCACCGGGCGCTGCTGCGACCACTCGCGCCACAGGTCAGCCCGACTGAGGACGGGAATGCCCGCGGCGCGGGCCGCAACCAGCTCCAGGTGGTCGGGGCGCACAGCGGCGGTCGCCAGCACCGCATCGGCGCCGGCCACGTGGGCCGGCGCGTGGCCCTGGTAGATCGTCGCGCCGCGAGCGGCCAGAGCAGCGGTGAGGCGGTTGGCGCTCGGGTCCGACCCGCTGACCGTGTGGCCCTGGTCGAGCAACACTGCGGCGATGGCGCTCATACCTGACCCGGCGATGCCGATGATATGGTAGTGCATGGCTGCGGCTCACCCCTCAGGGATGCAACGTGATTCTCCTGGGAGGGCTGCGCCCTCCCAGACCCTCCCCTCAGGGAGGGGGTTGGGGAAACCCGGTTGCCCCATCTGTTCATACAGGCAGCTTCTCAGGGCTTCCAGACCTTTGGAAAATTGACCACCACCAGAATGATCAAGATCAGGAAGAAGATCGTAATCAGCGACGGGATGAACACGCTTACATCGGGCAGAGTATTCAGAAAGCGTTCCAGCGGATCGACCAGGATCCCGCCGGCATCTCGGTACTCTCTCCAGAAGCTCACCGCCGCATTGGACCAGAGCAGAACCACCAGGGCGCCGACAAAGAGGCCCAGGGGCTGGGCCAGTGGCTCCTTGGGGCTGGGATTGCCGCGCCAGGCGGCGGTCTTGTTGAAAAAGAAACCCAGGAACACCAGGGCCGTAAAGGTAATCACCCGAAAGAAGAGCGGGATCTGCAAGGTCGGACTGATCAGCGGATCGAGTTCGGGGGCGGCGTTGGGGTCCTGGCCGAGCAAGAAGGCAATCAGAGCGGGGCCATTCTGCCAGAGACGGTTAATAACCCCGATGATAAAGTTACCGCCCTGCACCGTGAGAATATAGGCGGCAATCGTCCAGAGCGCCACGGTGAGCATGTTGCGGAACCCTTGCTGGAAGCCCCAGTAACCGCCAATCGCCAGCACAATCAACAACAGGGCCACCCCCGTCAGGGTCACGGTGATCGTAGCCTGAGCGAGAGGTATGAGTTGGCCTGCTCCAGTGAGATCCATCAGCCACCCCTCCTTGCAGCGAGACCGAGCAGCGCATCGGCCAGGTTTCGCGCGGCATCGGGCCGGGCCAGTTCCCGGCTCCGGGCGGCCATCCGCGCTCGTTCTGCAGGATCGTGAACAAGGCGGATAATCGTCTGATAAAGAAGCCCTGCCTGCGGCGGCCCGCTGCCGAGCATTGCCGCGTCAGGCACCTTGACCGCGGCGCCCCGGCGCACCAGGTAATCGGCGTTTTCGTCTTGATGAACATACGGGTACGGCACCAGAACCGCCGGCAATCCCGCGGCCGGCAGTTCCGCCAGGGTGGAGGCGCCGCTCCGACACACGGCCAGGTCAGCCGCGCCAAGGGCGCAGAGCATGGAGCGTGGCCCGGCGTCACTGCCGAGGTAGGGGTAGAGCCGGTACCGCGCCTGCAACGCCGCGGGCAGGCGCCCTGCGGCATCGCGCAGCCAGACCTCATCGCCTTCGCGGCCACACACGTGGATCATCTGGCAGTGGGCGAGCAGATCGGGCAGCAGGGCCTCGATTGCCCGGTTGAGACTGCGCGCGCCGCGACTCCCGCCGTAGACGATCAGCACGGGGAGATCGGCATCCAGCTCGAAGGCCCGCCGGCAGGTCGCCCGGTCCTGAGCGAACAACTCCGGCCGCACGGGGTACCCGGTCACCAGGGCGCGGGGATGACCGGGGTGCAGGCCCAGGCGCGGCAGGGCGTCTTCGACGCTGGTTGCGGTGAGGGTTGCGATGCGCGAGAGGAGGCGCACAGCCAGACCGGGGACGACATCGGGCAGATAGATCAGCGTGGGCACGCCCCGGCTGCGGGCGGCGAGGAACAGCGGCACGCAGACGTAACCACCGGTGCCGAGAATGGCGCCCGGGCGCAGCTCGGCCAGCAGGCGCCGGGCCGCGCTCACGCCGACGGCCATCGTCACCGCGCCGCGGGCCAGGCCCAGCGGCCCCCGTCCGCGTAGGGCCGCGGCGGGCAACCCCCTGAAGGGCAACTGGCTCTCGCTCGCCACGATCCGTTCCTCCATGCCACCGATGCTCCCCACGTACACCAGTCGCGGCGCGTCATCGCCCGGCTTAGCGGCGGCGATAGCTGCGGCGACCGCCAGAGCCGGGTACACGTGACCGCCCGTGCCCCCGCCAGACAAAACGATGCTGCAGGGCGAGGAAGGTAGGGATACGCCGAAGGGGCGGGGCATCGGTAATCTCCTGAGACTGGTGCTGAACCGTGTGTTTCGAGATGTTCAACAGAATGCCAACGGCGATCATGCTCGTGTAGAGCGACGTATTGCCGTAGGAAAGAAACGGCAGCGTCAGGCCGGTGAAGGGCGCCAGCGAGGTGGTCACGGCGATATTGATCAGCGCCTGGAGGCAGATCCAGCTCGTGATGCCCACGGCCACCAGGGCCGCAAAGGGGTTAGGCGCGCGCCCGGCGATGCGAAAGCCACGATACGCGAAGACCACGAAGGCCGCTACCACCGCCAGCGTGCCGATCAGCCCCAGTTCTTCGCCGATGATGGCAAAAATTGTATCGGTGTAGGCCTGCGGCAGCCACTGGAACTTCTGGCGCGCCTGACCCAACCCCTGGCCGAAGATCCCGCCGCTGCCCAGGGCCAGCATCGCGTGGATGGGCTGGAAGCCAAAGGTGTCGTAGTACTTCCAGGGATCGAGAAAGGCCAGGATGCGGTAGTTCCGCACGCCCATCACGAAAACGAGGAACCAGAAGGCCCCGGCGCCGATTACGGCCGCGCCGGCCACGTGCCAGAGATTGGCCCCGGCAGCGAAGTAGATCACCCCGCCGATCAGCACCAGCACGACGGTGGTGCCCAGGTCGGGCTGCAGCATCACCAGCCCGCAGACCAGGCCGAGCATCACGCTGAAGGGGATCAGGCCGTAGGTTACGTTCCCCAACTTCTCGCTGCGCCGCGACAGCCAGTCGGCAAAGTAGATGATAATCGCCAGTTTCGCCAGCTCGGCGGGCTGGACGCTCACCAGGCCCAGCACGCCCTCGCCGAAACGGATCCACGAACGCGAGTTATTGACCCTGGTCATCGAATCGGGCAGGATCAGCACCAGGAAGAGCAGGAAGAGCGCCGCTCCCATCAGATGCACCGAATAACGTCGCCAGATTCGATAATCGATTCGAATAGCGGCAAGCATACCGATCGTTCCGATGATCGCCCCGATGGTCTGACGCACCAGGTAGTAGTACTGATTATCGTGGTCGCGGAACGCCTCGATAAAGCTCGCGCTGTAGACCATCACCAGGCCAAGGGCCACCAGTGAGCCCACTGTGGCGAGCAAGACATAATCTGGTCTGGAGGTGCGTTCGGTCACAGATTCCCCCTGCGTGCCCGGCCGCGCTCACCTGGCCCCTGGCAGGAGCACGGCGAGCGCGATCAACCCGGCGAACAGCGTCACCACAGCCCCCCAGCCCCATGGCGGCGCATGGCGCACCAGAAGCGGCGGGTGGAAACGCACATCGAGCGTCAGGCGCGGCGCCAGGGCCAGCGCTGCCAGCGCGCCCGCGATCAGCCCGCCCAGGTGCCCCCAGTTGTCAATCACCCCGGCGGACGAAAAGCCAATGATCAGGTTGATGAAGGCGATTGCGATCATACTCTGCAATTGCGCGCGCCCGAACTCGCCGAGGATGGCGCGGTTCAGGTAGTAGAAGACCCCCAGGCCGCCGATCAGCCCGAAGATCGCCCCGCTGGCGCCAACGGCGGGTGGGGGGGAGAGCAGGTACGATGCGATGCTGCCCCCGATCCCGGCCAGGAAGTAGAGGACCAGGAAGCGCAGGGCGCCGTAGATCCGTTCGCTCTCCGGGCCGAGGGCGTAGAGAGCGAAACTGTTGAAGAAGATATGGACCAGGTTGGCGTGCAGAAACATGGCTCCAAGCAGGCGCCAGTACTGGCCCGCGTCGATCAGGCGGTTATCCTTGGCGCCCAGGGCCTGCAACACCTGCGCATCGGGCTGGAACAGCGAGCCGCTCAGCAGGACGCTCAGGCCATACATAACCAGGATCGCCACCAGTAACACCCACACGGCTCGTGGCTGCCTGGCCAGCAACACCGGCGTGCGGGGCGGAAGTGGCGGCGGGGCCTCCGGGCCTCCAGGGTCGCTTCTCGGCACAGCGCGTTGGCGCACCCCGTCCGGGTCGTTGGGTTCGTCAGGTAGCTGCATCATAGACGCCTATGTGGCCTCGCCGCACACTGCCGCGATGAATAGAGGGCTGCGCCCTCTCACACCCTCCCGGTGCAGAGGGCGCGTCACCCCGATGGGCCGGGGCGTGGGGAAACCCGGTTTCCCCGGTGTTCGCATCAGACCACAGGATAGCCGGAACGGGGAGCTGCGGCAAGCAGTCAGATGGTATTACAACGCGCCCACCAGGCGTCGAAACTCCTCGCCGCGATGGAACTCATTGCGGAACATACCGAAGCTGGCGCAGCCAGGCGAGAGGAGCACGGTATCGCCGGGCGCGGCGAGGGCGCGGGCCGTCCGAAGCGCCGCCGCCAGGTCGCTATACGGCCCGCTGATGAGCGGCGGGCCGGGGGCCGCGGCGCTAACTGCCTCGAGCAGGCGCGGCGTGGCGTTTCCCTCCAGTAGCACCAGGGCCTTGACCCGCCGGGCAATGGCCGCGCCCAGGGCGGTGAACTCGAGGTTCTTATCGGCGCCGCCAGCAATCAGCACCACCGGGGGAGGAACCGTCTCCAGCGCGGCAAGGGCAGCCGCCGGATTGGTGGCGGTGGTATCGTTCACATAGCGCACGCCATCGAGTTCGCGCACCAGTTCCAGGCGGTGCTCGACGACGCCAGAGCCGCGCAGCGCGGCGCGGAGCGACCCGGCATCCACCCCGAAGCCCCGCGCCAGGGCGGCGGCCATCATCGCATTGGCGAGATTATGGGCGCCCGGCAGCCGCACCTCGTCGCGGCTGAAGAGCGGCTCGCCCCCGGGCGGCGAAGGCAGGCCAAAGGCCCCCGATGGGTCGTCCCAGATCACCCACTCGTCGCGCAGCGCCACCGTCGCTGCCGGGGGCGCTGGCGGCGGGGGGTAGCGACAGGCGGCCCGCGACCATTCCGGGCCGGCGCAGACGCGGATCAGCCGGCCCCCGTGGGCAGGAGGCGGAAAATACGCCACCGACGTATCATCGGCCCCATTCAGCGCCACCACCCCCGCTGCGGACTGGTGCCAGTAGATCTGGCGCTTGGCGGCCGCGTAGGCCTCCATCGAGCCGTGCCAGTTGAGATGGTCGGGCGAGAGGTTGGTGATCAGCGCGTAGCGCGGGCTGAGGCCGGCAGCCCCCAGACGCTCAAGCTGAAAGCTCGACAGTTCCAGCACCACGGGCGTGGTCGCGCCGATCCTATCGAGGGCCGCCAGGGCCGAGACGCGCATATTCCCGGCCACCACCGTGTCAGGGAAGCGCTCGCGCAGCATCGCGCCGAGCAGCAAGGCCGTGGTCGTCTTGCCCTTGGTGCCGGTAACCCCCAGAATGGGACCGGGGCAGGCGCGGAAGAAGAGGGTCATCTCCGTCTCGACCGGCACTCCGGCGGCGCGGGCCAGCGCCAGCCAGGGCGAGTCGGGCCGAACGGCGGGATTGGCGACCACCAGATCGTGGGTGGTAAAATCCTCAGCGCGGTGCTCGCCGAGCGTACAGGCCACCGCGACGCCAGCCTGCGCGGCGGCGGCGTGCAGCATAGCCAGAGGATCGGCCAGCGCCTCGGGCGAGGCCAGGTCGGTGACCGTAAGCGCTGCCCCCTGGCGCAGCAGCCACAGCGCAACGCCCAGACCGCCGCCATGAACCCCCAGGCCCATCACCAGGACACGCTTGCCGCGAAGGTCAATCATTACGGGTTGGTCTCGACCACAAGAGTGGTGGGGGTCTGCTCGGCCTGTTTCGGTGTCGGAGTCGCGAAGATAATCGCCAGCGAGATACCGATCATCGCCGCGACCGCGGCGATCAGCACGAACCGCTGGGTGACCTGCACCTGGCTCCAGCCGAGCAACTCGAAGTGATGGTGGAGCGGGGCCATCTTAAACACCCGACGCCCCTGACCGTAGCGCCACCGGGTCCACTTGAAATAGCCGGTCTGGATGATCACCGACAGCGCCTCAATCACGAAAACGAAGCCAACCACCGGCAGCAAGAGCCACTGCTGGGATTGCAGGGCGACCACGGCCAGAGTCGCGCCGAGGGCCAGCGCGCCGAGATCGCCCATAAAGACCTGGGCCGGATGGGCATTGTACCAGAGGAACGCCGCGCAGGCCCCGACCAGGGTAAAACTGAAGGCCATCAGGTTGGTCAGGCGCGGCTCGGCGAGGAAGGTCATCACACCGTAGGCGCCGAAGGCCAGGGTCAGGTTCCAGCCGGCGAGGCTATCGAGGCCATCGGTCAGATTCACCGCGTTGGCGATAAAGACGATAATCAGCGTAGCGATGGGGATAAAGAAGACCCCGATATCACGCTTGCCGATGAAAGGGATCTGCAACTGCCCTTCGTGACCAAGGCCGAACGGCGGCGGCAGGTAGAGCGCCAGCGAGGCGATGAAGGCCACGGCCATCATCAGCCAGAACTTATAGCGAACGGTAAAGCCGTAGGTTCTGGACTGCGAACCGGTCAGGGTCATCCAGTCATCAACCCCGCCGAGCACGGCGAAGCTCAACAGCACCGCCAGGGGCAGCAGCATTGACCAGCGATCCACCAGATTGAAGAGCACCGTCAGCACCACCACGGTACTGACGACCATGATCCCGCCCATAGTCGGCGTGCCCGTCTTGGCCAGGTGGCTCTGGGGGCCATCGGCACGGATCTGCTTGCCAAGCTTGTGCCGGCGGGCAAACGGCACGTACCACGCGCCGACGATCAGGGTCAGCACGAACGCGGCTGCGGCGAGGATCAGCGCCCGCGCCATATCCTGCACCAGCACCGCACGTAAGACGTCCACCTCACTCCTCCTCCGGTCGCCGTTGCAGCGCTGCGACGATACGTTCCATCTCCATAGCCCGCGAGCCTTTAACCAGCGCGCTGGCACCCGCGGTCAGCAGTGGGCGTGCGGCAGCGATAACTTCTTCGTGGCGGCTACAGACGAGCACTTGTTCGGGCGACATACCGGCTGCCAGGGCTTCAGCCGCGATCCAGCGCGCCCGCGGCCCCAGAGTAATCAGCCGTTCGGCAACCTGCGCGACCCGGCGCCCGACGAGGCGGTGCCCTTCTTCTTCAACCGGGCCAAGCTCCAGCATATCGCCGAGAATAGCGATGCGCGGACCATCAAGGTCAGCCAGCACATCAAGGGCCGCGAGGGTCGAGACCGGCGCGGCATTGTACGTATCGTCAATCACCGTTGCGCCAGTAGGGGTTGCGACAACACTGACGCGCGACGCGGCTTGCAGGTCACAGAGCCCCTCGAGGATCTCGTGCCAGCTCAGACCGAGCACCAGGCCGGCGCTCGCCGCAGCCAGGGCGGTATAGACGTTGTGCCTGCCGATCATGGGCAAGCGGAGCGGCACGCTGGCGCCGGCGTGATGGGCGACAAAGGCGATACCGTTCAGACCAGCACTGACGATCGCATCGGCTCGCAGGTCAGCATCGGCGGAGCAGCCGTAGGTAAACACGCGCGCAGGCGTATCGGCGGCCATTGCCCGCACACGCGGATCATCGGCATTGAGAATGGCCCAGCCCTCAGCGGGCAGACTCTCGGGCAACTCGCTCTTGGCCCAGCCAATAGCCTCCAGGGTGCCCAGGCGCTCCAGGTGGGTCGGGCCGACATTGGTCACAATCCCGACCTGGGGCCGGGCAAGCGCCGCCAGAAAGCGGATCTCGCCCGGCGCCCACATCCCCATCTCCAGCACGGCGACATCGTGGTCGGGCGTTAACCGGAGCAGGGAGGTCGGAAGAGTGGCCTCGCTATTAAAACTGCGTTTACTTTTTAAGGTTCGGAAGCGACGGCTCAACACAGCCGCCACGACCTCCTTGGTGGAGGTCTTGCCCACGCTTCCGGTGATACCAACAACGGTAGGCGTGAGCTTTCGACGATGGTAGACGGCCAGCCGCTGGACAGCCATCAGCGGGTCGTCTACGGCGATGAGCAGGCACGCATCGGGCGGCGCATCAGCCAGGCCCTCGCCGGTGGCCGGCTCAACGATGACCCAGGGGCGGGTGGCCCCGGCGAGGGTCGCGCGTCGAGCCTCGACCGCCGCGCGGGTGACCAGGGCCCCCCGCGCGCCGCGCGCCAGCGCATCGGCCAGAAAATTGTGTCCATCGGTGCGTTCGCCCGCCAGGGCGAGGAAGAGCATTCCCGGCTCCACCTCGCGCGAATCGGTCACCACTTCGCCGAAGCTCACCGTTTGCCAGGCGTCCGGGAGCGGCGGTATTGTGCGCGACCAGCGCGGCTGCACCCCAATCAAGACATCAATCAACGGCAGCACCATGCCCTCCGAACCCCATATGCGCCAGGGTAAAGCCGAGGGCAATTATAGTCCATGTTCTCCTTCCCATTCACCGCGGCAGGGCCGCGCCTGATGAGAACAAGCTGATAAACCGGCGCCCTCTACGATTGCCCCGGGTCAACCAGGGCCGGATCGGGCGGGAGACGTTCGTAGCGCAACAGTTCGTCCATCACCTTGTAGAAGACGGGGATTGCCGTGCTGACACCCCAGAGATCGTCTCTGGGCCGATCAATCTTCACCAGCACGGCGAAATGGGCATCATCAAGCGGCCCAAAGCCCAGCACCGAGCCGATGGTATAGTTGGGATCGTAACCTCCGCCCTCAATCGGGATGCTGGAGGTGCCGGTCTTCGCCCCGACGCGATAGCCGGGCACCAGCCAGGCATCGGCGTAACTGCCGGTGATCGGCGCCCACACCACCGGCGCGTAATGGTTGGCGGAGTGCATCAGCATCCGCCGCACCGTCCATGCCACCCCCGGCTCCACCGGTCGTCCCACCTCCACCGGCTCGGTATCGGAGCAGACGGCGCCATCGCAGCGGCGCTCGACGATGTAGGGCTTCATCATCACGCCATCGTTGGCAATGGTCGCCATGGCCTGCACCATTTGTAACGGGGTGACGGAGATCCCCTGGCCGTAGGCGTTGGTGAGAAAGTTCAGATCGTTGTAGGTCGGGCTGCCCCAGCTATTGACAAGCCCCTGCTCCTCGCCGCCGAGTTCAACCCCGGTGGGGCGTCCGAAGCCGAAATCGCGAAGGAGGGCATAGAACTTCTCGGGACCAGTCAGTTCGTTCAGTTGCAGTGCCCCGACATTGCTTGAGAAGTACAGCACCCCTTCCGGCGTGAGCGGGCCATTGGCGCCACTGTTCCAGTTGCTGAGCGAGTAGCCGTAGCGGTAGATCACGCCAGTATCGTTTACCGTGGTATCGGCGGTAAAGGCCCGCGCCTGTAGCCCGACGGCTACGGTAACAATCTTGAACGTGCTGCCCGGCTCGTACAGGTTACTGATCGCCGGATTCCGGCCGTAGACCTCGGGGGCATAATCCCCGTAGCGGTTCGGGTCGAAGATCGGCCAGCTCGCCATACCCAGAATGGCCCCCGTGCGCGGGTTCATAACGATAATCGTGCCGCCGTCGGCATTGTGCTGCTCCACGGCCTGTTTAAGCTCGCGCTCGATCAGGTACTGCACAAACGGGTCGAGAGTGGTCTGAATGTTAATCCCGTGGCGCGGCGGCACGGTGCGTGAGGGAGCGATGGCGATGGGGTTGCGGGCGCCGTCGAACTCGGCCTCCAGGGTGCCGGTGATACCCTTGAGTTGGGAGTTGTAAAAGGCTTCGATCCCGCTGATGCCATCGCCATTAAAATTGACCGCCCCGACCACATGGGCCGCCAGCGTTCCCTGCGGGTAGACGCGGCGCGGCTCATACTCCAGCCGCAGGCCCGGTTCGTTGAGCGTCTCGATCTGGGCGGCCACCTCGGGTTCGAGCCAGCGGGCCACCGGCAACCAGTAGCGGTCGGTGGCGGTGAGGGCGGCCAGGATCTCCTCGGCGGGCCTGCCAACCAGGGTCGAGAGGGTCAGCGCGAGCCGCGGCGCCCGTTCCTGGTTCACCTGCGACGGCACCACCCACAGGCTCTCGCGATCCACATCAATCGCCAGGACGTTGCCCAGGCGATCGGTGATCACGCCCCGGGTGGGCATCAGGGTGATCTGCTGGGCGATCTCGCGGTTGGCCAGATCGCGTAATTCGGCATGGCGCAGCACCTGCAATTCGCCAAGGCGCAACACGACGCGGGCCATTAACACCAGGCAGAGCAGCAGCAGCGCGTTGATGCGCCAGCGCGACAGGCGCACCCACGGTCGGCCGGTGGCAACGGCGCTGTACTGGTTGGCGCGCAATGTGCTCCGGGTACTCATACTGCTGCTGGGTGGCGGCGATGCCGCAGGCTCACACCTGCTTCGACACCTGCCGCTACGCTTGCTGCTACCTTAATCATATCCAGACGCGCGGTGCGCCACTTATTACCGTTGATGATGCCGCATTGCTTAAAGCGGTTTCAGGCGTTGTGCTGCCCAGTGTGGCAATCCGCAATCCAAAATCTAAAACCAAAAATGGTATTACTCATCGCCAGCCGGAGCGGAACCGCCCTCAGGAACGACCGGCGTTCTGTCCAGCGAAGCGGGCAGTTCGATATAACGGATCTGGCGCTCCTGCACAGGCCACATCCCGATTTGCTCGGCACGGCGGCGGATGCGCTCCAGCGACTGGGCGCGGGCCTGCCGTTCCTGAAGCCGGGTGCGTTCGCGCAGCAGGCTCACTTTTTGCGCCTCGAGGGTGCTGATGGCATACCCCCGGGTAGCAACCACGCCGGTCTGCACCAGAACGATCAGGCTCATCAGGCAGAGGAGAATCACCAGCCCGAGCAGGTAGCGCGCCCCATCGAGGCGCAGGTAGCGAGGCAGGGCCAGGCGCCGGGCGCGGGCGCCTTCGATCGAAGAGATGCGGCGAGAGTTGACGGCCATCTGCAAGCTCCTGTCTCCAGTACCTGAGCGGCGCTCAAGCGCGACGTTCGGCAACCCGCAGGCGGGCGCTGCGGGCGCGGGGGTTGGCAGCAATCTCGGCCGCGTCGGCCTCGATGGGCTTACGGGTGATGATGGTCAGGCGCGGGGGACGCGCAGCGGCGCTGCCGCCGTACCCCGACTCGGCACGAAAAAACTGCTTCACGATGCGATCCTCGAGCGAATGGAAGCTGATCACCGCCAGCCGGCCACCGGGCCGCAACAGCTCCACAGCCTGAGGCAGGGCCGCTTCAAGCTGCTCAAGTTCGCGGTTCACCGCAATGCGCAGAGCCTGGAAGGTGCGCGTCGCCGGATGAATGCGCTCACGCCCGCCTCGCCCAACGGCGCGGCGCACGAGGGCCGCCAGGTCAGCGGTGGTCGTAATCGGCGCCTGGCGTCGCCGCTCGACGATCAGCCGCGCAATGCGGCGCGAGGCGCGCTCTTCGCCATAGCGAAAGATCAGCTCGGCCAGCTCGCGCTCATCGAGCCGATTGACCAGATCGGCGGCGCTCGGGCCGCCAGTCGGGTCGAGGCGCATATCGAGAGGCCCCTCGGCGGCGAAGCTGAAGCCGCGTTCAGGCGTATCGAGCTGGTGCGACGACACGCCCAGGTCGAAGAGCACGGCGTCAACCTCGGCGAAGCCATGGGCTGCCGCGATGGCCTGAAGGTCGGCGAAACGCCCGTGGTGGAGCACAAAGCTGCCTGGCGGCAGGTCGGCGGCGCTGAGGCGCGCGTGGGCCGCCGCAAGCGCCGCGGGATCGGCATCGATCCCCAGGAGCCGGCCACCGGGTTGCGCCGCGCGGAGCAGCGCCAGCGCATGCCCTCCACCGCCAACTGTCGCGTCGATCAACGTGGCGCCCGGCGCGGGGCGCAGCGCCTCCAGCACCGCCTCCAGCAGCACCGGCACGTGGTGAAATGCGACCGGCTCGGGCTGGTCCAGCGCCCACCTGACCCGGGGGCGCGGTAGCGGCCAGGGCGCGCAGGCATACGCCGGCCGCATCGCCAGAACGCGATGGACGGCGAGCGCAGGCTCCCAGCAATTACCTCTGACCAGCACCATACGACCCTTTCACGTGTGACGCCCATCCACATCCCGCGAGCCACCGACGCCCTGCCGTTCGTGGAAGCGCGTGGGGAACGTCGGCTTCCCCGGAGCTGAGGTTATACCAGTACTGCTCGATGGCATCATATTGACAATTCCACAGCTTCACACCGGCCTGTGTGGCAGTAGAGCACTGCTGGAGATGCCACCGAGCCATGCGGTGTCGCCAGTTCCATCTGGCATTAGACATCCATGCGGCTGCGCCGCACAACGCCAGAATGAAAATACGTGTTCTTGGGAGGGCTTCGCCCTCCCAAACCCTCCCCGCTGGCGGGTTGTTTCCTGGGAGGGCTTCGCCCTCCCAAACCCTCCCGCGGGCGGGCTATTTTCGCCTCAGATCCCCAGGTCTGCGTAATGCTCAGCAATCGCCGCGCCATTGTCAACCAGATTAGACTGCACATCGCGCCAGCGCGCGCTCGACCAGAGTTCGAAGTAGGTGTTCATGCCGGTGATCACCACCTGCTCGGCCAGCTCGGCGTATTCGCGCAGGTTCTGGGGAATGAGGATGCGGCCCTGACGGTCGATCTCCACTTCGGCAGCCGATCCGAACAGGATACGGCGCATATTGCGCGCCTCGGCACTGGAAATCGGCAGGCTGCTGATCCGGGCGGAGAGTTGCTGCCAGATCGGGCGCGGGAACGCCTGCAAGCACACATCGAAGCCCCGCGTCAACACAAAGCCCTCGCCCAGCTCCTCGCGGAAGCGGGCCGGAATGGCAACGCGCCCCTTCTCATCAATCGTATGCTCGTACTCGCCCAGGAACATTGACCTGGCCTCGAACGCGCGCAACCTTGCCCCACAACTCCGGCTCGCACACCCCGCCGGGAAGATCTGTGTCCTGCGTCGCGGGTCATAGTAATGCGAACGTGTGTGCTATCCCCACTTTATCCCACTTTTCCCCACTGCGCCCCACATTATAACCCACTGCCCCCACCATTTCAAGCGTTTTTCCGCAACAATTGCCGCTCAGATGCAAATGTCATCTTTACACGGTAACGATGGCAGATCGTAATTCGTAATAAGACGGTTGGTTCCGCTATCTCCCAATGCGCGTCGGGGATTCTCCAGTTCACGGCCCACCGCCAGCGGTGGTATCATAACCATCGGGCATCGTTTCAGAACGGGCCGTCCTGGCCTGACTGTGGCTCTGGTGGCTCACGGCGATGACGCGCCTCCCGGGGATGTGATGGCTGACGAGGGCCGAACGCGCCTGCCTTGCATCAGCCCTGTGCGGGCGCCCCTTTGCCCGCATGAACGCGGATGCGGGCATGGGTGGTTGCCTCGACGCTGAACGCACGCGCGGAGAGGGCGCGTGGGGGAGTGACGGCCCGCCCTGCTGCAGTTTCTTTGAGGATCTAGTTATGACGACGAGCAGTGAGACGATCACTATTCTGATTGCCGATGACCACACCATGTTTCGCCAGGGGTTGCGCGAGTTGCTCGAGCGCAAGGGCGGCTTCAAGGTGGTGGCCGAAGTGAGCGATGGTCTTGCCGCAGTGGCCCGGGCGCGCCAGCACCGGCCTGACATCGCCGTCCTCGACATCTCCATGCCCGGCATCACCGGCATCGAGGCGGCCCGCCAGATTGCTGCCGTTAGCCCGCGCACCCGCACCGTCGTGCTGACGATGCACCGCGATGAGCGAACAGTCCTCGAAGCCCTGCGCGCCGGGGCCAATGCCTACCTGCTCAAAGATGCCGATTCGAGCGAGTTAATCGAGGCCATTCAGGTGGTTCATCGCGGCGAGGCGACCCTGGCCGGCAGCGCCGCCGCCCGCGTGCTCGACCTGCTCCGCCGCGGCGATACGGCCCCGGCCTCCGCCGATCTGCTCACCCCCCGCGAGCGCGACATCCTGGCCCTTGTGGCCCAGGGCGACGATAACCGGGCTATCGCCCTCAAGTTGAGCCTGTCCGAGAAGACCGTGGGCAATCGCCTGAGCGAGATCTTTCAGAAGCTCGGCGTCAGCAATCGCACCCAGGCGGCTATCGTCGCGGTGCAGCGCGGTCTGGTTCCCCCCCCGGATATGCTTTGAACTCAGGGGCACAGCAGCGCTGTGCCCCTCCCTGGCGTCAACCTCGGCGAACCTGCGGTTTCCTATCCTCCGACCCATGGGCAACGTGTGAGATTCTCCCCCCGGGGTGGGGGTAGGGGCGCTCTTCTGGCACTCGCGCGTGTGAGATATATTGTGATTGTTGGTCGTGTCAGCCGTCCGTGCGGCTGCGCTGCACACGCAGGGAATGCACAGGGGTTGTTTTCGAAGGGCGGCGCCCTGCCAGACTCGCCCCGCCAGGAGGAGCACGGCAAAACCCGGTTTCTCGACCAGTGTCGGGCGCGGCTTGACTCCCATAGCAAACAACCTGACCTTCCCTGTGTTGCGCTAGAGAGTGTGGAGTAGTGCTATGCAAATCTGGAACACCTTTAAGACAACTATTCTGCTGGCCGGGTTGACGGCGCTGTTCATTGTCATTGGCGGCGCCCTCGGCGGCCAGGTTGGCATGATCATTGCCCTGGTCTTCGCCGTGGCAATGAATATGGGCGCGTGGTGGTTCTCCGACAAGCTGGCGTTGCGCATGAGCGGCGCTCAGGAGGTCAGCCCGGCGGAGGCGCCGGAATTGCATGAGATGGTTGAGGTGCTTTCGCTGCGGGCGGGTATTCCCAAGCCGCGGGTCTACATTATCGAGAGTGAGACGCCCAACGCGTTTGCCACGGGGCGCAACCCCGCCAACGGCGCGGTCGCTGTGACCACCGGCATCGCCCGTCTACTGACCCGTGATGAACTGGCGGGGGTCATTGCCCACGAACTGGCTCACATTAAGCATCGTGACACCCTGGTTTCCAGCATTGCCGCAACGATCGCCGGCGCTATCACGATGCTCGCCGATATGGCCATGTGGGGCATGATGTTCGCCGGTCTCACCGGGCAGAGCGATGAAGATGATGGTGGCGGGATTGCCGAGATGGTCGGTGGCATACTGATGATGATCCTTGCCCCTATCGCGGCGGTGATCATTCAGATGGCCATCTCGCGCTCGCGCGAGTACCTGGCTGACGCGGGTGGAGCGCGCATCCTCGGCGATCCGTTGCCCCTGGCCAGCGCCCTGGAGAAGCTGGAGTGGGCTGCCGGACGGCTCCCGATGGAGACAAGCCCGGCCACTTCGCACCTGTACATCGTCAACCCGCTGGTTGGAGGGTTGGCCGGGTTGTTCCGCACCCACCCCGACACCAGTGAGCGGATCGCTCGACTGCGCAGCATGGCCACGCGCAGCCCGATGATGGCTGCCTGAGTTTTGCCAGGATGGGCGTTTCGCCACGATAGGGCAATGGCTTCGGGAGGGCATAGCCCTCCCAAATCTTCAGGGAGGGGCGTGGGGAAACCGGGTTTCCCCATAGGTTCACGTCAGGCGCCCATGCGGTTGCGCCGCACAACGCTAGAATAAAAATAACTATTCTTGGGAGGGCGCAGCCCTCCCGAACCTTCCCGCGGGCGGGCTATATTCGCCTCAGGACTAAAACGGCTTTCGCGCCTCTCGGGCGAAAGCCGTTTTGCGTGTGGTAGTATACTGACCGGTACGAGCGGCGCATGCCCTGATCAGAGGAGGCCCTATGCGCGCATGGCATACCTTCCGCAGCGCCCGTCTTACACCCCTGGCGATCGCCTTCTTGCTCCTCGCGATCATGCTCTCCCCGTTCACGGCCCGCCCGGTCGCGGCGCAGGCACCCCTGGCGCAACTGCGCGCCTTCTGGGTGGATAATCTCAACCCGGGCTTCTACAACCACCCCCAGGTTGACGAACTGGTCGAGAATGTCGTGCGCGCCGGCGCCAACGCGATCTTCGTGCAGGCCCGTCGCCACGGCGACGCCTGGTACAATCGCGCCTTTGAGCCGCGGGGCGCCGACCCGCGCCTCGCCCCGGCCCACGAATTTGACCCCCTCGAGTACCTGATCGAAAAGGCCCACTCGCGGGGCGTGCAGGTCCACGCCTGGCTGGTGATCTCGGTGACCTGTCGCCCGTCTGACCGGCTCTGGAACCATCCGCAACACGTTTGCACCGCCCACGGCCCGCAGGCCAGCGGCGCCGAACGCTGGACCACGGCGACCTACAACGGCGTGCAGGTGGGCGATCTGGATTTCGGGCATCCTGCTTCGATCGCCTACCTGGAGCGGCTGGTCCAGCATCTGCTGCGGGCCTACCCCGCTCTGGACGGCATCCATTGGGACTATATTCGCTTCGCTGGTAGGGAATACGGCTACAACCAGGTGAGCCTCGAGCGTTTCAACCAGGCCCAGGGACGCCCGCTCAACAGCCGCCCCGCACCCGATGACCCCGCCTGGTCGCAGTGGCGGCGCGACCGGGTGAGCGAGCTGGCCCGGCGGCTGTACATCCGCGCCAAGGCCGAAAACCCCGCCATTCAGGTCAGTGCGGCGACCATCGCCTGGGGCGGCCTGGGCAACAACGGCGAGTGGTGGCGCTCGGCGGCTTACGACCGTGTCTTCCAGGACTGGCCGGCCTGGCTCGAGGAGGGCATTCTCGATTTCGCGGTGCCGATGTACTACTTTGCCGAGGGCGATCCGCGTTCGCGAGACTGGTACGACGGCTGGCTGCGTTTCAGCCGCGAGCGCGCGGGGCGCCGGGCGATTGTGCCCGGTATCGGGGCCTGGCTCAACACGCCTGAGCAGAATATCAGCCAGGTGCAGCGGGCGCTGGCCGCCGATGGGCAGGGGCGCGGCACCGCAGGGGTGGCGTTCTTCTCCTACGCCAATGCTATTGCCGGGATCAACGACGAAAAGCGGCGGACGTTTATGGATCAGTTGCGCGCCACCGTGTTTGCGCAACCGGCAGTGGCGCCCGCCTGGCCGTGGATCGCCGCGCCCACCGGCGGCCACCTCCAGGGCATCGCCACCATTGATGGGCAGGTCATTCCCGGCGCAAAAGTCACACTCTTCCACAACGGCGCGTGGCTCCGTGACCTGACCGCGTCAGGCGATGGCTGGTTCGGAGCCGTCGAAGTGCCGCCCGGCCTCTACACTCTCGCCATCACCCACCCCGACGGGCGCCAGGTCTGGCGCGAGGGAGTGGAGGTGCGCCCGGGTCTGGTTACCAGCCTGTAGCGCCACGCCCGACGGGCGCCAGAAAGCGGGACAACCCGGTTGCCCCACTCCCCTCGTCCGCGCGCGGGAGAGGGCTGCGTGCGCCTGCGTTGCATCGGCCCTGAGACACGCACAACGTTCTGTTCACAGATTGTTAATTATGGTTTAAAATTAAAAACATGGGGTATGGAAGGTCCAGCCCTGCATTCCGCTCCACAGTGGTACGGATGCCACAACACGTTCCGGGAGTGTCAGTAGCGCCACAAGATACTGTCTTGGCGAGGGTGTGAGGGGCCTGCGGCCTCCGAAACCCCTTTCCGGTACGCGGCGGTTGCGCCGCGCACCGGAAAGGGACGCGCGGAGGGGCTTCGCCCCTCCGCGCCTTCCAGAAGCAGAAGTCTGGCTGGAGTACCGACTGCCCGGTGCAACCGACAGAAGGGGGTTCAAGAGCATGAGGGTCACGCGCGAGCATCATGTTATGCGGCGAGCAGGAGTGAACGAGACAGGCGCCGAAGAGTGGGTGTGCCCCCATTGTGGCCACCGGCTGGAGCTTCGGCTTCGACCGGTGTTGCAGGTCGAGGTGCTGGCGATGGGTGATGCGTGGGCCACGCACTGCGGCGGTCTGAACAGGATGGCAGGCGGGCCATTGCTCCTCGCTGCTGAATCCAGCCCATTCGCGGCGACCGAAGATCTCCCTTCCAGTGGTGGCGCCAATCTGGAGAACGATCAGGCGCTCGACTGGCTTCGCCCCTGGCTCAAGGCGCTCAACGCGCTCGAGGATGAGGGCCTGAGTCTCCCTGATCTGTAGACCCCGGAACAGCCTGCTGCTGAACCTGCGGGGGCGCGGGGAGACCGCTATGGCCCGCCCCCCTTTCGGGGTGCACTGATTCGTCTCATTCCCCTGGCTGTCAGCGCCGGGAGGGGTGCGGGGAAACCAGGTTTTCCCGCATGTTCACATCAGGCCCCATGCGCGGAGCGCACAACGCCGCGATGAATATGGGGCGTCTTTGGGAGGGCCGCCCCCTCCCTGGCCCTCCCCCGCTGGGGGAGGGAACCGGGCTCCTCCCCACAGGGAGGGGATTGGGGAAACCTGGTTTCCCCATGTCCCACCTGCTGGTGGGAGCGGCTGGCGCCCCCCACAGGCAGGGGTGCGGTTCGACAGGCTCACCGCAGGTGGGGAAACCCGGTTTTCCCGTATTTTTCAAGGAAGCACCCGCAAGCGCGGCCCTGCAACAGCGGCCAGCGCCGTCGCACCGGAGAGCATCGCGACCAGCAGCGTGTGGTAGCGCCCAACCATCGGCAGTTCGAAGGTCAGTTCCAGCGGCACGTCCTGGATGGGAGGGGCCACCTGCCCGCTGGCGCTCTGGAGCACGGTTGTGGCTCCGCTCTCCAGATCGGAAGCGACCATAACGGCAGTGTAGGCGACCGGCGCGTCGACGCCATCGCCAGTCGCCGCAATGTGGAGGGTCGAGCGGGCGCATAACCGGGTCACACCAGCCGGTGATGGGGTGGGCAGTTGCTCCAGAACGAGTTCGTCGAGGAACAATTCGTACAGGCTGCCTTGCGCCGGTTCGGGCAGTGGCGGCGCCGGATGTACGAAGAAGCGCACGATCTGCCCTTCACCGGGCAGGGGTTCCGGCGCAGGCGGCTGGCCCTCGCGAATGATGCCCAGGTCGAGCACCTCGCCGTTCGCGTCGAGGCGCACTTCGACCACCGCGGCTGCCTCGCCTGGCCGGTCGGATGAAAGCGTTGGCGGAACAGGCGCTTTGCCGGCCTCTGCCAGGATCCGGGCCTGTTCGATCCAGCCACGTTTGACGATGGACTCAGCCGGTCGTTTGAGTAATTCGCCCAGCTCCTCGGCTGAAGAGCCGGCCAGTTGGGCGAAGGTGCTGATCCCGGCCTTGCGCAGCCGTTGCGCCGTCGTGGGGGTGATGCCGTTGATGCGGGTCAGGTCATCAACCGGCGCCTCCGGCGCAGCTTCAGCCGTCTCATCGGTCGGGGCAGGCGGCATCGCGCCGGGCGCCTCGGCTGGCGGCTGACCGGCGCCTGGGGGTTCGCTCAGACCAACCACGCTGATCATCCAGTCCAGCAACTCCTGACCGGGCATGCCCGGCCAGGTCATCGAGATGCCACGCTCTTCCTGATCGGCCCGGGTCTCCCAGATCAGCCCTTCCCCCTCACCGGTCGCCGAGTGGATCGTAACGTGGAACGCAGCGCGCTCGCGCCAGGCCAACGGTGGCCGATTGCCGCTCTCGGGTGGGTTCGAACCGGCCTGAGAGGGTGTTGCTCCCTCGGATTCGCTCATTGCAGACTCCTGTTGGCACATATGTAGCTCACGCTGCCCGAGTACGAAAGAGGAAGGAAACCGGGTTTCCCCACCTGCGGTGAGCCTGTCGAACCGCACCCCTGCCCGTCGGGGCGCCAGACGAACCCTGCCGCGGTTGGGTATGGGGAAACCGGGTTTCCCCATACCCCTCCCTGAGGGGAGGGTTTGGAAAGGCTGCGCCCTCCGATGAACCCCTTGTTCATCACGGTAGTGTGCGTTGCAGCCGTATGGACGGCGGATAATATAATCTCCAGCCTTCAGGCCAGGTCCACCTCCAGCGCATCGAGGACCGCCTGCATATCCATGCCCTGGGCGCGAGTGCCATCGCGCAGGCCGGCATAATGGACGGCGACCGCTTGCCCCGTGGCAGCATCGAGCCACCACGAGCCGGAGTCACCCGGCATGCTGACCAGGGCCGTGCTGCGGTCCAGCGGGTAGCGGCTGATGGTGACGACCCGCTCGATGAGTCGCAACCAGTTGCCCTGGTAGGTCATCTTGTTGAACCCTTCAATGCCGGTGACCACGCCGAAGGTCTTGCCGCTGGTCAGTCCGGATTTGACCACCTGCATTCCTAGCTGTGCCCCGGTCACGCCGGTGACCCTGCCAACCTCGAGTTGGAGATTCTCCCAGCGCTCCGGCCGCGGATCGACCAGTTCGGCCACGGCAACATCCAGGCACAACTGGCCCGGCGCAGGCACCGAGAGGCGCTCTCGCGCAGCGCGGGCAACAATGGGCGTTCGAGGGCCAGACGAACGCAAGATCGGTTGATGGATGGGCTGGCCCGCGCGGGCGTTGCGCGTGGCATACAGTACGTGCCAGTTGCTCAGGATCATAGCCGCGCCATTCTGGCGGTCGCGGACGACCCCGCCAAGGGTGCCGTAAATATCAGCAAAGGCCGAAATGCCCAATCCGCCGCATAGCCGCGTACGCGGCGCGGTGCGCGGGCCAGACGGCGCCTCGGCCAGTAGTGGCACGCCGTATTCGGCCTCGATCACGTCGGTCTCAAACTGCCCGATACGCCGGGGCAAAACTTTGAGCTTCAGGGCCTCAAGCTCGTCCAGGGTGTATTTTTTCGTGACGTGAAAGCGCAGGCTTACGCTGTCGGCGTCCCAGTACCGCTTCCGTGTGACGGAGTCAGTGCGCCGGGGAAAGCCGAAATCAATCAGTCCAATGCTGTACTCAGGGCTGAGGAGGTAGTCCTGAATCATGCTTCGCAAGCTCAGGCGGGCCCGTTCAATCAGGCGCGGGTCAACACGTATCATGGTTCGGTTCCTTATGATGCTGCTGGCAAACCCCGCGTCGTCCACAGCGGGTGCGCGAGCGCCTCGCCCGTATGCGGGCCGGAGCCCGTGTGCCCGGGTTCGCCAGCGGTAATCTCTCCTTGCCCCATCGCGCCTCCCACTCCTCCGCCCTCCTCTCCCGTTGAGGGAGAGGAGGGCAGCGGCAGCACGCTGGCGATGCACCGCTTAGCGGTAGACGTCGAAGCGCACCGGACCCTGGTAGCGCGAGTGCGAACCGAGGGTGAAGAGCGAGCTGTCGAACTCGTAGACCAGGGTGGCATAGCCAGCGAAGGGAGGCGCCAGCTCGCCGTTGCAGCCGGTGATGCGGCCACGCAGGTTGACCTCGTGGATGCCTTCGTGCTCGGGCTTGAGTTCGATGATGTACACATACCAGGCCTGGCCGGGCACGAAGTGGCTGGTATGCGAACCGGACAGGGCAAGCTCCTTGGACAGGCTGGTGACGTTGTTGGTATCCCACGAGATCGTGTAGGGCAGGCCGAAGTTGGCAAGGATGGAAGCGGAGGTCGGCACCGGGAAGAACTCATTCAGGTACAGGATCGAGGCGATGTACACCGTCTCTCCCAGTCGCACAACCTGGTTGGGGGCCGGGAAGGGCGGAATTGGCGCCTTGAACGGACCGTAGGCGTACATGTCCCACCACAGAGCCGGGCCAGCCGTCTGTGGCACTGCCTTCGCCATCATTTCATCATGGACGGCCTGCAACTTTGCTTCGAGCGCGGCGCGGATCTGCTCCACGGACACCTCGATTGCGCCACTCCGACTCACCGCCATCTCGCCACGGGTTACCACTGCTGTCATCGCGACACCTCCAGATAGGCTAGGTCTCGAACGACGCCCGCTGCGTCGTTCCGACGGAAGCCAGGATAGGCTCCCCCGCTCACCCGTAGCTCAGATTCTTTGCTAACCGCCGCACAAATCTGACTCCTGCCGCAGCCGGGCGCAGCGGTGAGCGGCGATCCATGCCTGCGTGCGGCGCCTGAGGGCTTCGCCCTCCCAAGCCCTCCCCGCCGGCAGGGGTGTGGGGAACTCCGGCTTCCCCATGTCCCACCCGCTGCTGGGAGCGGCTGGCGCCCCCACCGGCAGGGGAATGGGGCGGACAGAACGTATGAGCGCCGATGGGCGTTATGGCATTGGGATGCGCCGCTTGGTCCTCACCCCCTCCCCCTCTCCAGCTTCGCTGGAGAGGGGAGACCAGAGCCATGCGCGGGGGCGTTCCAATGCGGTATAAGCCACGTTAGCCCGGATGTTCTGTCCGCCCTTAAACCGGCAGGGGCGTGGGGAACGCCGGCTTCCCCATGTCCCACCCGCTGCTGGGAGCGGCTGGCGCCCCCACCGGCAGGGGAATGGGGAAACCCGGTTTCCCCGTATGTTCACCTCAGAGTTTGCCGCATGCGCCGCCCTATCTGCCCGGCCAGACGAGTTTTGATTGGGCAGTTTCTGATCAGCCTGTGAGCGGCCTCATAGCACCCGTTGAGTCTGGAATGAGCACCAGATAACCGCGGCACAATCGGTAACTCCGCGCTCAGCGAACCAGGAGCGGAGCCACGAGCACTCAGGGATCGTATGGGCAGGTGATGTGTGAACGCGTGGCGAGCGTGGCCGGGAGAGCTGGGGAGGAGGGTGTGGAGAGGGGCGGATAAAAGGCCCGCGAGGGAACTATTCGACCGCAACAACCTGGCGGTAGAACCGTTCGAGTTCAGGGGAGGGATCGAGTCCTAACTCGGTGCGCAGGGCATTGACGCAGACCTGGTACTGGCGCACTGCCAGATGGCGCAGGCCCTGGGACAAATAGGCGCGCATCAGCAGCAGGTGCGCCTCCTCATCACAGCGCTCCTGGGCCAGAATGCGCTGCGCGTAGAGGACCGCCGTGGCAAACTCGCGCTGCCCGGCATAAAAACTGGCCAGACGATGGAGGGCCTCGCTGAGCATGGCCTGATAGGTGTGGCGCAACTCTTCGGCCCAGGCTTCGTAGCGCTCTTCCTCCAGAAACTCGCCACGCACCAGATCCACCGCGGTAGCGTAGGCGTTCATGGCCGCCGCCTGCTCGCCTGTAGCGTAGTGCGCCCGGGCCACGTTGATCAGGCGCGTAAACTCCTCGCTGTCAACCCACATCGTCGCCTCGGGGTTGAGGTAATAGCAGTCGTTGGCAAACATGACGATCGGCAGGTCTGGCGCAACCCGCTTGAGCGACTGGCGCAGACAATAGATCGCCTGATGCAGGCTGCGCCGGGCGAGATCAGGCTCCGACTCGTGCCAGAACAGCTCGGCCAGCAGGTCTTTCGGCGCTGGCGTGTGCCGCCGGACAGCCAGGTACTTGAAGATGGTCCGGGCGCGGTTACTCTCCCATCGCTCCACCGGCTGGTCGTCAATAGTGACCCGGAAGTGCCCGAAACACGTAACGGCGATCCTGGCGCCCCCGTGCGGCTCCGGCGGCAGATGCGGCTCGCCGTCAGGCGCCGGGCCGGCGCCGGGGTCGGGCGGAGGAGGGGGGGGCACGTTGATCTGGGGCGTCGGGAGGGGTTCGGGAGCGAGCAATGAGGCTGGCGCCGACGTTGCCGGCTCTGAGGCCAGGGGTGAGGCGTCGCGCTGCGGCAGCGCCAGAGAGGGGTAGGCTGGCGGCGCGATCGGCGGCGAGGGCGGCAGGGGGAGGCGCCCTGCCCGCAAGCTGCGCCACCAGTGCACCACCCGCTGTCCGAGCGAGGCGGTCTGCGACAGCAACTCGGAGGCAGGCGCCGACGCCAGCGTGAGCATAGGAAGCTGGATCGACCAGAGACGCTCGCCGGTGTAGGCGCGTAGATCGGTAGCCGCCTGGATCAGCCGTGTCCGCAGATCGCGTTGCACGGCCTGAATAACCTCCGCAGCGGTACTGTGTCTGGCAAGCCCCTGCCGAAGCAGATCCTTCCAGCGCAGGATTTCCAGGCACAGTTGCGCCGCAGCTTTCAGATCGGATGCCTGCGACGCAGCGCTAAGCATCTCCAGCCCACGCGCCGCGTGCGCCAGCCACTCAGCGCCATGGCGATAGTCCCCTTGCTCAACCATGAGCGCTGCCACCTGCCAGGCAGTCAACCCGAGGCCCAGCACGTCGTGAGCGGTTTCGGCGGCGCGTATGGCTGCCGATGCGCGGGCAACGGCCAGCGCCGCGTCACCCGTGTGCCAGTGCACCATCACCTGACCGCTCAAGGATCGCCACAACCCCTGTTGATCGTCGTGCGCGCGAAACTCCGCTTCGGCGACCGCTAGCGCTCGCAACGCCTGCAACCAGTCAGCACGTTCAAGAAGCTCTAAGGCCCGTTGGTAATGCTCCCATCCCGGATGATGCCAGAGTTCCTGCCGGTCCACTGGAACGCGCAACCACGGTTCGTCGCTCATAAAAGCCTCCTCTGGCGATGGAGCGACACTCCGGCCGTATCGCCGGACGACTCGACCAGTTGATATCCGTGCTGTCATCAACGTGCAGGAAAGGCTGCGAATGTTTACCTGTTTTCCACTGAACGGGAGGGGGGAATTCACGGGAGAGTGCAGCCCTCCCAAACCTTCCCCTCAGGGAGGGATTGGGGAAACCCGAGTTCCCCTTTTCCCAACCGCGGTTGGGAGCGGCTGGCGCCCCCACCGGCAGGGGGTTGGGGAAACCCGGGTTCCCTATGTCCCAAGAACGGCTAGCACCCCCACCGGCAGGGGGTTGGGGAAACCCGAGTTCCCCATTTCTTAACCGCGGTTGGGAGCGACTGGCACCCCTACAGGCAGGGGGTTGGGGAAACCCGGGTTCCCCCTATGTTCATATCAGTCACTGGCAAAACGATCTGAAACTTTAAACGTGGGATCTCAGAAGGTTTCGGAACGATGTTCGTTTCGCAACGTCTGAAACAAGCCGGAACGACGCAGCTTTTCCAGGCCTGTGTGGCTGCTTCCAGAAACTGCATATGGCGGGGCACATGGATCAAGTACCCCGGCGGCCCCATCTCTTACAGTTGGCCGCCCTGCGGCTGTACCGCCCGGCAGCAGGGAACCGGACGCCTGCCCCCGGCGAGGGGAGGCTGGGAAGGGGGCCGAGCGCGCCAAACCCTCCCCGCTGGCGGGCTATGTTCACCTCAGAGTCAGCCACGCCGCTCGCATTCGTTTATTCGTTTCCCATTCGTTGGCCCATTTCCCCCCCCGTGTCCCAGGAAGCCCATTCCAGAGCAGGTGAAACCCGTTGCAGGGCTGCGCCCTACCACACCCTCCCCGCGGGTGGGCCAGGTTCACCTTAGAGTCAGCCACGCCGCTCGCATTCGTTTGTTCGTTTCCCATTCGTTGGCCCATTTCCCCTCGGCGTCCCAAGAAGCCTATCGCAGAGCAGGTAAAACCGGTTGAAGGGCTGCACCCTCCCAGACCCTCCCGCGGGTCGGCTATGTTCACCTCAGGCATGCCCCCCTTCACAGCTCCCGTATAATGGACTCACGGTATGACGCAGTGAGCCAAAGGACGGTGGGGTATGCAGGAGTTTTTCGAGTTCGGCCTGAGGGCGCGGGTGCAATATAAGGCGGGACTGGCGCGGGAGCTGGGCGCGCTGGTCCAGGAACTCGCCGCGGAACGCGCGTTTATCGTCGCCGATAAGGGGGTGGTGGCCGCCGGTTTGCTCGAGCCGGTGCTGGCGGGAATCGAAGGCTTTGCCGAAGTGGTGGGCATCTACGACAATGTGCCCCCCAACTCGTCGCTGGCAACCGTCAACGAGGCCACCGAGGCGGCCCGCGCGGCCCGCGCCGATTTGATCATCGCCCTCGGTGGCGGCAGTCCTATCGATACGGCAAAGGGTTTGCGGATCTTGCTGACCCTCGGTGGCGAGATTCCTCAGTATGAGGGCTACAATACGATCATTCAGCCGCTGACGCCGATGATCGCCGTTCCGACCACCGCCGGCACCGGCAGTGAGGTGACCGTGGTCGCCGTGATCAAGGACGAGGACGAGAACCGCAAGATCAGCCTCGCCAGTCGCTACCTCATGCCCGATATTGCGGTGCTCGACCCCGAGTTGACCCTCACGCTGCCCCCGCGCCTGACGGCTGCCACCGGGATGGATGCCCTCTCCCACGCCATCGAGTCCTACGTTTCAACCGAGAACAATCCCTTCAGCGATAGCCTGGCCCTGGCTTCGATTGACATTATTGCCAACCATCTGCGCGACGCGGTACACCACGGCAGTAACCTCGAAGCGCGCAGCCAGATGCTCCTGGCCTCGTGTATGGCCGGCGTGGCGTGCTCGAATAGCTGGTTCGGCGTGGTGCATGCTATCTCCCACGCCATTGGCGCGCACTACCCCGTGCATCACGGGACGCTCAATTCGATTATTCTGCCCTACGGCATGCAGTTTAATGCCCCGGTGGCGCCCGAACGCTATGTGCGCATCGCCCGGGCTATGGGCGTTAACACCGGTGGACGCAGTGACGAAGAGGTGATTGCCGACGGGATCGCCGCGGTGCAGAAGCTGGCCGCCGACTGCGGCCTGCCGCTGCGCCTGCGTGACGTGGAGATCCCCGAGTCGGCTCTGCCTGAACTCGCCGCCCTCTCCGTCGTCGAGGCGGCGATGTTCTGGAACCCGCGCGATGCTACCGAGGAGGATCTGCTCAACCTGTTGCAGCAGATGTGGTAGCAGGGTGAGGACAAAGCCGCCTGAGTTGCCCTCAACCGCTCCATGGGTCCATAGGATTGCTGGCGCTCAGGGGTGGGCAGGTCCTCACCCCCCCATCCCCCCTCTCCACCGCCCGCGTCGCGACGGTCAAACACGACCCGCTCAACGTGGGCAGGTCCTCACCCCCCCATCCCCCCTCTCCACCTACGGTGGAGAGGGGGGCGGGAGCAGCCTGATCCTCCGCTCCAGCATGGCATCCTGATGCGCTCCGCAAAAAGCTGCCCCTGAGCAAGAGGGCACAGGAGCGAGGGCCTCCAGGGCGTCCCCGGGCCCCAGCTTCCGCCTGCGCCCACGTGTTCTGTCCGCCCCTGAATACCAGCCCCCCGGCGTTTGATCATCCCCTGAGAATGCTCCCTGGCGCGATCACCGCCCCGTCGGGAACATGTACACCCCGCGCCAGCACGGCGCCCCGGGTGCTGAGCTGCGCGCGACTCAGCACACCCCGGGTCTCAGCCACGGGGCGCGCGTCCTCGAATACCCGCGCCTCCAGCTCGGCGCCCGCGCCGACGCGCGCTCCGTCATCGAGCCACGAGTAGTGTACTCGCGCCCCGGGGCCCACCACCGCCCCCGCGCCAAGTACCGAGGCCGCAACCACTGCCCCGGCGCGCACCACGCAACCCGCGTCAATCGCCGTTGGTCCGATGATCTGCGCCCCGGGCTCCACCCGCGCCTCGGGGTGCAGCCAGACCCCCTCCGCGCCCCCCTTCGTTAGCAAGAAGTGCGCCGCGCTCAACGCTTCCCACGGCGTGCCTACCGGAACCCAGTGGCCCGAGCACAGGTGGGCATGCACCGGTTGCTCCGCCGCCAGTGCGCCAATCAGGTCCGTCAGTTCCAGCTCCCCGCGCGGCGAGGGCGCGATCCCCTCCAGCAGCCGGAAGACGGCGCCATCAAAATGGTACACTCCGGCATTGGCAAGGGCATCGGGCGGCGGGTCGGCCGGCTTTTCAACAATCCGGCGCACCGTTCCGTCCACAAGCTCCAGTACGCCAAAGGAACGGGCGTCAGCCACGCGCAACCCGGCCACGCCATAGCGCCAGCGACACACGCCGACCACATCTTCGTGGGCCACCAGATTATCCCCGTAGAGCAGAAAAAACGGCTCGTCAATCGGGCCAGCCGCCAGCAGCGCCCCGGCAGTGCCGTTCATCACCTCCTGCCGGGCGTAGCGCAGGGTCATGCCGCGGTAGGCTGTCCCGAACGCAGCCTCAACCATCTCGGCGCGATACCCCACAACCAGGGTTACTCGCTCAACCAGACCTGCCAGCGCATCGAGGATATGGGCCAGGAGCGGGCGACCGAGCAGCGGGATCAGGGGTTTCGGGCGGTGCAGCGTAAGCGGACGGGTGCGGGTCGACTCGCCAGCGGCCAGGATCACGGCATGGCGTGTCAGACAGGGTTGGCTTGGGGCGATGTGAGCCATGGTCGTCTCCTTCGCATCGTTCTGCGAAGTGAGCATACCATACCTGCAATCGCCCGCACGTTTACAACATAGTGAAAGAACAGGGAGAACATGTTCACGAGCGGCCCGACCGCCACCCGGCGGGGCTTAGTTGCCGAGCGGGCTGTGCCTGCTCCGGCCTCCTCCCGCCATGTCCGTGCCGTCAGACGCTCAACTGCCTGGCGAGCAAAATCGCCTGTGCCACCTCGCGCATCGTCTTGCGACTGTTCATCGCCAGTTGCTGGATCTTGCGGAAGGCCTCCGCCTCACT